>NZ_JAMBPS010000035.1:0-85337 GCF_024206515.1 Paraburkholderia sp. CNPSo 3281 | reverse complement strand
CCCCGCCGTCACCCCCGACGCGATCCGCGCCACGGTCATCGCGATGCTCGCCGAGGCGGGCGACCCCGCCCCCGCATCCGATGCCCGGTTCCGGAAGGTCGTCTCGGTGCGCAAGCTCCGGGCGCGGCTGGGTGCCGGCGAGCCCGCCACGCTCTCGCGGCACCTCAACGCCATCGAGGCGGAAGTCGTGCGGGCGGGCCTCATCGCCTTCGCGATGCCCGACGTGCCGCCCGAGATCGCCATGCAGATGCGCGCGCTGTGGGAGGCCGCTGTCGCCACGCAGCTGGACGGCATCGTGAGGCTGCGCCGCGAGACCGAAGCCATAGTGGAGGCCGCCACCGAGGCGCAGCACAACGCCTCACACGCGGCATTGCGCGGTCTCGCGCGCTAACATACACGCTTCGCCCGTTTTTTACCGACCACCCATGTACATCGTTTCGCTGTTCTATACGCTTCGCTCGAACGCATCGACGACGCCTTGCCCGCGCATCGCGCGTACCTCGACGCACAGTTCGAAGCCGGCAATTTCATCGCCGCCGGCCCGAAAATGCCGCGCGACGGCGGCGTGATCATCGCCTCGCACATGCCGCGCGAGCGGCTCGACGCGCTGCTCGCCGCCGACCCCTTCGCTCAGCAGGGGGTCGCCACCTTCGAAGTGACGGAATTCAAGGCCACGCGCCTCGCGCCCGGCCTCAACCTGCCGCGGCCCGAAACGCCGTGAGTGTGGCCGCTGCGCGGCGCCGGTTCAGTTCGGCGAGCTCGCAACCGGCACCACCATGCCCGACCACACGATCTCCAGCTCCACCGCAATGGATCGCGCGAGCCCGTCGAGCCCCGGAAACAGCGACGCATTCGTGATGTTCATGCGGTAGAGCCACTTCATCGCGTCCATGCGGATGCGCTCGGGCAGCACGATCTTGTGCAGCAGTTCCTCGTGGCTCTCGTAGCCTTCCAGAATGGCCTGCAACGGCTTGTCGATCACGCCCGGCACGACGAACGTGCCCGACTGGGCGACGAGCCGGTCGTCCATCTCCGTGGGTTCGCCTGACCAGAGAATTTCGTTCGTGTTGCTAAAGAAGTAGCGCTCGAAGTTGTCGTGCGCGCGCGGGTCGATCACGTCGCGCGTGAGCGTGGGATTGGCCTTGGGCAGCGCGCGGCTGTTCCAGAGCGCCGGCGTGTTCAGCGCGTAGACGGCCGCGTCGCCGGTTGCGCGTTCGAGCGCGAAAAAGGCCGCGACGAACGGGCTCTTGGTGAAATCGAGCAGCCGCGTGGGCGCGCCGTGGTGCTGCATGAGCGCGAGACAGCGCAGGTCGTCCTTGAGCAGGTCCGGATGCGCGAGAAAATTGTGCGCCTTGCGGCGAAACACGCGAATGGCGCGCTCCTCGCGCTGGCGCCATTGCAGCCGGTCGCCCACGTAGTCGCGCATGTAGCGCGTGAGCGAGCTTTCCAGGTGCCACTGCGCGTTCAGCTGGCCGCGAAATGCCCAGCCGTCGAGCTGCGTCGTCAGCGACATGAACTGCTGCCAGTCTGTGAGTACCGTGGTCTGCATCGTGGTTCCGGTAGCGTTTGTTTCTGCGTTGCGCAGGGTCGTGTGAAGCGCGCCCTGCTGGACACGCTAGCACATCGACAATGACAACATCACGAAGGTTTCGCCGCGCACTGCATGCGAACTCAGGCCAATGCGCGCAGCATCGAGATCTGCTCGCGCCAGCGCGAGAGCACCTGCGCGGGCTCGTAGAGCCGGAACGTCACGCCGCTCAGCACCTCGGCATACTTCGCCCGATGCTCGGTGACGGATTCGATATCCACGCGAAATACGCTTAGTGCGAGTGCCGTTTGGCGCTGCGACACGGCGTGCGAGCGTGCGCGAATCTCCAGCAGCGCGCCGTCATGCACGAGCGAGAGCGTGAGGCGGCCGTCGCGCATGAGGTTCGCTGTGGTGCTGGACTGCGGCCAGCTCGCGATCAGCAGCGTGGTGGCGTTCACGGCCAGAATCTCGCCCGCGCTCAGCTGCGCGCCGTGCGGCCAGCCGTCCTCGCTGACGGTAGAAAGGCGAACCGCATCGGCGAGGCGCGCTTCGAGGTGCGCGCCGTCGAATTCGCGCACGAGCGCGGCAGGCAATTGCGTGGGCGATGCGGGCTGCATCGCCTGCGGGGTCGGTTCGTTGTGCTGCATGGGGCGTTCCTTGCGGGTGTTGCGTGCATCGGGTCGTTCTAAATTGGACCGTAGCGCCGCGCCGAAGTCAAATCGCCCCGCCTTTCATCGACCGTTCAGCCCTTGGTCGCGCCGAACGTGAGCCCCGCCACGAAGTGCTTCTGCATCGCGAAGAACATCATCACCGAAGGCAGCGCAGCCAGGACCGAGCCTGCGGAAACGAGGTTCCATGCCGTGGTCCACTGCCCCTTGAGGGCCGCAACGCCCACGGTGATCGGCGCGGCGTCGTCGCCCTGGGTCAGGCACAACGCCCAGAAGTAGTCGTTCCAGACGAACGTGAACACGAGAATGGCGAGCGCGGCGAGTGCCGGGCGAATGAGCGGCAGCACGATGCGCACGAACACGGTCCATTCGTTCGCGCCCTCGATGCGCGCGGCCTCCACGAGTTCGAACGGCAACTGCTTGATGAAATTGCGCAGGAAAAGCGCGCAAAAACCGGTCTGAAACGAAAGGTGGAACAGGATCAGGCCGCCAACGGTGTTGTAGAGCCCGAGATTGAGCGTGAGGTCGCGCACCGGAATCATCAGCACCTGGATCGGCACGAAGTTTCCCGCAACGAAAGTCGCGAACAACGCCGAATTGCCCGGAAAGCGGTAGATGGCCAGCGCATAGCCCGCCAGCGCCGCGAGCGCGATCGCCCCGGCCACGGCGGGCAGCGTGATCTGCACGCTGTTCCAGAAGTAATTGAGCATCGGCGAGGTCGTGAGCGCGTCGCGATAGTTCTCGACCATCGCGAAGTGCTTCGGCCAGCCCCAGTAGTTGCCTTCGCTCAATTCCTCGGTGGAGCGCACCGAAGTGACCAGCACGGCAATGAGCGGCAGCAGCCAGATAACGAGCGCCACGGGCAGCGAGAGCTTGTACAGGCGGCGCGACGCGGGCTTCCATTTGTCGACCGGAATCGGAAACATGTGGGCTCCTCGTAGCGGATTCAGTGCTCGCTGCGCAGCAGGCGGCGCAGGTGATAGACGATGTAGAGCAGCATGATCGCGAACAGCACGACGGCAATCGCGGCCGAATAACCGAGCCGGTAGTATTTGATTGCCTGGTCGTACATGTAGTACGCGAGCACCGTCGAGCTTTCGAACGGGCCGCCGCCCGTCATCACGGAGATGAGGTCGAAGCTGCGCAGCGCGCCAATGACCGTGACCACCACGGCCATGAACGTGACGGGCCGCAGTTGCGGCAGGATCACGTGCCAGAGCATGGTCCATCCCTTCGCGCCTTCCATGCGCGCAGCCTCGATCTGCTCGCTGTTGAGCGTGGTGAGGCCCGTGAGATAGAGGATCATGCAGTACGCGGTTTGCGGCCAGAGCGCTGCGAAGATGATGCCGGGCGTGGCGTAGTTCGGGTCGCCGAGCACGGGAATGCCGCGGCCCAGCATGAGCGCGAGCAGGCCGAACGTGGGGTCGTAGAACCACGAGTAGATGAGGCCCACCACCACGCCCGAAAGCACGAATGGCGCGAAGAACAGCGACTTGACGATGCGGATGCCGCCCACGGCCTGGTTGAGGTACAGCGCGATCGCGAGGCCCATGGGCGGCGCGAGCAGGAACAGCACCAGCCAGATCACATTGTTCTTGAGCGCCGTGTAGAACGTGGGCGAGTGGAACAGTTCGAGGTAGTTCGCGAGGCCCACGAAGCTCGCTTCGGTCATGCCGTCCCAGTTGTAGAGCGAGAGACGCAGTGTGGAGAGAATCGGCCAGATCACGTAGACCGCAAACATGATCACCGCGGGCGCGAGAAAGAGACACGCGGCACGGCGCTGGCGCCGTGCGGTGGGCGATGCGCGTCGGCGCGGCTGAATGCCCCGCCCGCTTGCGTGCGGCATGCCGCCGTTCTCGCCACCCGCCGGCGCAGCGCCGTCCACGCGATGCGCAACGGTATGACTCACTGCCTGTCTCACGGCAAAAACCTCCCTTTTCAGGCTCCGTGGCGGGCGGCAGCGTAACAGCAGAACGCACCGCCCGCCTTCTCTTCAAACGACTTACTTCTTGTAGATCCGCTGACGCGTCTGCTCCAACTGCGCGAGAATCGAGTCGAGCCTGGTCGGATCGGACACGAACTGCTGCATGCCCTTCATGCCTTCGTCGGCCATTTCCTTGGTCATGTCGCGGTCATAGAACTGCGCAATGCCGCCCTTCGTGTTCGAAAGGATCTGGAAGCCGATCTTCGAAATCGGGTCGTCAGGCTCCGGCGACTTGCTGTTGGCCGAAAGCGAACCCAGCCCCTTGGCAAGTTGCTCGCCAATTTCGGGCGTCTCCGCAAACGCGAGGAACGCGTGCGCATCGGCCTTGTTCTTCGCCTTCCCCGGAATATGCAGCGATTCGACCGGGCCATCTTCGGCCGTCGGCACGTTCGGGTCGATGATCGGGAACTGGAAGTAACCCATCTGCTGCTTGACCGTCGGGCTGAAGCCGCCCGTAATGAAGGTGCCCATCAGCATCATCGCGGCCTTGCCCTGGAACAGGAACGGCTGCGCCGCATCGAGATCGTACGAGAGCGAATTGGGAATGAAGTCGCCGTCGTCGAGCAGTTGCTTCCACGTCACGTAGACCTTTTTCACGCGCGGGTCGGTGTACGGCACTTCGCCCGCCATCAGCTTCTGGTGGAACGCGTTGCCGTTCAGGCGCAGGTCCAGATAGTCGAACCAGCCCGCCAGCGTCCACGCGTCGCGCCCGGCCACGGCAATCGGCGCGATGCCCGCGGCCTTGAGCTTCTTGCAGGCATCGAGGAATTCATTCCACGTTTTCGGCTCGCTCTTGATGCCTACCTTGTCGAACAGGTCCTTGCGATAGAACATGCCCCACGAGTAATACACCGTGGGCGCGGCGTACTGCTTGCCCTGGTACGACGAAGCCTCCTTCGTCGAGGCGTACATGCTGTCCCAGTTATTCTTCTT
This sequence comes from Paraburkholderia sp. CNPSo 3281, assembly GCF_024206515.1. NCBI lineage: Bacteria > Pseudomonadati > Pseudomonadota > Betaproteobacteria > Burkholderiales > Burkholderiaceae > Paraburkholderia > Paraburkholderia sp. CNPSo 3281. The sequence continues at coordinate 80,224 of NZ_JAMBPS010000035.1, read as the reverse complement.
CCAGTCGTCCGATAGGTCCGCGAACAGGCCGCGCTTCGCGTAATAGGCCATGCGCTCGCCGTCGTGCCAGTTCACGATGTCGGGCGGCGCGGTCGTGAGCCAGTTCGGCAACTGGACCTTGTAGGCTTCCTCGTCGACGAACGACACCTTCACGTCGGTGCCGGGGTGCGTCTTCTTGAACTCGTCGATCACCTGTTCCCACACGGCGCGCTGGCTTGCGCCCTTGTAGGCAATGTTCATTTCGAGCGTGCCGGCCTGCGCCGCGCTCGCGAACGTGCCTGCAAGCGCGCCCGCCGCCAGCGTCGCAGCAACGAGCAGGGTGCGTGGTCTGAAGGTCTTGCCGATCATGCGTGTCTCCTTGGTTATACGTCGTTGTCGGTGCTGCATCGGAAGCAACTGCGCAATGCGTCTATTGCGAACGGAAGGCGCTCACGCCCTGCGGCTCTATCGTACGCGAGCCGATCACGTATGCATCGTCGGGAATATCCGCAGAAAGCGTGTGCGTGCCCGGCCCGTAGTTGAACACCCAGGTGAAGCCGCCGCGCCGGCTCACGCGGATGGCGTCGCCAAGCGGCTGCGGCGCGAGCCCCGCCTCGCGCGCCACGCGCGCGAAGAGCGCCTGCGTGCTCGCCTCGTCGAACAAGCTCGCGAGGTAGTGGACCGCGCCACTCTTCACATAAGCGGGATGGCCGTCGCTGAACGTCGCGCGCACTTCCGGCACGGCCCATTCGTTGTCGCCGGTGTTGGCACCGAGTTCGATGAGATCGCGCCAGTGGCGCGCGTGGCCTTCGTGCGCACCGTCCAGGTCGAAGCGCACCGGCTCGCTGATATTGGGCCGCAACGACTCCACGCGCCACACGCGCAGCGGCAGCAGCGCCGCGAGCGGCCCGGGCGGCAGGTTGGCGGGAATCTGCAGGTCGACGGTTTTCGAGCCCGTGCGCGGCCCGATCACCACTTGCGCGCCCAAACTGGCGATGCGCTGCGCGAAGTCGTCGGGCACGACGGGCAGCGGCGGCACGACCACGAGCCGGTAACCGTCGAGCGGCGCGTGCACCGAAACGATATCCACGTCGAAGCCGAGCGAGCGCAGCGCCGAGTAGTACTCCACAGCGAAGCGCGGATAGTGGAAATCCGCGCCCTGCGGATGAATCTCGAAGAGCCACTTCGCCTCGTAATCGAGCACGAGCGCAACAGGCGTCGTCACGTCGAAGTCGGGGCCGCCCTTCGCTGCCACGAGCACGGCCTCGATTTCCTCGGCCACGCGCGCCGCCTCCGCACTGCCGAGGTCGGGGCGGTTATCGGGCGTATTCAGTCCCGCGTGCATCTGCTCCTGCGCGAACGGCGCCTGGCGCCAGCGGAAATACGACACGCAGCCTGCGCCGTGCGCGAATGCTTCCCAGCTCCACAGGCGCACCATGCCGGGCAGCGGCGCGGGGTTCCAGTGGGCCCAGTTCACGGGGCCAGGCTGCTGCTCCATGACCCAGAACGGCAGCTTCGACATGCCCCGGTACACGTCGTGATTGAACGAGGCGAAGTCCGGGTGGCCGGTGCGCAGATAGCGCGCCTTCACGTCGGGCGCGTACCACTGCTGATCGAGCGCGCCAAGCGGATAGCTGTCCCACGTCGCGACGTCGAGATCGGCGGCAACCTTGTAGTGATCGAACTCCATGAAGAGTTGCATGAAGTTGTGCGCGATGGGCCGCCCCGGCGAATGCGCGCGCAGGATATCGACCTGCATGCGGTTGTAGCGCTGCACTTCATCGGAGGCGAAGCGCTGGTAGTCGAGCCGTTGCGACGGATGCGCCTCGGTCACGGTGCCGACGGGCGCCTCGATCTCGTCAAAGCCGCGGTACTCCATGCTCCAGAACACGGTGCCCCAGGCGGTGTTGAGCGCGTCGATGCTGCCGTAGCGCGCCCTGAGCCATTCGCGAAACCGCTGCACCGCCGCCGGCGAGTAGCTGACCACCGTTTGATGGCAGCCGTACTCGTTATCGGTTTGCCAGTACGCGACGGCGGGATGCTGGCCATAACGCGCGGCGACCGCCTCGCAAATGCGCCGCGAAGCTTCGTAATACGCCGGCGACGAAAAGTCGTAGTGCCGCCGCGAGCCGAACCCGCGCACGCGGCCATCGGCACCCACGGGCAGGATGTCCGGATGCTGGTCGATCAGCCACTTGGGCGGCGTGGCCGTGGGCGTGCACATCACTACTTGCAGGCCGGCGGCGCCAAGCGTGTCGATCGCGCGATCGAGCCAGCCCCAGTCGAATTCGCCGGGCGTCGGCTCGATGCGGCTCCACGCGAACTCGGCGATACGCACCTGCGCGATGCCCAGCGCCTTCATGCGCGCGGCGTCGTCTTTCCACATGGCCTCCGGCCAGTGCTCCGGGTAGTAGCAGACTCCAAGACGCATCCCTGTGTCCTCGTTCGTTGTTGTCATGCGGGTTGCTCGGCGGTGGCAAGCGGCGCAACGGCGAAGCCGTCTTCCGCGAACAGATGGCAGGCGCTCGCGCTCGCACGGAACTGGGCGGTGTCGCCGCTATGGAGCCGGGCATCGCCTGGCGCCTTGGCGACGAGCACTGCCCCACCCGGCTGATCGAGGTGCACATAGCTGTGCTCGCCAAGTTCCTCTACCAGCGTGATGGCACGCGAAATCGTCAAGGCATCCTGATCATCGCGCGAGGTGGGCGAGGCAACGCCCTCCACCATCAGTTCGAGATGCTCGGGACGCACGCCGAACGTGACCGGCGCACCCACCGCGAGCCGCGCGCCCTGCACCGGCAGCCGCACCGTTTCGCCGCTGTCGTCGAGCGTGACGCTCACGCCGATGGCCTCGATGGCCGCCACGCGCGCCGGCAGAAAATTCATGCGCGGCGAGCCGATAAAGCCCGCCACGAAGCGGCTAGCGGGCCGGTGATAAAGCTCGAGCGGCGCACCCACCTGGGCGATGCTGCCATATCGTTCGGTATCCTGACCGCTATGCAAAAGGACGATCTTGTCGGCGAGCGTCATCGCCTCGATCTGGTCGTGCGTCACGTACACCACGCTCGCCTGCTCGAACTGTCGATGCAGGCGCGCGATCTCGATACGCGTCTGGCCGCGCAAGGTCGCATCGAGATTGGAAAGCGGCTCGTCGAACAGGAACACGCCGGGCTCGCGCACGATCGCGCGGCCAATCGCTACGCGCTGCCGCTGGCCGCCCGAAAGCGCCTTGGGGTGACGCTCGAGCAACGCCTCGAGCTGAAGAATGCGTGCGGCTTCGCGCACCTTGCGATCGATCTCGGCCTTCGGCGTTTTCGCGAGCTTGAGGCCGAACGCCATGTTCTCGTACACGGTCATGTGCGGGAACAGTGCATAGCTCTGAAACACCATGGCCACGCCGCGCTGCGCGGCGCTCACGTCGTTCACGAGCTTGCCGCCGATCGAAATATCGCCGTCGGTCACGTCTTCCAGGCCCGCGATCATACGCAGCAGCGTGGACTTGCCGCAGCCCGAAGGGCCGAGGAATACACAGAACTCGTTCCTGCCGATCTCCAGATCGACGTTGCGAATCACCGGCGCATTCTCGCCGTATGCCTTCTGAACGCCGCGCAACGAAATGCTCGCCATCGTGCCGTCTCCATGTTCTAATCAGCGCGACACGGAGATTAAGCGCTTAATCCGCAGCCCATAAAAAAGCGATCGCTGATGCGATCTGGCTGCCTTGTCTCCGATATTCGCTTTGATTGTCGGGCCAATGTTGCAGTGGCCGTCACAATCATGCAAATGTTGAATCGCCTTCCCATATTTTGAGATCGCATGCCGACCCTGAACGAAGTCGCGCGCCGCGCCGGCGTCACGCCGGCCACCGTCTCGAACGTCTTGCGCGAGCGCGGACGTGTGGGCGAAGCCACGCGCCAACGCGTGCTCGAAGCGGTCGAGGCGCTCGGCTATCGCCCGCATTTGTCGGCACGCGCGCTCGCCGAAGGACGGCCGCCCACCATCGCGCTCATGGTGTCGAGCATCGCGAACCCGTTCTATCCGGAGTTCGCGCTCGCCGTGGAGAATGCGCTGCGGCGCAGCGGGCGCTTCCTCATCATCTGCAATACGGATGGCGACCCGCAAACGGGCCGCGCCTACCTCGAACAGATTGCGGGCACGCTCTCGGCGGGCGTGCTCGTGATGAACGCCAATCTCGACTTTGCCGACCTGCGCGCCACCGTGCGGCGCGGCGCGCCGGTCGTGCTGTGCATGTGGGAGCGGCCGCTCGACCCGCCGGGCCTGCCGTGCGTGGCCGTGGACTTTCGGCGCGCGGGGGAGCTTGCCGGGCAGCATTTGCTGACGCTCGGGCATCGGCGCATTGGCGCGATCGTCGGCAGCAAGGTTTCCGGCATCCACGCGGCGCGCTATGACGGTTTCGTCGCGGCCATGCAGGCCGCCGGACTCGACGGCGCAGGCGCGCCCGTACGCTATGCGCCGGATACGACGCAAGGCGGCTACGCGGCCACGCGCGAGTTGCTCGCGCGGCATCCCGACCTCACCGCGATCTTCGCGACCAACGACCTGCCCGCGCTCGGGGCGATGCAGGCCGCCGCCGATCTCGGGCTCGACGTGCCGCGCGAGCTTTCCGTGGTCGGCATCACCGATATTCAGCTGGCACGCGAGTCGCGGCCCGCACTCACGACCGTTGCGGTCGCAACGGTCGAGGCGGCGGAGCTGGCCGTCGAGTTGCTGACGGAACTGGTCGAAGCGCCGGATTCGGCCGCCGGCGCGACCGCGCGCATGTGCGTGGTCCCGGCGCCGCGGCTGGTCGTGCGGGCTTCGACGGCGGCGCCGCGAGCGAAAGGTTAACGAAAGAATTGGCATAACAAATCCCACCCAGCGCAAAGAACCCATACGCAAACGTTAAGGTTCCCTCCAAACCATCCGTTAAACACGATGGCGCTGCACATGAGCATCGTCACGAGAAAACAAATCGAAGATGGCTGGAGAAAAACAAACGTGAAGCGAACAACGTTGAATCAGAAAGCCTGGGGCATCGTCGGGCTGCTGTGGATCTCGCTCGTCGTGCTGGTGGTGGCCAACGCCTTCATGACGCGCTCGGGGATGGAGACGGACCGCAAGACCCTGGTCGAGCAGGAGACGCAAACCGCATTGGGCGTGGTCTCGTACTACCAGAAGGAAGCGGCCGCCGGCCACATGAGCGCCGACGACGCGAAGCGCCTCGCCATCGCCACGCTGCGCGGCACGCGCTATGGCGACGACCAGAGCGGCTACTTCGGCATTTACGACAGCAACGCCGTGGCGCTGCTCGTGCCGCCCAAGCCGGAGATGGAAGGCAAGAGCCAGGCGAACATGACGGACCCGCGCGGCACGCATGTGGCGCTCGAGATCGTCAAAAGCTCGTCCACCGGCGGCGACGGCTACAGCAGCTATTGGTGGCCGAAGCCCGGCAAGAGCGCGCCGGTCGAAAAGATCACCTATTCCGCCCTCGTGCCGGGCTGGGACTGGCACATCTTCACCGGCATCTATACCGACGACATCGACGACGCCTTCCGCAGCGCGCTGATCAGCAACCTCCTGCTCGTGACGGTGATCGGCGCGGCCGTAACGCTCGGCCTCATGTGGCTCATCGGCACGATCCGCCGCAGCCTCGGCGGCGAGCCGGAATACGCCTCGCAGATCTGCCAGCGCATCGCCGAAAACGATCTCACAGCCCATGTGAATCTCGCGCCCGGCGACCAGCACAGCCTGCTCCATTCGATGCAGCAGATGCAGCGTCAGCTGGTCGACACCGTGCAGCGCATCCAGACCTCGGCCGAATCGATCACGACGGGCGCCAAGGAAATCGCGGCGGGCAACCTGGACCTTTCCTCGCGTACGGAAGAGCAAGCCGCCTCGCTCGAGGAAACGGCCGCCAGCATCGAAGAGCTCACGACCACGGTCAAGCACAACACCGACAACGCGCGCCAGGGCAACACGCTCGCGGTGAACGCTTCGGAAGTCGCCGCGCGCGGCGGTGAAGTCGTGCGCCGCGTGGTCGAAACGATGAACGAGATTTCGACCAGCTCGCAGCGCGTGGAGCAAATCATCGGCGTGATCGACGGCATCGCCTTCCAGACCAACATCCTCGCGCTCAACGCGGCCGTGGAAGCGGCGCGCGCGGGCGACCAGGGCCGTGGCTTCGCCGTCGTGGCGGGCGAAGTGCGCAGCCTCGCACAGCGCAGCGCGACCGCCGCCAAGGAGATCAAGGATCTGATCGGGCAGTCGGTGGCGCAAGTGTCGGAAGGCACGAAGCTCGTCGACGAAGCGGGTAAGACCATCGACGAGGTGGTGGTTTCGGCGCGCCGCGTGGCCGACCTGATGGGCGAAATCGCAGCGGCTTCCGAAGAGCAGCACACCGGCATCGAGCAAGTGAACCGCGCCGTCGCGCAGATGGACGAAGTGACTCAGCAGAATGCGGCGCTGGTGGAGGAAGCATCGGCGGCGGCCCAGTCGATGGCGGCGCAGTCGAACGGGTTGCGCGATGTCGTGACGGTGTTCCGGATCGGGGCGCAGGCCGAGTCGACGGTTGCGGCTGCGGCTGCGGCTGCAGCGCCTGCTCAACGCGCGCGTGCCGTGCGCCCGGCCGCACCACCCAAGCGCCCTTCCCCCGCGCGCGAAAAGGCCACGCAAACCAAGCCGGTCCGCAAGGCCGCGAACGCAGCACCCGCGGCAACGGCAAAGGCGGCTTCCGCCAGCCCCGTGGCCACCGCGTCTAACGAAGCGGCAGACTGGGAAACCTTCTAAACGCGGGTCAGGAAGTCATCACGCAAGGCGGCCGCCCTCAGCGGGCGCGCCTTGCTCCGCCCGCCACGCGGCAAACGTGATCAGCCCGGGCGCAAGTCCCGGATCGCCGATACGAGTCCAGCTCGTATAGGTATCGTCGAGTCCCGGCACCGGCTGCGGCGTGGCGAACTCCACGCGCGACATGCCGGGCCGATACGCCTCGTTCGGCCAGTAAACCGGCATGACGCGGCGCGCCGCCATTTCCTCGCGCAACGCTTCGGGGCCGCCTTCATCGGTCACGACATCGCATTGCGCGGCCCAGTCGTGACTGTCCCACGCGAGAAACACGCCGGCGTTGCCTTCGGCGTCGAACGTCAGCACGGCATTCTGCTCGGGGCGCCAGTAGTATTCGACGATGCGCTCGCGCTGCGCGACTTCGTGCAGGACGTCGGCGATGCGCCGGTTCGCGTAGATCGCGCCCACGCCATGCACGCCGATATGGCCGCGCCGCGCGCAGAACTTGCGCTTGGCGTCGTCGATCGCGCCGCGCAGCTTGCGGGTCATGGCGGGATCGGACTTCTTCACGTAGAAGTCGATCAGCCCCGCGTTGAACGCCTCCACCGCGTGTGATTCGTCGGCCGTGGCCGTGAGCAGGATGCGCGTGCACGCCACGTCCTTCGCGGCGGCCAGGAAATCGACGCCGGTCATCTCCGGCATTTCGTAGTCCACGACGAGCGCGGCGATATCGCCAAAGCGCGCCGCGTCGGTCATCACGTCCTCGCCCAGTGCGTTGCCGCCGCGCTTCTCGAACTCCGACCATGCCGCGCCCGCAGCGGGATTGCGCGCGCTCTGCCGCGCCTCGTGCGAAGCGACGAAGGCCAGCGCCTCTCTCGCGCTCGTGAAGTAGCGGTCCGTGCCCGCACCCGGAAAGAGGCCGCGCAGCGCGTAGAGGAAGTCGGGGCTGTCGTCGAGAAAAACGACGGAGACGGGATGGTAAACCGGCTGTCTGACGATGGAACTCATGCTGGATCTCGGTAAGCGCGCTGCGCCTCATGCGGCGCGCCCGTCACCTGGAGCGGCACCGCGAGGAAAACATGTCGATTATGCGGCGTGTCGCCTGGACACAGCAACCCGAAGCCGCAGGTGCGCGGTCAATGAAACCCGCGCAAACGTTATCGCACCCAGCGTGGGTGAACCGGTTTGCGTATGTGGGGGGCACGGTATTGGGTGAAGAGGAACGCGAAGAGAATGGTGCATGCCTCCTTTTCTCCGGAGGCACGCGCGGCTGCCGCCTGCAGTCCCTATCTGGAGTCACTCTGATGTACGCACGCGAATCCATTCCCGCCGTCCTGTCCCGTGGCACCGCCGGATTCTCCGACGAAATCATGGAAGCTACGCCGACCAAAACGTTCCATCACGTCATCGACATTTACCTGAAGGACTCGAACGCATTCATGAACACGTATTTCGCCCGCTATTTCGAATGGCAGGGCGTTTGCCGCGAACGCTGGTTTCACGAGTGCATTCACAACAATCTGCTCGCCTCGGGCGGCGTGTTCGTCACCAAGCGCGCGCACCAGGAATACGTGCAGGAAACCTTTCCGTTCCAGCGCGTGGATTGCTACCTCAACACCTTCCAGGTGCGTCAGTGCTCCGCGTATCTCGTGTTCCGCTTTTGCGTGGACGGACGGCCCGTTTCGCTCGGCTATCAGCAGATTCTCTTCGCCGGCACCGACAAGCGCATTCGCCGCTTTCCGCCCGGCATCATCGAGCGCGTGAAGGAATACGAGCTGGTCCTGCCTTCGGGTTCGAACTAAGCGTCTTGAACCCGGCTACATGAACTAGCCCGCGAAATCCTGCCCCGCCGGAAAACGGCGGGGTTTCGCCGGCGCGTCGTGCAGCGCGCGGTCGGCACTCGTGCCGGGCTCGGGCAGGCGGATCGTGAAGGTGGTGTGCACGTGCGGCTCCGACTCGCACGCGATCGTGCCGCCCAGCGCCTCGGCCACGCGGCGGCAAAACGTGAGGCCCATGCCGGCGCCCCGCCCATGCGCCTTGGTCGAATAAAACGGATCGAACACGCGCGGCAGGATATCGGCGGGAATGCCGCAGCCGTTGTCGGTAAAGCGCAGCACGCAAAAGCCCGCTTCGCTCGTTGCGCTGATCTGAACGCGGCCCACGTAATCGCTCACCTTGTCGCTCCTTTCGGCCATTTCCGCGTGAATCGCGAAGAGCGCGTTCTTGAGCAGATTGAAAAGCACGAACACGACGAGCGAATCCGAGCCCGAGAAACTCAGTTGCGCGTCCATGGGGGCCACCTCCACCATGTCGCGCTCGCCGGTGCGGAATGGAAAACGTTCGAGCGCGGCATTCACGCAGGAGCGCACCGGGTAGGTCTCGAAGCTGCGGCGGTCGAGCCGGTCGAGCGTGAACGAAGCCAGCGACATTTCGACCACGGTGCTCGTGCTGTCCACCTGACGGCGTATCGAGGTGGCGAGCGAGGAAAGGCGCTCCGACTGACCGGGGTAGAGTCCGTCCACGCACAACTGGTGCTGCACGGCCAGCTGGTAGCCGCGCATGAGTTCGGGCAGCACGTTGCCGATTTCCTCGGCATGCATGCCGATGGCCGCGAGCGGCGTAGCGACCTCGTGCGCCACCGTGGCCGCGATGAGGTACGGGCGCATGAGGCCGTAGCGCACGATCGTGACCGCGAGAATGCCAAGGCTCACCGCGATGAACACCGCGCCCACGGGATAGAACGCGAGCCCGTAATTCACGGCGTAATCGGTGGCGGCGAGCGCGTACAGGCCGAGGCTCACGAAGCACAGGTCGAGCAGCTTGCGGCGGTCGTGCGCCTGCGTCTGGCCGCGCGCGACGTACAGCAGCCAGGCGCTGCGGCACGCGAGCAACACGGTCTGCGCCACATGCACGGGATGCAGCATGCCCGCCTTCGGATACTTGCCGAAGAAGAACGTGCCGTAGCCGTCCACGACGGCATCGCTCAACAACAGCAGCGCCGCGAGCAGCACGCTGAGCAGATACGAGGCGATGAGGAGCGGGCGTTCGCCGCGCCGGGCGCTCACTTCGGTCACGAAGTGATAGAACGTGGTGGGCAGAAAGAGGATGAAGAAGTAGCCGGCCTTGACGAGCACGGCGGACAGTTCGGGGTCGGACGTCTGGAACAGAAAGGCCCAGGTGCCCTGCCAGAAGAACGTGGTCGCGCACATCAGGGCGAACGGCACCGAGAGGCGCGTGAAGCCCTCAGTCAGGAGCACGTAGACGCCGAATCCGAGAAATAATGCGGACACGAACGCTGGCAGGATCGAATACATAGTCTGTCGCGTGGGTTCTTGTTCTACCGACCTGGTTGGCGCGGCGCGTTCCCAGCAGCGTCCCCGTGCGCCCAATGTGCGATTCGCGGGCCGGATCTCGCCGCCCGATGCAGGGCGCATGAAATGCGCGCCGATCGAATCGATTTTGCCGATTATCGCCGCTAATCCCTTGTTGCGGCGAAATTTTGCCGGTTTCGGCGACGCCGCCATGCGCCGCGAATCGCCGCTGGCCCAATTTCGGTCGAATTGGCAGAAAACCACGGCATCCGTCGATTGAGGACAACCCTGGCGCCGCCCAGAATAGAGCTCATCACCCACCCCGACGGAGCACCCTCATGACCCCGACCCTCGCCGATGTCGCCATCCCCGACAGCAAATTCGCCCGCGAAATCACCGAACTCGTGCGCGACACCGAATCGCCGCTGCTGTTCCATCATTCGAGCCGCGTCTATTATTTCGGCGCGCTGGCCGGCCGCCGGCTCGGCCTGAAGTTCGATCGCGAACTGCTCTACGCCGGTGCAATGTTTCATGACATGGGCCTCACGCACGCGCACAGCAGCGAGCACGAGCGCTTCGAAGTGGACGGCGCGAATGTCGCGCGCGATTTCCTGCGCGGCCACGGCATCTCGCAGCAGGACATCGACCTCGTGTGGACCGCCATCGCGCTGCATACGACGCCGGGCATCCCGCAGCACATGCATCCGGTGATCGCGCTCTTGACGGCGGGCGTCGAAATGGACGTGCTCGGCATTGCGTACGACCGCTTCAGCGACACCGAGCGCGAGGCCGTGGTGCACGCACACCCGCGCAGCGAGCACTTCAAGGAGGACATCATCCAGACCTTCTATGACGGCATCAAGCACAAGCCCGCCACCACGTTCGGCAACGTCAAGGCCGACGTGCTCGCAGACAAGGACCCGCATTTCCATGCCGGCAACTTCTGCAGCGTGATCCGCCATTCGGCCTGGCGCGGTTGAGTGACACCGGGAGCGATCCGGGACGCCTGAGGCAGGGTTCGGCGCGGTTCTGACAGGCGATGCTATGCTCATCGCGCTGCCCGGAAACGCGCCGCCGGGCCACGCCGCAACGCGATGCGCGCGCGCCCATTCGCTGTCCGGGGGCTTCATGCAGCACACGCCAGGCCGCACGCGGCCGCACGGCTTCTCCAGCATGGTCATGAAACGCCCGCACCTCGTCGTGACGGTGTGCTTTCTTGCGGCCATGGCGCTGGTGAGCGGCGTGGGCCTGCGCCAGCTCTACCAGATGACGCGCAACGAGCTCCATAGCCGCCAGCGCGACCTGGAGGTGCGCGCGGTGGGCGTGGACGCGCTGATTTCCGCGGAGCGCCGGCGCCTGCTGTTCCTGCGCGACTACGCGCAACACGTGCTCGCCTCGCCGAGCCAGCAGCGCACCGGCTTGCAGAATCCGAAGGCGCAGGCCGCGCTGCGCGACAGCGACAAGCTGCAATGGACGGCTCCCGGCGCGATGGATGGGCCGCTCGTTTTCGGCACCAATGCGCAAGGGCTCGCGGGAATCGAGGGCTTTCACCGCGACGCCGCCACGCTGCCCGCCGACATCGTGCTCGCGCGCTCGATCAGCCCGCTCCTCGCGATCAGCCAGCACGCCGACGCGGTGCAAAGCACGGTCGCGTTCATCTCGGCCAACGGCCTGTACGTGGTCTCGCCCGAGCGCCCGGACGCGCACGCGCCCGACCTGTTGCGGCGCTTCAGCACCATGCCTTACTACCGCCTGCATCTCGCCGCCCCGAATCCGGGACACGACATCATCTGGACTCCGATCTATACGGAGTCGAAAAAAAGCGAGGCCATCGCCACGCTCAGCGCGCCCGTCTACGCCAACGGGCGATTCCGCGGTGCCGTGGTGATGGACGTCGCGCCCTCGCGCCTGCTCGCGCTCCAGCTTGCCTCCGCCAACCTGGCCGACGACGAGCAGGAGCATGCCGAGTTCGGCCTCCTGAACAGTAACGGCGACCTTGTCTATTTCTTCGATGGCAAGATCACCGCGCAGCGTCCCGCACGGTTCGATCCGTCTCTGCTCGACATGGCGCGCGCGTCTGCGGCCGCATGGATGAAGCGAGGCCAAGGGTACGCCGTACGCTCGGGCCGGTATCTGCTCTTTCAGCACGTGGGGGATTCGCACTGGATCCTGCTCACGAATACGGACGACTCGGAACTCACGCTCGCGGCGGCGCGCCGCGTGTTCAGCAGCCCGCTGATCGTCGCGTGGCTGGCGATCGCCGTTCTGCTCGTCGGCACGCTGCGCGTCGTCAAGCACATATTCGGCCAGTACGTCGAAGCGAGTACGCGGCTCGAAACGCTCGCGCGCAGCGATCCGCTTACCGGCCTTGCGAACCGTCGGCGCTTCCAGGAAGTGTTCGACGAGACGCTGGAGCGCGCCGCCCGCGAAGGCGGTGATGCGACGCCCGCCATGGCGATGCTGATGCTCGATATCGACTACTTCAAGCGCGTGAACGACCGCTTCGGCCACGCGGCGGGCGACCGCGTGCTGGTGATCTTCGCAGACATCCTGCGCAAGAACTTGCGCAGCGCGGAAATGCCTGCGCGCGTGGGCGGCGAGGAGTTCGCCGCGCTGCTTCCCGGCGTCGATCTCGCTACGGCGGCGGCGGTCGCCGAGCGCATCCGCCGCGCGGTCGAAGCGCACGCAGTGGACACGGCGCACGCCGCCAGCGCGCCGGGCGACGCCGCCAACCGGGATGCGGATGCCATTGCGTTCACCGTCTCGATTGGCGTCGCGGCAAGTCCCGCCGATTGCCCCGCCCACTACGAAGCGCTCATGTCGGTAGCCGACCGCCGCCTCTATGCCGCGAAGGAAGGCGGCCGCAATCGCGTCGTTGTAGAGGATTCCCGATCGATCGACCCCGCACGTGCTTGACGTGTGCTTGACGACCCCGTTGGTCGCTTTCATGCGCCACGCATGAACGGGAGTGCCGGCGGCCACTGCGATTGCGCTGGCGCGCCGGACAGCAGCGCGTCACCGCCAGCGGAAAGACGCTACCATCGGCAGCGGCGATCGACGAAAGCCGCGCGTCGCCTTCGTTCGCGACGCCGGAGCCCGACCGTACACCATGAGCAGCCGACTCACCGCCCTGACGACGTTTTGTGTCGTGGCGTTCGCCGTCCTGGCAACGCTCACGGCAGCGGTGTACGCGTCGGACGCCGTGTTCGAACGCCAGCAGCGCCAGAACGTGGACGTCTTTTCGCATCGCGCGCTGCTGCGTGCCGAACTGGTGACCTCCGAAGCGGAGTCCGCCCTGCGCGAGCTCATGTCATACGCCGACACGCCGTGCACGAGCGACCACATGCAACGCTTGCGGCATGTCGAGGAACAGTATCGATACATTCGTGAAGTCGCCACGACCCATGACATGCGGCTGCGCTGCAGTTCGCTGCGCGGCGCTGTCGACATCGCATTGCCGCCGCCCGAATGGGCCTATGCAGGCGGCTTCACCGCCTGGCATACCGAAGTCGGCAAGCGCGGCAACGAGCAGCAGATGCTCAACGTGCGCCTGGGCAACCACGTCGTGGTGATCGACCCGCGCTTCTACCTCGACATCGTGCCGCTCGACGACACCATCGAGCTGACCGTGCTCGAAACGCAGGACGGCGCCGTGATTTCAAGCTGGACGAACGCCGACGATGCCCTCGTACGCGCAGCGCTGGGCCGCACCAACAGCAGCCCGTATTTCGAGGGACGCTATTACGTCGTCGAGCGCTCGCACCGTTATCCCATCGCGGTGGTCGCGTATGAGCCGGAGGAACGCATGCGCCGCAACCTGCCCGCGCAACTCAGGACCGTGATCCCGCCCGCGCTCGTCCTGAGCGCGATCGGCACGTGGCTCGTCCTGCGCTGGCGCCGCAAGCTGCGCACGCCGCGCAGCGCGATACTGCAGGGCATCCGGCGGCGCCAGTTCGTGGCGTGGCTGCAGCCGCTCGTCTCGCTGGAAAGCGGGCGCTGCGTCGGCGCGGAAGCGCTCGTGCGCTGGAAGCTCGAAGACGGCACCGTCGTCGCGCCGGACACGTTCATTCCCATGGCGGAATCGCTCGATCTCGTCGAGCCCATCACCGATCAAGTCATCCTCTCCGTGTTCGAAGGCGTGGGCGCCGTGCTCGCGCGCCGCCGCGATCTGCACGTCTCGCTCAACCTTGCCGGCAAGGATCTCGCCGGCACACGCGTGCTCGTAACCCTCAAGGCCAGCCTCGCGAAATATGCGGTGCACCCCGAACAAATCTGGTTCGAGGCGATCGAGCGCACGCTCATGGACACGGCCAGCTCCGCGCCCGTTCTCGAAGCGTTTCGTGCGGCCGGCCACCGCATTTTCATCGACGATTTCGGCACGGGCTATTCGAGTCTCTCGTACCTGCAGGAGTTGCCGGTGGATGGCATCAAGATCGACCGCTCGTTCATCCGCTCGCTGGCGAGCGGCGAGGAAATGAACAAGATCGTGCCGCACGTGATCGAGATGGCGCGCAGCCTCGACCTGCTGATGGTCGCCGAGGGTGTGGAAACCACCGCGCAAGCGGAGTATCTGCGCGAGCGCGGCGTGCAGTTCGCGCAGGGCTGGCTCTATGCGAAGGCCATGCCCGCCGACGAATTCCTGCGCTATCTGGAGCGTGAAGCGGCGCGCACTAGCCGCGCGTGAGCGCGGCGCGCGCTCACGCGAGCGGACTCGGCGACGCGGCGTGCGGCAGCCCGCCAGGCAAGTGCGGGAATGCCGCGCCGCACCGCGCCGCGGCTGCCCTGCTGAGCACGGCGCTGTCGTAGCCGCGACCGGCAAAGCGCACGACATCGACGAGACTAAAGCCTTGTGCGCGATAGAACGCGATGAGGTGGGCGGCAGGAAACGGCGTGTCCAGCGCGAGCTGCGTGTAGCCGCGCGCAGCCGCCCAACGCCCCGCGAAAGCGAGCAGTGCGCGGCCGATACCACGGCTTTGCCATTTGGGCTCGATACCGAACTGATGGACCGAAGCCACGCTGCGCTGGCGATAATGTTCGCACTGCGAATCGCTGTCGTGACCTTCCACCGTGAGCGTACCGATGATCCTGCCATTGCAGACGGCGACGAAGCAGTCTCCAGCCAGCGCGCGTTCACGCGTGAGGCTCGCTGCCTGATCGGCACATGAGCAGTGCAATCCGAGCGACGCGAGCCGCGAAAACGCGCGATGCAGCAAACGCGTGAGCGCTTCCCATGAGTCGTGGCGCGGATCGAAGCGCCTCAGCACGAGCCGACCGAGGCCGGGCTGCACGGAGGTGATCTGCTCATCCGGGCGCTGGGTTGCACGCGAGATCGACATGGCGTCTCCAGTCGTTTCGATGCCTCCAGTCTAGGGTTGGCCCGTAAGGGTCACAAGAAAAAATGTCGTAAAAACCGCCGCGAATGTTGTGTATGCAGGGACGTATGCGCGCTAGCCTTGCGCTGCCATGCGCTCCACCACGGCGAGCACGATGCGCCGCGCCGAGTCGATATGCGCCACCGTCAAGGCGCGCGCGCTGCGGGCGTTGCGCGCGAGGCAGGCTTCCAGGATGGCCTCGTGTTCGTGCTGAAACGAGGGCGTATCGGCAAGCAGCGTATTCTGCAGCCGCTCGTAGCGCTCCACCTGCGCGCGCAGTTCGCGGATCGCCGCCAGTTGCCGGGCGTTGCCGCACGCGCCGTAGAGCAGTTCGTGAAACTCGCGGTTGAGTTCGCCCTGCTTCTGCGTGGTGAGCGCCTCGCCCAGCAGCCGGTGAACGAGCTCCGCGCGTGCGAGCGTTTCGTCGTCGATGCGCTTGACGCCGTGAAAGATCGCGTCGCCTTCGAGCAGCGCGCGCAGGCCGTAGATTTCCTCCACGTCCTGCGCCGTGAGCATGCGCACGACCGCCCCGCGATTGCGGAAAATCTCGACGAGCCCCTCGCGCGCGAGCCGCTGGATCGCTTCGCGCAGCGGAATGCGGCTCACCTCGAAACGCTCCGCGAGATCGCGCTCGACAAGGCGCTCGCCGCTGCCCAGTTCGCCGCTGACGATCAGGTCGCGCAATCCGGACGCAACCGCGTCCGCCGTGGAGTCGAATTTTGTTTCCATGCGTGTCATGCCCGGTTCGTGCCCGGTTCTCATCAGGCCATTTCGGCATAATGGTATACCAAAATGCCGAATGCGCTCATAATCACGTACCCCTTTTCGATCGGACGGAGAGTCAGCATGGCGCATGGCGAACACACCTACCGCGTTTCGGTGCAATGGACGGGCAATCGCGGCAGCGGCACCTCGGGTTATCGCGACTACGACCGCGATCACGTGATCCGCGCGAACGGCAAGCCGGACATTCCGGGCTCATCGGATCCGGCCTTTCGCGGCGACCCCTCACGCTGGAATCCCGAGGATCTGCTCGTGGCCTCGGCTGCGGCGTGCCACAAGCTCTGGTATCTGCACCTGTGCGCCGAGGCGGGCATCGCGGTGCTCGCCTATGAAGACGAGGCCGAAGGCACGATGGCCGATACGCCGCAGCGCGGCGCCTTCACGAAGATCGTGCTGCGCCCGCGCGTGACGATCCGCGCGAGCGACAACCGCAGCCTCGCCGAGCGGCTGCATCATGCGGCACACGAGCAGTGCTATATCGCCAATTCGGTGAACTTTCCCATCGTTTGCGAGCCGACCATCGAACTGGCTGCGTAACGCCCGCGAACGCCCGAGGCCGCTCCGCCGGCCGTGCCGGCACTCCCGGGAGTGCCGGTAAACAGGTCTCGATCACGAATTTCCACGCTTATCGATAGCTAACATCATCGCGACCGATCGCCCTTCCGAAGTAGCTCGCATACGATTTAATCTTATACGCTTGACATGCCGGAATTTCTCGTCCATTATGCATCGCATGCGATTAGATCTTATGCGACGCATATGACCCAAACCTGAAATCCATCAAGGAGCGCAACATGGCAACGATCGACAAAGTGCTGTTCTCGGGCAACACCCACACCACCATCAATCACGACCCCGCGGCCCAACGCGGCGAATTTGGCGTGTTCGACCTCGAACTGTCGTCTTCAAGCGGCGAAACCCTCGACATCGTCGCGACCGAACCGCACCCGCGCGCCGAGCAGCTGTTCGCCGGCGCATGGTCCGCCTGCTACATCTCCGCGCTCGCCATCGCGGCCTCGCTGAAGAAGGTCGCCCTGCCGGCGGACGCTTCGGTCGACATTCAGGTCGATATCGGCCAGACCGGCGCCGCCTGGTTCCTGGGCGCGCACTTCACGGTCGCGCTGCCGGGCGTCGAGCAAAAGGTAGCCGAAGCCATCGCGCGCAGCGCCCATCAGATCTGCCCGTACTCGAAGGCCGTGCACGGCAACATCGACGTGAGCCTCACCGTCGTCACCGCATAACCGGCAAACGCAATCGCCTCTTTCACCCAATTTCACTGCAATTCACCTAGCGAGATCCGATCATGAAGACCCAATTCATCGCCAAGCTCCTCATCGCCCTTTCTGTCAGCGCAGCCGCCCCCGCATTCGCCAGCGGCTACGGCCCGGCCCCGTCCTATCGGCCCGAAGTCGGCGCACCGGCATCGCAACGCGGCCAGAGCGTGCAAACGCTCGCGGCCGAGCGCACCGGCAGCGGCAACGCAGCGACGGCTTACGGCGGCATGGCCGATGCCACCTCGGACGCGGGCAGCCGCGTCTCGACGGAGCGAAACAGCCTCTTCGCCCACCATTGATTGCGCCACCGCGTCGTGGCTGTTTCGCCGGGCATCGCGATCGCGATGTACGGCGGAACCGGTGTCGGCCTACGATATAATCGCAAGCGATTTATTCAAGTTTGCGAGCCATTGAGGCCTTTGCCTGAAGAGGATGACCATGAAATCGACGGACCACCCGGCGCAGGGCGCTACGCCCGCGCCGCTCGCAGACTACCTTTGCTTCGCGGTCTACTCGACCAATCTGGCGTTCGGCAAGGCGTACAAGCCGATCCTGGACGAACTCGGGCTGACCTATCCGCAGTACATCGCGATCATCGCGCTCTGGGAGCAGGACAACCAGACGGTGAGCGGCCTGGGCGAGAAGCTGTTTCTCGAATCCAACACGCTGACGCCCATGCTGAAAAAGCTCGAAGCGATGGGGTATGTGCAACGGCGGCGCGATCCTGAGGATGAACGCCAGGTGCGTGTGAGCCTGACCGCCAGCGGCCGGAAACTGCGGGAAAAGAGCCTGAAAATCGCGGATCTCACCGACGCGACCGGGCTGGGCCACGACGAATTCATGAAACTGCAAAGGGCGATCGTGAACCTGCGCGCCAATCTGATTCGCTCACTCGACACCGAATAGCCGTCGCAGCCGCGCCCACGGTTTTTGCGGACCGGCTTCGATCATCAATAGTCAGGACTACGACAGGTATTGTGGTTGAGGAAAGGCATACGCACGTCCAATGCGTCCTGCTCGCCACGGTCCAACGTCACCATCAGGAATTGATATGTCAAACGATCTTCATCCCACACCGCTTTCGCGCCGGCGCTTCATTGGCGCCGCTGCTGTCACGCTGGCAGGCGCCGCAATGAGCCGGCTCGCCTTCGCAGAATCGAAGCCCTCGGCCGGCGGAATCACGCAGATTGCCGCCGGCGATCCGACTTCGATTCGTCCGCTGCGCGTGCATGTGCCGGAAGCGGCGCTGACCGATTTGCGACGCCGCATCGTCGCGACGCAATGGCCCGAGCGCGAAACGGTCGACGACGCCTCGCAAGGCGTGCAGCTCGCAACCATGCAACGGCTCGCCAGCTACTGGGCGAACGACTACGACTGGCGCAAGGTGGAAGCGAGGCTCAACTCGCTGCCGCAATACGTCACGGAAATCGACGGGCTCGATATTCACTTCATCCATGTGCGCTCGAAGCACGAGAACGCGCTGCCGATCATCGTCACGCACGGCTGGCCCGGCTCGATCATCGAGCAGCTGAAGATCATCGAACCGCTGACCAACCCGACCGCGCATGGCGGGAGCGCATCCGACGCATTCCACGTCGTCATTCCCTCGCTTCCGGGCTACGGTTTCTCGGGCAAGCCGACGAAGACCGGTTGGGACCCCCAGCGCGTCGCACGCGCCGTGCTGATGGACCGGCTCGGCTACCGGCGCTACGCCGCGCAAGGGGGCGACTGGGGCAATGCCGTGACGGAACAGCTCGCGCTGCTCAAGCCGGCAGGACTCGTGGGCATTCACACCAACATGCCCGCGACCGTGCCCGACGCTGTCGCCAAGTCGCTCAAGGACGGCACGCCACCGCCTGCCGGACTGTCGCCGGAAGAGCAGCACGCGTACGAC
This sequence comes from Paraburkholderia sp. CNPSo 3281, assembly GCF_024206515.1. Lineage (NCBI taxonomy): Bacteria > Pseudomonadati > Pseudomonadota > Betaproteobacteria > Burkholderiales > Burkholderiaceae > Paraburkholderia > Paraburkholderia sp. CNPSo 3281. The sequence continues at coordinate 60,831 of NZ_JAMBPS010000035.1, read as the reverse complement.
CAGCTCGATTACTTTTACAAGCACGGTTTGGGCTACGCGCTCGAAATGGCGAACCGTCCGCAGACGCTCTACGCAATCCAGGATTCGCCGGTCGGCCTCGCTGCATGGATGCTCGACCACGACGCGAGCGGTCAGGCGATGATCGCGCGCGTGTTCGCAGGCCAGCCCGAAGGCCTGACGAAGGATGATGTGCTCGACAATGTCACGCTCTATTGGCTGACGAAGACGGCGGTCTCCTCTGCGCGCCTGTATTGGGAGAACAAGCTCAACTTCTTCGAGCCCAAGCATGTGGAGCTGCCGGTCGGCGTGAGTGTCTTTCCGGACGAAATCTACGCCGCGCCGAAGAGCTGGACGGAACGCGCCTACCCCAGGCTGGTTCACTACAATCGCCTTCCGAAAGGCGGCCATTTCGCAGCATGGGAGCAGCCTGCCGCGTTCACGGATGAAGTTCGCGCGACCTTCAGGACGCTGCGTCAGCCGGCCTGACGAAATGCCGCACGCGTGAGCATTCGGGTGTCCGGCGATTTTATCAAGGACTCCGAAGGCTCACGCCACCGCCGGCGGCAAAAAGCCCCGAGCGCCGTGCGACGAGACTGACACAACCGACGCACCCCCTCCCAAATACTGCACTGCGAGTGCCGCCAGCATCCCTCAAAAGGGAAAAACGGCGCATATTCCAGCGCTTTTCCACGAATAGAAATGCGCGCACTTCGCGGACAATGCCGGTCATAGCCCGATTTGCGGCTATTTCAACCATGCGCCCGCCGGCGCAAGCCAAACTTCGATGTCAAAAAAAGAAAGGTGATTGTCTTGTTTGCCCGGATATTCCTGCTGTGGATGGCGTCGTTGATGCTGGTGCAAGTCGGTTTTCGATATCTCGATGCGGATTCGCCGCTCAACTTCGGCGACACGGCATTCGAACCGGCTTCCGCGACGCGCGCCGCCCAACAGCAGGACGCCGAACTGGAGCTGGAACCGGCCGCGCAAGGTGCGAGCGTCCGTGGGATCGCCCCGCTGGTGTCGATCAAACCGGACATCGTCAATCTCGGCGCCGAGGTAACGCCTCATCTGCGCGATGCCATCTGGGCGCCGCATCCGGGGACGGCGTCGAACGCCTCCTATCTGCGCGAAGCCTGTTCGTCTGGCGTCACGCGCCTGAAGAGGGCTGTCCGCTGGTTCGATGCGCGGTTCGCGGCGCTGATGCTGGCGCTCGGCGGGCTGCTGTTCGCGCTGCGCGCCTGGTGGCTGCAGACGGTGCGCCACGATCTGCTCGCCATGATCGCCACCTTGCGCCTCGCGACGAGCGGCACCGGCCCGGCACCCGCGCTCGCGCTCGTGGACTGCCCGCGCAAGCTGCACGGCCTCGGCCGCGCGTTCGGCGTTCTGCTGTGCCGCCGCAGCGGCGCGGTCGAAGACCAGTCGGCCACTTTCGCCGCTTTCCTGCGGCAGACCGAATCGCGGGTTGCGCGCTTGCGCGCCTATGCGATGAACGTCACGCGCTGGAATTTGCGTGTGGCGCTCGTCGAGGACATCGACCTCTTTCAGGATCTCGCGCGCCAGTTCGTCGACACGGCCGGCCACGGCGGCGCGAATCATGCGCCCGTGAACGTGGACGCGTATCTGAGGGACCGCTTCGTCTACGGCGCGAACGCGGACGCGAGCATCGTGCTTCGGCTGGACGCCGGCGAGGCGTTCGCGCTGCCGCGCTCCGCGCTCGTGCGGCTCGTCGACAATCTCGTGGGCAACGCACAGGCGCACGGCAAGCCGCCCATCGAAATCTGCACGGCGCGCGGGCCGCGCTCGTGGACCTTGAGCGTGCGGGACCACGGCGAAGGCGTCGCCGCGAGTCTGCCCGAGGGTGGCGCGCCGGCGTCGCCGTTGCTTGCCTCGCGCGCGGCGAGCCTTGGACTCGATACGCATTGGGGCATGGGCCTGTCGATCGTCCGGCGCCTCGCGCGCCTGTGCAACGCGAAGCTCAAGATCGGCAATCATCCCGAGGGCGGCCTCTGGGTGCGCGTAATCGTGCCGATGGACAAAGCGCGGCACGCCTGACGCGAACCCCTCCCCTCAAGCCCCCAGCAGCACTCCGCTGCGTATCGGCCGGGTGCCCGTTACCCGGCCGAGCGGCGCGCCGGCCGTGACGAAGCGAATCGCCCTCCGCATATAGAAAACGCCTTCCGCGGTGCTCTTCACCGTCGTCGTTTCGCCCGTCATCGGATCGACGATATCGAACAGCGGGTCGTTCTCGCGAATCCAGTCGCCGATTTTCGCGCGGTGCACGAGGATGCCGCTGCGCGGCGCATTGAATTGCGCGCTGCCGGCGAGCGGCGTGGCCGGCATCAGCAGTTCCGGCAGCGGCTTCAACTCGCCGCCGGCGAGCGCACCGCGCCAGCGCAGATAGTCGATCAGCGCGTCGGCGTCGTGCTGCGCGGTTTCCCACGAGACGTCGCGCTGGCCGCGGCACTCGATCGTCACCGCAGTGGGCCCGGCGGGCACGGGCTGCGTGGCCGGCATCTGTTGGCGCAGTTGCCACCACAGCAGGCTATGCGCCTCGTCGAACGCCTGCGCGCCCGAGTCGGTGGCGAGCAGTTGCGCGCGCGAGCCGAGGTAGCGGGCGAGCGGCTCGACATCGGGCCAGCCGGCCTCGCTCGTGTACACGTGCATGAGCGCCTCGAGCGAGCAATGCAGGTCGATGATCAGATCGGCGTCGTGCGAGAGCCTCAACAGCGCCAGCTGGAGCGAATCGAATTCCGTAAGCGGCGCCTGTGCGTCGAGCGCTTCGCGCATCAGTTGCCGGATCAGATCGCGATTGCGGTCGGCGTCCGCGCCGAGCGTCTCCTTCGCGCGCGCGAGCAGCCTGGGAAACGCGTGGAAATGGCGGTTGAAGTTCCTGCCGCTCGCGAGATCGAACCGGCCGATGAACTGGCCAAGCACATGCTGGTTCAAGCCCACGGGATTGGCGAGCGGTACGAGCACCACCTGCGCGGCGAGCGCGCCTTGCGCCTCGAGTTCAGCCAGTTGCGCGCGCAACAACACGGCCGCCAGCATGGCGGGCGTTTCGTCGGCATGCAGCGACGCCTGGATATAAACCTTCTGGTGCGCGTCGGCGGGGCCGAAATGGAAGCTGGTCAGTTCGCGGTGCGTGCCCGGCGTGGCGCTCAGGAGCGGAATCGATTGCTGGTTCATGAATTCAATGCGGTTTCAAAAAAGTGTACGGCGGCTCAGTTTCCGTACGGATCGAAGTCGAAATAGCGATGCGCGATCTGCGCGTAGGTGCCGTCCTTCAGCATGGCCGCGATCGCGTCGTTCATCTGCGCCTGCAGCGCGGTTTCGTCCTTGCGCATGCCGATGCCGGTGCCGCGGTCGCCCATCGATAGCGGGCCACCGGCAAACGTGAAGCCGTTGCCCTGCGGCGTACGCAGGAAGCCGTAGTCGGCTTCGACGTAGCCCAGCAGCGCGGCGTCGAGTCGCCCGTTGACGAGATCGGCGAACACTTCGTCCTGGCTCTTGTAGGTGACGACGTGCACGCCCGCCGGCGCCCAGTTCGCGAGCGCGTAGGTCTCGAACTGCGTGCCCGCCTGCACGCCGACCGACTTGCCGGCCAGCGACTGCGCGGTGCCACCGAACGAAGCGCCCTTGCGCGCGACGAGCCGCGACTTGAACTGGAACAGCTTCGACGTGAAGAGAATTTGCTGCTCGCGCTTCGCGGTGATCGCCATCGACGACATGATCGCGTCGATCTTGCGCGCCTGCAGCGCCGGGATCATGCCCGAGAACTCCAGTTCGACCCACTGGCAATGCGCGTGAATACGGCGGCAGATTTCGTTGCCGAGATCGACGTCGAAACCTTTGAGCGAGCCGTCGGGCGCCTTGGCGTCCATGGGCGGATAGGTCGGATCGATGCCGAGGCGCACGACGTCGCCCTCGCGCGCGAAGGCACTGCTGCTCAGGGCCAGCGCGAGGAAGAGCAGGATCGACGGGATTATTTTCATGATGAGCGATCAGTGAACGGGGGAGTCTCCTGTGCGACCGATGGTAGGACGACGCTGCGTTCTGGAAAAGCTCGAATTCGTCTATCATGATCACTTATACCGATCGCAGCCAGACGTCGCCCATGAGTCTCACGCTCTCCCAGTTGCGCGTCTTCGTCGCCGTCGCCCAGCGCGGCAGCGTGCGGGCGGCCTCGCGCGCGCTCGGCGTGGCGCAGAGCGGCGTGACGCAGCAGTTGCAGAATCTCGAAGCCGAACTGGGCGGCGCGCTGCTCACCCGCACGAATCGCGGCGTGACGCTCACGGTGCTCGGGCAGCGCCTCTTGGTGCGCGCGGCATCGATTCTCGACGAGTGCGAGCGCGCGAGCGAAGAGGCGCAGCAACTGCGCGGCGACTACGCGGGCGAAGTGGCGTTCGGCCTGACGACCGACCCGCTGATGGACGCGCTCGTGCCCGTGCTCGGGCAGTACAGCAAGCGGTTTCCGCGCGTGGCGCTGCGTCTGCGCACGGGAACGTCGCGCATGATGATTTCGTGGATACGCGAAGGCACGCTCGATTTCGCACTCGCACTCGTTTCGGACCAGACCGATACGACCGATCTTTCGGTGACGGAGCTTTACCCGTCGGACCCGGTAGTCGTCTGCCGCCGCGATCATCCGAAGGCGGGGGCGCGCACGCTGCGCTCGCTCACGCACTGCGACTGGCTCGCGACGCGCTCGCCCAATATCGCGGACGCCTTCGCTTCGAGCCGGCTCACGACGTTCTTCACCGACCACGGCTTGCCGCCGCCTCGCATCGTCGCGACGGTGGAGGGGCTCTTCGAAACCCTGCATTGGGTCAGCGAGACGGATTGCCTCGCGCTGGAGTCGTCGGTGGTCGCCACGCGCGGCCCGTTTGCCGAACGGCTCGCGCGCATCAGGATCGCCGAGCGGCCCGCGGCGCAGCAGGTCTGTTTGCTGCAGCGCGCGGCCGTGCCCCTCACGCCTGCCGCTCAGGAACTCGCGACGATGCTGGCTTCGTATGCGCGGGCAGGCCGTGCGCCGCGTTGAGGCGGTATTTACGCGCCTTGTCCCTGGATATAAGCAGCCAGCCCCGACGCCAGCGCCGCAAAGGTCACGGCGCAGCGCGCGCTCGTGCGCAAATCCTCATGCATGGCCACCCACGTATCCAGACTCAGCGAGAACTCGTCGCGCAGAACGCGAACCAGCTTCGGGTCTCTTGCCGCCAACGGCGACTGGCACCCGCCGATGCCGAATCCAGCGCGTATCGCGCCCAGTTGGGCAAGGTCGCTGTCGGCGCGAAATGCAAAGTTATTGCGGCTGTAGGCGGCGAACCTGGGCTGAACCGAACGAATGAACGCGTTCTCGTGATCGAAGCCGATGATCGAATGGCGCGACAACTCTTTCATCGACTTCGGCACACCATGAAGCGCCAGATATCGTTCGTGGGCATGCAAGCCGACTTCGATCGCGCCAACACGTTTAGCGACCAGCGCCTCCTGCACTGGCCGGAACATGCGTATCGCAATGTCCGCTTCACGACGCAGCAGGTCGCCCGCCCTGTTTGACAGCACAAGTTCGATCGTCAGCTCCGGATAGTCGTGGCGCAGGCCCGCCAGTATCGGCGGCAGGACCTCGACGCCGATGACTTCGCTCGCCGTCAGCCGCACCGTCCCGCGCACGCCCGATCCGTGACTGCTCGCCGCGCGGCGCAAGGCTGCCGTGGTCATCGCAAGGCCGACGGCGTAGGGCCGCAACTCGTTCGCCGCCTCGGTTGGCGAGAACCCATCGGACGAGCGCGTAAACAGCGTGAGTCCCAGCGCCGCTTCCAGACTTTCGATATGGCGGCCAACGGTCGGCTGCGTGATGCCCAGCGCGCGGGCGGCCGCCGACAGCGAGCCGCTCTCCAGGACCTGCAGAAAGCTCCTGTACCACTCCCAGTTCGGTTCCTTTTCGGCCATGCATCGTCCCCAAGTCAGATCGCGGTCTATGCATAAATGTATAGCCTATGGTCGATTTTCGGCAATTTTTTATTGACGGCAAACGGCGCAGAATGCTCCTCATCACAGCTCACCCGTAAGGAGAACCCGCATGAACGCCAGCCCCATCAATCGACAGAACCGCGCCCTCGTGCTTGGCGCAAGCGGCGGAATCGGCAGCGAAGTCGCGCGCCAGTTGCTCGACGCCGGCTGGCAAGTCCGCGCGTTGCGGCGCGGCGGTGCGCCGGGCACGGCGGCGGCCGGCGCCATCGAGTGGCTCGACGGCGACGTGCTCTCGCGCGAAGCAGTGGTACGCGCCGCGCAGGGTTGCGCGGTGATCGTGCACGCCGTGAACCCGCCGGGCTACCGGCGCTGGGCGCAGGTCGTGCTGCCGATGATCGACAACACGCTCGCCGCCGCGGCCGCCGTGGGCGCGACTGTCGTGCTGCCGGGCACCGTCTACAACTTCGGGCCCGACACCTTCCCGGTGCTGCGTGAAGATTCGCCCCAGCGGCCGCTCACGCGCAAGGGCGCGATTCGCGTGGAACTGGAGCGGCGCATGCAGGCCGCGAGCGAGCATGGCGTGCGCTCGATCGTCGTGCGCGCGGGCGACTTTTTCGGGCCGCACGTGGGCAATAGCTGGTTTGCGCAAGGAATCGTGAAGCGTGACGAGCCGGTGCAGGTCGTGCGCCAGCCGGGTACCCGCGGCGTGGGCCACGCGTGGTCATACGTGCCCGACGTCGCGCGCACGATGCTCGCGCTGATCGAACGGCGCGACACGCTGCCCGCGCTCGCGGTGTTCCACATGGCCGGCCACTGGGATGCCGATGGCTCGCAGTTCGTCGAAGCGATCTGCCGCGTCGCCCGGCGCCACGGAATGAAGCCGCAAAGCAAGCCCTTCGCCTGGGCCCTCATGCGCGCCATCTCGCCCTTCGTGACGACGCTGCGCGAACTGATGGAGATGCGCTATTTGTGGAGCGAGCCGTTGCAGCTCGACAATGCCCGCCTCGTCCGCGAACTCGGGCGCGAGCCGCATACGCCGCTCGACGAAGCCGTCGAGGCGACGCTCATGGGCCTGAACTGCCTCGGCGCCGACGAGCGGGCGCCAAAGGCGGCTTGAAGGTTACGCTTTTACGCGCCGCGCGATTTGATATGGATTCCGAATGTCAATGCGAGTGGCTCGGCACGTCCGAGCCGCGGCAACCCACCAGGAAGTCGAAATCGCAGCCCTCGTCGGCCTGCAACACGTGCTCGACATAAAGCTTGCGATACCCGCTGCGATCAGCGGGGATGGGATGCTGATTCGCGGCCCATTCGTCGAGCCGCGCGACGATCGCCTCGTCGCTGATATCCACGCGCAGCACGCCCTTCTCGCAGTCCAGTTCGATCCAGTCGCCGTCGCGCACGATCGCGAGCGGGCCGCCCGCGCGCGCCTCGGGCGCCACGTGCAGCACCACCGTGCCATACGCCGTGCCGCTCATGCGCGCGTCCGACACGCGCACCATGTCGGTCACGCCCTGCGCGAGCAGCTTGGGCGGCAGGCCCATGTTGCCCACCTCGGCCATGCCCGGATACCCCTTGGGCCCGCAGTTCTTCATGACGAGCACGGAATCGGCCGTGACATTGAGATCGGGGTCGCCAATGCGCGCCTTGTAGTCGTCGAAGTTCTCGAACACCACGGCGGGCCCGCGATGCTTCAACAGCTTCTGCGTGGCCGCCGACGGCTTCAACACCGCGCCGTTCGGCGCGAGATTGCCGCGCAACACGCACAACGCGCCGTCTTTCACGAGCGGATTGTCGAGCGGACGAATGACTTCGGCGTTGTGAATGGGCGCTTCGCGCACGTTTTCCCACAGCGTTTTGCCGTTGGCCGTGAGCGCATCGGGATGCGGTAGCAGGTTCGCTTCACCGAGGCGCCGCAGCACCGCGGGCAAGCCGCCCGCGTAATAGAACTCCTCCATCAGAAAGCGGCCCGAAGGCTGCAGGTCGACGAGGGTCGGCGTACCTCGTCCGATGCGCGTCCAGTCGTCGAGTTCGAGCGGCACGCCGACGCGTCCCGCGATCGCCTTCAGGTGGATCGCCGCATTGGTCGAGCCGCCGATCGCCGCGTTCGTGCGAATGGCGTTCTCGAACGCCGCGCGCGTGAGCAGCTTCGAGAGGCGCAGGTCTTCGAGCGCCATCTCCACGATGCGCATGCCCGACATATGCGCGAGCACGTAGCGGCGCGCGTCCACAGCCGGAATCGCCGCGTTGTGCGGCAGCGTGACGCCAAGCGCTTCGGCCATGCACGCCATGGTCGACGCCGTGCCCATGGTGTTGCAGGTGCCCGCCGAGCGCGACATGCCCGACTCCGCCGACATGAACTCATGGATCGAGATCTTGCCCGCCTTCACCTGCTCGCTCAGTTGCCACACCACCGTGCCCGAACCGATATCGCGCCCTTCGTGCTTGCCGTTGAGCATCGGGCCGCCGGTCACGGCAATCGCAGGCACATCGCAGCTCGCCGCGCCCATCAGCAGCGCGGGCGTGGTCTTGTCGCAGCCCACCAGCAGCACGACGGCATCGACCGGATTGCCTCGTATGGATTCCTCAACATCCATCGAAGCGAGGTTGCGTGTGAACATGGCCGTGGGGCGCAGGTTCGACTCGCCGTTCGAAAACACGGGAAACTCGACAGGAAATCCGCCGGCTTCGTAGATGCCTCGCTTGACGTGCTCAGCGAGCTTGCGAAAATGCGCATTACAGGGCGTGAGTTCCGACCACGTATTGCAGATGCCGATAATCGGCTTGCCGGCGAATTCGTGATCCGGTATTCCTTGATTCTTCATCCAGCTCCGGTACATGAAGCCGTTTTTGTCCGTGGTGCCGAACCACGCGGCCGAGCGAAGCTTGGGCTTACGGGTGTTCATGGCTTTGCCCACTTAGTGAGAAAGTCCTATAAATAGCATGACTATATGGACCGCGATTATCGGGAAAACGCTAATCGAAACCGTTCCGGCCGTTGCATATAGTTTGTCTATTGTGGTCAGCAGGGGCGGCCAACGGTATACCGAGAGGATATAACCGGAGGCCAGGGATGGCGCGATACTTCTCGTGATACTGTCCGGCCGTGATGGACGCGGGTGTAGCGCCATGAATTAAAGAAATACAACGCGCAGAGCTACATCGGAGACACGCATGAAACTGGCAACACGCATGGTAAGCGGGTGGGTCGCTGCGGCGGCCGCTTTCTCGTTGGCGGCGGGCGTCGCGCACGCCGAAGACAAGCAGATTACGCTAGGTTTTGCGCAGGTCGGTGCGGAAAGCGCCTGGCGCACGGCGAACACGGTGTCGGTCAAACAGGCCGCGAAAGACGCCGGCATCAACCTCAAGTTCTCGGACGCCCAGCAGAAGCAGGAAAACCAGATCAAGGCGATCCGCTCGTATATCGCCCAGAAGGTGGACGTGATCGCGTTCTCCCCCGTGGTGGAATCGGGCTGGGAGCCGGTGCTGCAGGAAGCGAAGCGCGCCAGGATTCCCGTGATCCTCACGGACCGCAACATCGACGTGAAGGACCAGTCGCTCTACGTGACGATGATTGGTTCGGACTTCATGGAAGAAGGCCGCCGCGCGGGCAAGTGGCTTGAAGATCACTACAAGGACAACCCCGGCCCGATCAATATCGTCGAGCTGCAGGGCACCGTGGGTTCCGCGCCGGCCAACGACCGTCACTCGGGCCTCATGGAAGTGATCAAGAACGATCCGAAGTTCAAGATCATCGCGTCGCAAAGCGGCGACTTCACGCTGGCCGGCGGCAAGCAGGTCATGGAAGCGTTCGCGAAGACGTATGGAAACAAGATCAACGTGGTCTACGCGCATAACGACGACATGGCGCTCGGCGCGATCCAGGCGATGGAAGAAGCCGGCATGAAGCCGGGCAAGGACATCAGCGTCGTCTCGTTCGACGCCACCAAGGGCGGCTTCCAGGCGATGATCGCCGGCAAGATGAATGTCGACGTGGAGTGCAGCCCGCTGCTCGGGCCGCAGCTCATGAGCGCCGTGAAGGACGTCGTGGCGGGCAAGCAGTTGCCCAAGCGCATCGTGACGAACGAAACGGTGTTCCCGGAGGACGTGGCGGCGCAGGTGCTCCCGTCGCGCAAGTACTAAACTTCGCTGCAAGCGGCGCGGTGTGCTTCGTATCCCTTAGCAATCTTTAAGGACTTACGGAGCACGTCGCGCGCTCTGGCCTCTTTCACGGTTGCCCATGAGCGTTTCCCCGATACTCGAAACCGTCGGTCTTACCCGAACCTTCCCCGGCGTGCGTGCGCTCGACCGGGTCGATTTTCGTCTGTACCCCGGCGAAATCCATACGCTGATGGGGCAGAACGGCGCCGGCAAGTCCACGCTCATCAATGTGTTGACCGGCGTGCACCAGCCCGAGGCGGGCGAGATACGCCTCGCGGGCGAGGCGGTGCACTTTCCGACGCCGCAGATGGCGGAGGCCGCCGGCATCCAGACGCTCTACCAGGAAGTCAATCTCTGCCCGAACCTCTCGGTTGCGGAGAACATTTTCGCGGGCCGCCAGCCGCGCAAGCGCGGCCTCGGCCTGATCGACTGGAAGACGATTCATCGCCGCGCGGACGCAGCGCTCGCGGAACTGAATCTTTCGCTCGACGTCACACAGTCGCTCGACACCTACCCCATCGCCATGCAGCAGATGGTGGCGATTGCGCGCGCGGTGTCCGTGGATGCGCGCATTCTCATTCTCGACGAACCGACTTCCAGCCTCGACGAAGGCGAAGTCGCGCGCCTGTTCGAGGTGCTGCGCAAGCTGAAAGCGTCGGGCATCGCGATCCTGTTCGTCACGCATTTTCTCGAGCAGACCTATGCGATCTCCGATCGCATCACGGTGATGCGCAACGGTGAGCGTGAAGGCGAATATCTCGCCGCCGATCTGCCGGTGCAAACGCTGGTCGCGAAGATGGTAGGCCTGCAGAACGCCGGCGAGCGGCTTACGCAGGCCGAAGCCGCACACGGCGAAACGGCGGCAACGAACGCCGAACCCTATCTTGCGGCGCAAGGCGTGGCGCGCCGCGGCGTGCTCAATCCGCTCGATCTGGAAGTGCAGCCGGGCCAGATCCTGGGCCTGGCTGGCCTGCTCGGCTCGGGCCGCACGGAAACCGCGCGGCTGCTCTTCGGCGCGGACAAAGCCGATGCGGGCACAGTGCACATCAACGGCAAAGCGGTAAAGCTTTCCTCGCCGCGCGACGCCGTGCGTCACGGCATGGCCTATTGTCCCGAAGACCGCAAGAAAGAAGGCATTGTCGCCGATCTGTCGATACGCGAAAACATCGTGCTCGCGCTGCAGGCGCAACTGGGCTGGTGGCGCATGATCCGGCGCTCGCGCCAGCGCGAACTGGCCAACGAATATATCGACCGGCTCGGCATCAAGGCGCGCGACGCCGAGCAGCCTATTGGGCTGCTTTCGGGCGGCAATCAGCAGAAGGTGCTGCTCGCGCGCTGGCTCGCGACGAATCCGCGTTTGCTGATACTCGACGAACCCACGCGCGGCATCGACGTGGCCGCCAAGTTCGAAATCATGGACCGCGTGCGCGCGCTCTGCGCAAAGGGCCTCGGCATTCTCTTCATTTCGTCGGAGATCAGCGAGGTGGTGCGTGTGAGCGACCGCATCGCCGTGCTGCGCGACCGGCGTAAGGTGGCCGAGCTTTCGGGCGCGGCGCGCTCGGAGCACGAAGTCTACGACCTCATTGCCGGAGACCGTCGATGACGCGCCCCGCCCTCCCCGCCTGGCTTTCGCTCGTCATCCGGCATCCGCTGGTGTGGCCCGCGGTGACGCTCATCGCGCTGTTCGTCGTCGACGTCGTGCATCGCGGCAATTTCCTCTCGATCACGATGCTGGGGGGCCACCTGTTCGGCGCGCCCATCGACATCCTCATGCGCGCCGCGCCGCTCGTCGTGGTGTCGCTCGGCATGACGCTCGTGATCGCCACGCGCGGCATCGACATTTCCGTGGGCGCCGTCGTGGCAATCGCTGGCGCGGCGGCCGCCACGGTGCTCGCCGCCGATCCTTCGCGCGTGGGCCTGGCGTTCGGCGCGGCGCTCGCGGTGGGCCTGCTCGCCGGCATCTGGAACGGGCTGCTCGTCGCGTTCGTCGGCATGCAGCCGATCATCGCCACGCTTATCCTGATGGTGGCGGGCCGCGGCGTGGCGCAGTTGCTCACCGGCGGCCAGATCATCCCCATCGGCGCGCCCGGTTATCTCTTCGCGGGCGGCGGCTATTTCGCGCTCATCCCGTGCGCCGTGTGGGTCGCGATTGCCGTGACCGTGCTCACCGCCCTCATCGTCAACCGCACGGCGCTCGGGCTCTTCATTCGCTCGATCGGCGTGAATCCGGTGGCCGCGCGGCTTGCGGGCCTGTCGTCGCGGGCCGTGGTGTTCGGCGCGTACGCGTTCTGCGGCGTGACCGCCGCGATTGCCGGCATTCTCATCAGCTCGAACGTGCGCAGCGCGGACGGCAACAACGCCGGCCTGCTGCTCGAACTCGACGCCATTCTCGCCGTGACGCTCGGCGGCACGTCGCTGCTGGGCGGGCGCTTCAGTCTCGCGGGCACGGTGCTCGGCGCGCTCATCATCCAGACGCTCACCTACACCACCTATTCGATCGGCGTGCCGCCCGAGGCCACGCTCGTCGTGAAGGCGGTAGTCGTGCTGCTCGTGTGCCTGATCCAGTCGCCCGCGGCGCGCACCTTCGCTTTTCAACAACTCAAACGCATCGCTCTCGCGCGCCGCGCGCGCGCCTGAGTCGCCATGCACCCATTCGGGGGAAGCCGAGCATGAACCGCCCTGCCCTGTCCTTTTCGAACACGCTCGCAGCGTGCCGGCGCGGCGCCACCCGCTTCGTCGATCCGCGCGTGCTGCCCATCGTCGTGACCGTCGTGCTGTTTGCCGTGCTGTTCGGCTTCGGCTCGGTCATGTATACCGGGTTCTTCTCGCTTCAGGTGGCCTTCGGGCTGTTGGTCGATAACGCGTTCCTGCTGATCGTCGCCATCGGCATGACGTTCGTGATCATCTCGGGCGGCATCGATCTTTCGGTGGGCGCCGTGGTCGCGCTCACCACGATTCTCTGCGCCGTGGGCACCGAAAAGCTGCACTGGCCCGTGCTCGTGGTCGTGCCGCTCGTGTTGCTCTGCGGCGCGCTCTATGGCGCGGCAATGGGCGCGCTGATCCACTTCTTCCGGCTGCAGCCCTTCATCATCACGCTCGCGGGCATGTTCCTCGCGCGCGGCACCTGCTTTCTCATCACCACCGAATCCATCCAGATCAACGACCCCGGTTTTCACGCGCTCTCCGAATTCAACATTCCGGTGGGCAGCGGCTCGCTCACCACGGGTTCGCTCACGGCCATCGCCATGCTCGCCGCGGGCATCGTCATCGCGCACTTCACGCGCTTTGGGCGCAACGTCTACGCGATCGGAGGCAACGAGCGCTCCGCGCTGCTCATGGGCCTGCCGGTGGCGCGCACCAAGATCGGCGTGTACGCGCTCTCGGGCTTTTGCTCGGCGCTCGGCGGCGTGGTGTTTACGCTCTACGTGCTCTCGGGCTACGGGCTGCAGGCGCAAGGCATGGAACTCGACGCCATCGCCGCGACCGTGATCGGCGGCACGCTGCTCACGGGCGGGGTGGGCTATGTGATCGGCTCGGTGTTCGGCGTCGGCATTCTGGGCACGATCCAGACGCTCATTACCTTCGACGGCACGCTGAGTTCATGGTGGACGCGCATCGTGATCGGCGCGCTGCTCTGCGCGTTCTGCCTCATGCAGCGCGCGACCGAGCGCCACGCCGCGCGCCGCAAGTCCACCGGCACGGGACGCGGCGCCCCGCGCACCAGGCGGCCGCAAGCCGCCGTGCCGATGGATCAGGCCAAGCTCGCCAGCCCACCGCCGCACATGCAGGAGGCGAAAGGCGGTGCGTAAACCGCTTGTCATGGACGATCGTCGCCATGGCAGGGCCTATGGAGTAGTTACGGGTATACATGGATTAGGAGGCCTCATCACGCTGCACTAAGATTTTTGCGGTACCGTCGGCGCCTGGCGAACTCACGTTCGCTGCGGATGTCTCGCGCGTTCCCCCGGTACTGGCCAGTATCTGCACGCTTTTCGACGAAAAGTCGACTACATCGACCACGATGACAAGACCGGAGGAAAACATGGCGCAAGATCGGGATGACGCAAAAGACGGTAAGAGCTTGATCGACACGGGCCGACGCGGCCTGATGCAGGGTGCGGGCTTAAGTGCGGCGCTTTCGCTGCTCGGTGCGGTGGGCGGCGGCGGATTCATTTCCACGGCACAGGCCGCCGAATCGGGATTCCCTTCGCACAAGAAGTGGAAGATCGTGTTCGTGAATCACGTCACCACGAATCCGTTCTTCGTGCCGACGCAATACGGCATTCAGGACGCATGTTCGCTGCTCAACATGGACTACCAGTGGACCGGTTCGGCCACGTCCGACGCGGGCGAAATGGTGCGCGCCGTGAATTCGGCCATCGCCGCGAAGGCCGACGCGATCGCGGTGCCGATCGTCGACCCCACCGCCTTCGACAAGCCCATTCAAGCGGCGCTCGACGCGGGCATTCCGGTATTCGCCTATAACGCCGATGCGCCGCGCGGCAAGAAGAATCCGCGCCTCGCCTATATCGGCCAGGACCTGTATCTCTCGGGCTATCAGATGGGCGAGCGTATCGTGAGCCTGATCGACAGCGGCATGGTCGCGCTCTTCATCGCCACGCCGGGCCAGCTCAATATCCAGCCGCGTCTGGACGGCGCGAGCGACGCCATCAAGAAGTCGGGCAAGAAAATCGACATCCAGACCGTGGCAACGGGCGCGACCGTCAACGAAGAGCTTTCGAAGATCAAGTCGTTCTATCTGGGCCACCAGGACGTGAAGGGCATGTTCGCCGTGGACGCGGGCAGCACCCAGGGCGTGGCGCAGGTGATGAAAGAGTCGAACCTGCCTTCGAAGGGTGTGCACGGCGGCGGCTTCGACCTGTTGCCCACCACGGTCCAGCTCATTCACGAAGGCTTCCTCGACTTCACGATCGACCAGCAGCCGTACGTGCAGGGCTTCTATACGGTGATGCAGGCGTTCGTGACCCTCGCCTCGGGCGGACTGGTCGGCCCGGCCGATACCAACACGGGCCTGAAGTTCGTGACGAAGGACACCGTCGAGCCGTACCTGAACACCTCGACGCGTTACGAAGGCAAGACCACCAAGCCGCAAATCGTTCCGATGAACGGCGCAATCAAGTCGTGATGAACTACGAGTGATGAACTCTGTGAACGAAACTGGCAAGGCTGAAGTCACCGCGCGGGCTGCTGCCCGCCCGCGCGGGCAATGGCTCTCCGCGTGGGCGCCCGAGTTGCGCATTCTGCTCGTGGCGGTGATCCTCGCGGCGTACTTCGAATTTTCCAACCGGGATTTCCTGCTCACCAACGCGAGTCTCGTCAACCTCTCGCAGTTCATCGCGCCGGTGGCGATCATTGCGTTCGGCGAAATCATGCTGATGATCGGCGGCGACATCGATCTTTCGGCAGGCATGGTGTTCGCCTTCGCGCCGTTCATGATGGTGTTCGCCAACGACGCGGGCGCGCCCATGTGGCTCGCCGTAATCGCGGGGCTCCTGGCCGCGGGCATCGTCGGCTTCGTGAACGGGGCCGTGACCGTGTGGCTGCGCCTGCCCTCGTTCGTCACGACGCTCGGCACGCTTTTCCTCATCAACGGCATCACGCTCACGATCTCGCGCGGCACGCCGGTGCAGGCGCCGGGCTCGCCCGAATTCGCGGCCTTCATGGGCGCTTGGGGCTATAGCGAGATCCTCTGGACTATCGTGATCGCGTTCGCGATGCACGTGCTGTTGCGGCATACGCGCTGGGGCCTGCATACGCAGGCGGCGGGTGCGAATCCGCTCGGTGCGAGCGAGGCCGGTATTCATGTGAACCGGCTGCGCCTCGGCAACTTCATCATTGCCGCCGTGCTCGCGGGCTTCACCGGCATTCTGGAAGGCTTTCGCATCACCTCGATCGACCCGCAGGCGGGCGGCAACCAGATCATGTTCCTCGCCGTGGCTTCGGCCGTGATCGGCGGCACGCCGCTCACGGGCGGCTCGGGCACGATCGTGGGCGGCCTGATCGGCGCGGCGGTGCTCGGCATTCTCAACGACGGCTTCACGCTCATCGGTATCAACGCATTCACCTTCAACATCATCCTCGGCGCCGCAATTCTCGCCGCCATGGTCTTCAACATCCACGTTGGGCGCCTGCGCCGCAAAGGGAGCCGATGATGGACGAATCGCAAGCTTCCCCCGGCGGCGCGAGCACCACGGCCAACGCCCCGCTCGCGGTGCGGGGCGACAACATCGTCAAGCGCTTCGGTGCGGTCACGGCGCTCGACGGCGTTTCGCTCACGCTCGGCCGCGGCGAAATCCTCGGCATTCTCGGCGACAACGGCGCGGGCAAGTCCACGCTCGTCAAAATCCTCACGGGTTTTCACCAGCAAACGAGCGGCACGCTGCAGATCGACGGCAGCGAAACGCTGCTGCGCTCGGTGGACCATGCACGCTCGCTCGGCATCGAATGCGTTTATCAGGACCTCGCGCTTGCCAATTCGCTGAGCATTTACCACAATATGTTCCTGAACCGCGAGATTGTGCGGCGCGGGCCCTTCAGACTGCTCGATCACAAGCAGATGCGCCAGCGCGCGGCGCAACTGCTCGACGACATCGGCGTGCACGTGCCCTCGGTGGACCTGCCTGTGGAGCGGCTTTCGGGCGGTCAGCGTCAGGCGATCGCGGTGGCGCGCGCCGTGCATTCGAACGCAAAGATCCTGCTGCTCGACGAGCCGCTCGCCGCGATGGGCGCGCGCGAAGCGGGTCTGATCATCGATCTCATCATGCGTTTGAAGGAAAAAGGCGGGCTATCGATTATCATGATCATGCACAACTATGCGCAGACGCTCGATATTGCGGATCGCATCATGTTGATGCAGCGAGGCCGCGTGACATACGAGCAGCACAGCGCCAATACATCGGTGGCTGAACTGATGGATATCGTGCGGCGGGAATACCGGGCCATGCGCGCCACCAGCGCGTAGTGACCCAATAACAAAGGGGGACGCTCCGATCGGGTAGCCCCCGGCCGGACAATCATGGATTACCGCAATCTAGAGAAACGCAAGAGCATGCACGCGCGCATCGTGCAGGAGCTCGGCATGCAGATCGTGGGCGGCACGCTCCCCCCCGGGCAGCGCCTGCCCGCCGAACCCACACTGTGCGAGACCTACGGCGTGAGCCGCCCCGTGTTGCGCGAGGCCACGCGCGTGCTGGTCGCCAAGGGCCTGGTGGTTTCGAAGCCGCGCGTGGGCAGTGTCGTGCGGCCGCGCGAAGAATGGCACATGCTCGACCCCGACGTGCTGTACTGGACCGTCAACAGCATTCCCGAAGGCGAGTTCTTCCGCTCGCTCATGACCGTGCGGCAGATCATCGAACCCGCCGCCGCGGCGCTAGCCGCGATTTCAGCGAACGACGAAGACCGCGCCCGCATTACCGCCGCCTACGCCCGCATGGAGCAGGCGCAAACCGCCGCCGACCTGCTCGAGCCCGACCTGGAATTTCACCGCGCGATCATGGCGGCCACGCATAACAACATGCTCGCGTACATCGGCAACATGCTCTCGCTCGCGCTTTCCGAGTCGATCAAGCTCACGAGCCGCCATCCCAACACGCATGCGCTTTCGCTGCCGCGCCACAAGGCGATTCTCACGGCGATCGAGCACGGCGACGCGCTCGCGGCGCGGCAAGCGAGCGTCGTGCAGCTCGACAATGCGCGCGCCGACGCCAAATCGATTCTGGGCGGGGCCGGGCTGGAAACTTGAGGCCCACCGACTACTGAAGCGCCGCCGCGCCAGCGACGCATTGCGGCGCATCGACGTGCCCTTCCCTCACACTGCGCGCTTGCTGCGGCGGTACTGGTCGAACAGCACCGCGAGCAGCAGAATGCCGCCGCGAATCAGGTACTGATAGAACGTCGGTACGTTCATGAGGCTCATGGCGTCTTGCACCGAGCCCATGATCAGCACGCCCACGAGCACGCCCGAGATCGTCGCCACGCCGCCCGTGAGCGACACGCCGCCCAGCACGCAAGCCGAGATCACGCCGAGTTCGAGACCCACCGAAGTCTTCGGGTCGCCGAGACTCATGCGCGAGGCCAGCATCACGCCCGCAAAGCCCGTAATGAGCCCTTGCAGCACGAACACCGTGATCTTGATGCGTGTGACCGGGAGGCCTGCCAGGCGCGCCGCTTCGCTATTGCCGCCCACCGCGAGCACGTTCTTGCCGAACACGGTTTTCTTGAGCAGGAAGCCAAACACCACGAAGCCGATGATGTTGCTCCAGATCGGGAACGAAATGCCGAGGAACGAGCCGCCGCCCAGATCGAAGAAGCGCTCTTCGGAGATCATCACGGCGTCGCCGTTGGACGTGAGGAAAGCGAGGCCGCGCACCGCTTCCATCATCGCCAGCGTGGCGATCAGCGAGTTGATCTTGAAGCGCGCGATCAGCACGCCATTGACGAGCCCCACCGCGCCGCCCGCGAGCACGCCCGCCGCAATGCCCAGCAGCACGCTATGCGACTGCGTGATGACCGTGGAGGCCACGACACCCGCGAACGCCACGATCGAGGCGACCGAAAGATCGACCTCGCCGAGCGCGAGCACGAACATCATCGTGACGGCGATCGAGCCGATCAGCGTGACGGAGAGCAGCAGGCCCTGAATGTTGCGGGTCGTGAGGAAGTCGGGCACCGTTGCGGATAGCACCGCGAACAGCACCACGAACACCACCGCGATGCCCGATTTGTTGATCATGTCCCAGGCCCGCGCGCGCTGGGGGGTAATCGGCGCGGCGGCTTCGTTGACGGTAGGCGTGCCCTGTGGCTGCATGGCTTCACTCATTTCTGGTTCATCGTTTCGGATCGGTCGCGAGCGTCACTTGAAGACGCTTCAGACGCGACCGGCAAGGCAAAAAAACAGGTTTTAGCGCGGCAGCGCCATCTTGATCAGTTCGTCGGGCGAGGCTTCGGCCTTCGGCAGGCTGCCCGCAATCCGGCCTTCGCGCATGACGATGATGCGGTCCGATACGCCGATCACTTCGGCCAGATCGCTCGACACCATGATCACGGTCTTGCCCGCTTCCGCGAGCTCGTACAGCAGGTTGTAGATCTCGGCGCGCGCGCCCACGTCGATGCCGCGCGTGGGCTCGTCCATCAGGAACACCTCGATGCGTTCGGCGAGCCAGCGCGACAGAATCACCTTCTGCTGGTTGCCGCCCGACAGCGTGCCGATTGCCGTGTCGCCGTTGCGCGTCTTGATCGCGAGTTTCTTGATGTAGTCCTGCGCGAGGTCGCGCTCGCGCCGCGCGTCGAGCAGGAAACGCGCGGGGCTGAAGTGGCGGCGCGCGCTGATGTTGAGGTTGTCGGCCACCGAGGCGATCGCGACGATGCCTTCCTGCTTGCGGTCCTCGGGGCATAGCGCGAGGCCCGCGCGCACGGCGTCGCGGGGGCTTGCGAAATTGACGCGCTTGCCGTCGAGTTCGACGTGGCCCGCGCTGGCGCGCGTCGCGCCGTAAATCAGCTTCATGAGTTCCGAACGCCCCGCGCCCACGAGCCCGAAGAAGCCGACGATCTCGCCGCGCCGCGCCGCGAACGACACCGGCTCGGCCAGCCCAGGACCTAGCAGGCCCTTCGCTTCGAGCAGCACGTCTCCCGCTTCGCGCGCGCGATAGCCGTACACGTCCTCGATCGAGCGGCCCACCATCGCCGCAATCAGGCGATTGCGGTCGAGATCGGCCACCGAATCGAACGTTTCGATGCGCTTGCCGTCGCGGAACACCGTCACCCGGTCGCAAAGCTCATAGACTTCGTCCATGCGGTGCGTGACGTAGATGATCGCGCGGCCATCCGCGCGCAGCGCGTTGATGATGCGAAAGAGGTTCTCCGTCTCGCGCGCCGAGAGCGAGCTGGTCGGTTCGTCGAAGGCGATCACGCGCGCGTCGCGCATAAGTGCCTTGCCGATTTCGATCATCTGGCGCTGGCCGATGGAGAGATTCTTCACCGGCGTGCGCGGATCGATGCGCTCGCCAAGGCGCTTCAATTCATCCATCGCGCGCTTGACGAGCGTGCCTTCGTCGAGCACGCCGAGGCGGTTGGGCAACTGCCCGAGCATCAGGTTTTCCGCCACCGTCAGCTCGGGCACGAGATGCAGTTCCTGATAGATGATCGCGATACCCGCTTCGAGCGCCGCCTTCGTGGTCGTGAAGCGGTGCTCCACGCCAACCAGCTTGAGCGTGCCTTCCTGCGGCTGGTTCACACCCGAGAGCACCTTGAGCAGCGTGGATTTACCCGCGCCGTTCTCGCCCATCAAGCCGTGCACTTCGCCGGCACGCACTTCCAGCGCCACGCGATCGAGCGCGCGCACGCCCGGGAAGCTCACGGTAATGCCGTCGAGCTCCAGATACGCGCGATTCCCCTGTTGAGCGCTCTTCACCGCGTTCGCTTGCGCGTTCGCGTCAGTCATGGTTTCAGTCATTGCATCCCTGCCCTTTACTTCGCCTCAGTCGTCTACGCGGTCCTTAGATACCCAGCTCGCTGCGCACGGCCGTCCAGTTGTCGCGCGTCATCAGCTTGCCGGTGGTCTGCGTGTCGGCGGCCGGTTGCTTGCCGTCTCGGATCCACTCGACGAGGTTCTCGGCGCTTTCCTTGCCGTGGTTCGTCGAGCTCACGGCGATCGTGCCGTAGAAGCCCGTAGGCTGCTTCTTCTGGAACTCGGCGAACGCTTCGCCTGCGCCGTTGATGCCCACGCCGATCACGTCAGCCGAAGGGATGTGCAGCTGTTCGGTCGCGCGCACGGCGCCCAGCACGCTTTCTTCGTTGAGCGCGAACACCACCCACTTCTTGATGTTCGGATGCTGGGCGAGCACGGGCGATGCCGCATTGAAGCCGCCTTCGTCGTCGGTGGTCTTTTGCGGGGCGTCGAAGATGTTTTCCTTCTTGAAGCCGCCAGCCAGCAGCGATTGCGTCGCGCCGTCCGTGCGCAGCTTCGCCGTGGGCAGTTCATAGTCGGTGATACGCAGTGCGCCCACTTCTTCCGGCTTCCAGCCGCGGCGCTTCATTTCGTCGGTGATCGCCTGACCGACCTGATTGCCGATCTTGAGCGCCGACATGCCAAGATGCGGCACGCTGGCGATCGGCTTGCCCGACGAGTCGACGAGCTGGTCGTCCACCGTCACGAACTTCATGTTGTAGCGCTTGGCGCGCGCCTGGATCGCCGGTCCGAGACGCACGTCGGGCGCGCAGATCACGAAGCCCTGTGCGCCTTGCGCGCCGAGGTTGTCGATGGCGGCGAGCACCTTCTCGCCGTCCGGCGTGCCGATGTTCACCACCGAGAAGTTCTCCTTCTGGCCGAGCGCCGTGGCGGCCTTCTGCTCGTTGATGAACCATGCCTGTTCCGGCATCTTCACGAGGAAGCCGATCTTCACGGGCGAGTCGGCGTGCGCCGCCACGTTCATGCCGAGCGGGGCAATGCACATCGCCGCGAATGCGGCACGAAGGGTCAAACGGCGGATCTTGCTGGTCATGCTCCTGTCTCCTCAGGTGGTTTGCTGCGTGTGTAATGCTTGAAAGAAGCGTCTTTAGTGGCCGAAGGCCTCGACTTCGACGTGCCTGCCGAGCAGGAAAGCGTCCGCCACGAGGCGCAGCGGGCGCACGTCCACGTCGTCGGTACCGTGGGCGATCAACCAGTGAAAACGCTCATAGAGCGCCGAATATTCCCGTTCCGCGTCGAGCGCGACCGGCTCGCCCGCAATCGCGAGGCGCTTGCCGCCTTCCGCGATCGAGAGCAGGCCGTCCGTGGTTTCCACATCGATTTCCCATTGCTCGACCGGACCGTGGCGCCAGTCGAACTCGGCGCGCACGGGCACGCCATCGGTGTCGATGCAGTCGAGTTCCGCCGCGATCGGCGTTGCGCAGTCGCCTGGCACATGCAGCGTCGCGCCCTGCAGCAGCACTTCGCGCGGCAGGATGCGCGTGACGATGGAAAGCGCGTTGATGCCCGGATCGAACACGCCGAGGCCGCCCGGCTCCCAGATCCACTGCTGACCCGGATGCCAGCGGCGCACGTCTTCCTTCCAGCGCACGTGCACGGCGCGAATGGTGCGCTCGGCGAGCCACGCGCGCGCGGGCTCGACGGCGCTCGCGCAGCGCGAATGCCACGTGGTGAACAGCGTGCGCCCACGCTTTTGCGCAAGTTCACGCAGCGCCTCGACTTCGCTCACGCTAGCGCCAGGCGGCTTTTCGAGCATGACGTGCTTGCCCGCTTCGAGCGCGGCGCGCGCCTGCGCGTAGCGCACCTGCGGCGGCGCGCACAGCGAGACGGCGTCGAGATCGGACTCGGCGGCCAGCAGCGCACCGATGTCCTTGTAGTTGCGCACGCTCTCCACTTGTGCGTTGCGGCTCGCGCTCGCGACGAGTTCGAAGCCCGGATTGCCCGCGATCGCGGGCAGATGCTGGTCGCGCGCAATCTTGCCGACGCCGACGATACCCAACGTATAGGACGCTTTCATGACGTATCTCCGCCCCTTCTTTTCAGGGAGATTCTTTATTCTGGACGACGAATGATTTATTTACCCCAGCGCAGCACGAGCGGATCGAGGCGGCGCGCAATGTCGATCAGCTCGGCGCGCGTCGCTGCATTCATTGCGGGCAGCGGGTGGCGCGGCAGTTCGCACTCGATCACGCCGCCTTCCTTCATCAGCGACTTGCAGGCGAGCAGGCCCGCCTGGCGGTTTTCGTGATTGATGAGTGGCAGCCACTTCTGGTAAAGCGCGAATGCGTCGTCGGCGCGGCCTTCGCGGTGGGCTTCGATAATCGGACGAATACCGTCCGGGAAGCCGCCGCCCGTCATCGAGCCGGTCGCGCCGGCGTTCAGGTCCGCGAGCAAGGTGATCGCTTCTTCGCCGTCCCACGGGCCTTCGACTGCCTCGCCTGCCAGCTTGATCAGCTCGCGCAGCTTGTTCGCCGCGCCCGGCGTTTCGATCTTGAAGTACGAGACCTGCTCGATCTCGCGGGCCATGCGCGCGAGGAATGCGGCGGAGAGCGCCGTGCCGCTCGCGGGCGCGTCCTGAATCATGACCGGAATGTCGATCGCGTCGGACACGCGCGCGTAGAAGTCGTAAATCTGCTGCTCGGGCACGCGGAAGGTCGCACCGTGATACGGCGGCATGAGCATCACCATCGCCGCGCCCTGCTCCTGTGCCCGCTTGCTGCGCGCGGCGGCAACCGGCGTGCCGTAGTGCGTGGTCGTCACGATCACGGGTACGCGGCCCGCCACGTGCTCGAGCACGGTGCGCGTGATGAGTTCGCGCTCGTCGTCGGAGAGCGAGAACTGCTCCGAGAAGTTCGCGAGAATGCACAGGCCGTCCGAGCCCGCGTCGATCATGAAATCGACGGCGCGCTTCTGGCTTGCCAGATCCAGTTCGCCCGTTTCGGTGAACGTGGTCGGCACGACGGGGAAAATGCCCCGATAGCGGGGCGTACGGCTGGTAGTCATGTCTTCAGTCCTGCTTGAGAAAAGGTGTCAGGCCGCGCCTTCACGATTCGCTCGCCAGCTCTCCCGTGCCGCGCCGAGGCGTGCGCAGCACCGCGCGCACGGCGAACGTCACGAGCACCGCGAACACCAGCGTGGCCGCGAGAAAGTAAAGCCCGGCCGCCAGGCTGCCCGTCGCGTCCTTGATGAGCCCGATGCCATAGGGGCCGAGATAGCCGCCGAGATTCGCGAGCGAGTTGATCGTCGCGATCCCCACGGCCGCGCTCGCGCCGGTGAGAAACTCGCCGGGCAGCGCCCAGACCACGGCCTGAATCGAGTAGATCGAAAAAGCGGTCAGGCAGATGAACAGCAGTTGCAGCGCCGGCGCGTGAAACCACGCGCTCGCGGCCATCGTCAGCGCCGCGACGGCCGAGACCACGACGATGTGGCCATAGCGTTCGCGGTGCTTGTCCGAATGGCGCGGCACGATCAGCAAGCCCGCTACCGCGAACAGATACGGCACCGCGGAAAGCAGGCCCGCCGTGGAATCGCTCACGCCGAACGCCTTGATAATGGTAGGCAACCAGAGCGACAAACCATAGATGCACAGCGGAAACGGCAGGAACAGCAGCGCAAGCAGCAGCACGCGGCGATCCTTGAGCGCGCTAAACGGGTTGCGATGCGTGTCGAGCTGGTAGGCGCGCTGGTCGGCGGCGAGTTCGCGCGCGATCCAGCGGCGCTCGGTGTCGTCGAGCCAGCGCGCGTGCGCGGGCGATTCGGGCAACAGACGCAGCGTGGGAATGCACAGCAGCACGGCGGGCAGGCCGCTCACGACGAAGAGCGTCTGCCAGTTCGACATGCCGAAAAAGCCGTGCGTTTCGAGCAGCGCGCCCGCGATCGGGCCCGTGACAATGCCAGCGATGGGCTGCGCGAGCACGAGCAGGCCGATCACGCGCGCGCGGTGGCGCATGGGAAACCACTGCGTGAGGAAATACAGAATGCCCGGATAGAGACCGGCTTCCGCCGCGCCCAGCAGGAAGCGCAGCGCGTAGAAGCTCTTTGGGCCGCTCACGAGCGCCATCAGCATCGTGATCACGCCCCACGTGAAGAGGATGCGCGCGAACCACACGCGCGCGCCGAAGCGCGCGAGCGCGAGATTGCTCGGCACTTCGCAGAGGAAATAACCGATGAAGAAGAGGCCGGCGCCCAGGCCGTAGGCGGCGTCGGAAAGGCCTACGGCCGCGTTCATGTGCAGCTTCGCGAAACCGACCACGGTGCGATCGACGTAAGCCACCACATAGATCAGCGCGAGAAGAGGCAGCAGCCGGCGCGCGATATGGCCGACGATGTGCTGTTCCTCGCTGCTGGCGCTTGCCAATGCAGCGGGGCTTTCGTGTTGCAGCACCTGCGGGTTCGTCATCGTGTCTCCAGGCTAATTTCTTCTCTTAAGCGGTGCGGCCTTCGTGTTTGCCGCGCTCAGGGCGCCGGCGCGCCCTGACTCATTGCAGCCAACGCTCAGTGCGAATGCCGCGGCACCGCCGCCCCGCGCCTGCCCACCAGGAAGTCGAGGTCACAACCCTCGTCGGCCTGCAGCACGTGATCGACATAAAGGCGCGCATAACCGCCCTTGCCCAGCTGCTCCGCCACGCCGGGCGCGGCCGCCGGATCGACATCGCTCAACCGCCGCGCGAGTTCCTCGTCGCTGATGTCCAGATGCAGGCGACCCGATTCGCAGTCCAGCTCGATCCAGTCGCCGTTGCGCACCGCCGCCAGCGGCCCGCCCGCCGCCGCTTCGGGCGCCACGTGCAGGACCACCGTGCCGTAGGCCGTGCCGCTCATGCGCGCATCGGAAATGCGCACCATGTCCTTCACGCCCTGGCGCAGCAGCTTGGGCGGCAGGCCCATGTTGCCGACCTCGGCCATGCCGGGGTAGCCGCGCGGGCCGCAGTTCTTCATTACGAGGATGGAGTCCTTGTCGACGTCGAGCGACTCGTCGCCGATCGTCGCCTTGTAGTGGTCGAAGTTTTCGAACACCACGGCGCGGCCACGATGCTTGAGCAGCTCGGGCGTCGCCGCCGAAGGCTTGAGCACGGCGCCGCGCGGCGCGAGATTGCCGCGCAGGATACAGATACCGCCGTCTGCGATCAATGGATTGTCGAGCGGGCGGATCACTTCATCGTTGTAGTTGGGCGCTTCGCGCACGTTGTCCCAGATGGACTTGCCGTTGACCGTGAGCGCATTGGGATGCGGCAGGAGGTTCGCTTCGCCGAGCCGGCGCAGCACCGCCGGCAGACCGCCCGCGTAGTAGAACTCTTCCATCAGGAAGCGGCCCGACGGCTGCAGGTCGACGATGGTCGGCGTGTTGCGGCCAATGCGCTGCCAGTCTTCCAGTTCGAGATCGACGCCGATGCGGCCGGCAATCGCCTTCAGGTGAATCACGGCGTTGGTCGAGCCGCCGATGGCTGCGTTGGTGCGAATGGCGTTCTCGAACGCTTCACGCGTGAGGACCTTCGAGAGCTTCAGGTCTTCTAGCGCCATCTGCACGATGCGTATGCCCGACATGTGCGCGAGCACGTAACGGCGCGAATCCACAGCCGGAATCGCCGCGTTGTGCGGCAGCGAAACGCCGAGCGATTCGGCCATGCAGGCCATTGTCGAGGCGGTGCCCATGGTGTTGCAGGTGCCCGCCGAGCGCGACATGCCCGCTTCGGCCGAAAGGAACTGATGCAGGTTGATTTCGCCCGCCTTCAGCTCCTCGTGCAGCCTCCAGACCACGGTGCCCGAGCCGATGTCACGGCCTTCGTGCTTGCCATTGAGCATCGGGCCGCCGGTCACGACGATGGCGGGGACGTCCACGCTCGCCGCGCCCATCAGCAGCGCGGGCGTGGTCTTGTCGCAGCCACACAGCAGCACGACAGCGTCGATGGGGTTGCCGCGAATCGCCTCTTCCACGTCCATGGACGCGAGATTGCGCGTGAGCATGGCCGAAGGGCGCAGGTTCGATTCGCCGTTCGAGAACACCGGGAATTCGACCGGGAAGCCGCCCGCTTCATAAATGCCGCGCTTCACGTGCTCCGCGAGCTTGCGGAAATGCGCATTGCAGGGCGTGAGTTCCGACCAGGTGTTGCAGATGCCGATGATCGGGCGACCATCGAATTCGTGATCGGGAATGCCTTGATTCTTCATCCAGCTTCGGTACATGAAGCCGTTCTTGTCCGTGGTGCCGAACCACTGTTGGGAGCGCAGTTTGGGTTTGGTATCCGACATCGTGTTCGTCTTGTGGAGCGGGTAGTTCGCCGAGTGCTTCGAGCGATGGATTCGGCACAGTCTAGGGAGAAGTCTGATAACCTTCTAATGAAATAATGGACGCTTCCGATATCGAAATCGGCATTAGTATAAACACCTAAAACTATTTGGGAAATCAGGCGGAGACATGCTGGATACAAGCCCCTGGTACGTGCGCACGCGGCTGAAAACGCGGCAACTGCTCCTCGTCGTGGCACTGGCGGAGGAAGGTAACATTCACCGCGCGGCGGCGGCACTGAACATGACGCAGCCCGCCGCCTCGAAGCTCCTGCGGGAGCTCGAAGACATGCTCGGCGCGGTGCTGTTCGAGCGCATGCCACGCGGCATGCGGCCCACGCTGTACGGCGACGCGCTGATCCGCCACGCGCGCGCCGTGCTCGGCAGCCTCGACCAGGCGCAGGAGGAACTGAACGCGCTCAAGGCCGGGCGCCTCGGCCACGTGGCGGTGGGCGCGATCACCTCGCCGGGCGTGCGCGTACTGCCGGCGGCCGTTGCGGCGGTCAAGCGCACGCATGCGAACCTGCGCGTCTCCGTGGAGATCGACGCCAGCAACGTGCTGCTCGAGCACCTGGCGCAAGACAAGCTCGACGTGGTGCTGGGCCGCCTTTCCGCCGAGCACGACAAGCTCCAGTTGCGTTACGAACCGCTCGCGGGCGAGCCCGTGTGCGCCGTGGTCCGGCCGGGGCATCCCATGCTTGGGGCACTGCAGGACAAGGCCCAGGCGATCGCGCTCGCCGACATCGCGCGCGCCACATGGGTCGTGCCGCCGGTCGGCAGCGTGCTGCGCCACCGCTTCGAGCTGATGTTCCAGCGCGCGAGCCTCGCGCCCCCTTCGAACGTGGTCGAGACACCCGCGCTGCTGTTCATCACGCGCGTGCTGGAGCAAAGCGACATGATCGCCGTGCTCACCGAGGACGTGGCGCGCTACTACGCGGCGCACGGCATGGTCGCGATCCTGCCCGTGCCGATGGATTGCCAGATGGACGACTTCGGCATCATCACGCGCGCGGATGGCCTCCTTACGCCCGCGGCGAGCGTGATGATCGAGGCGTTGCGGCAGGTAAGCGCCGACATTTACGGGACGCACAGCGGCGAGCACGGCGCGCGATAATCGTGCGACGAAACCCGCGCGAGAGGACCGAACCATGCCCGCCAGCCATCCCGACAGCACCGCCATTCGCGTCGCGCTGTGGCGCGCGCTGCACGTCCAGGTCGACGATGCGCCCCACGTGCTCGAAGACGAAACCGGCATGCAGATCGCCGCGCCGGAGTCGAACTGGCGGGAGCGGCCCGATATGCACCCGGCGGGCACGCGCGGCTATCGTGCGTCGATCGTCGGGCGCGCGCGCTTTGTCGAGGACCTCGTGGCCGAGCAGACCGCGAAAGGGCTCGCGCGGCAGTACGCGATTCTCGGCGCGGGACTCGACACGTTCGCCCAGCGCCACCCCGAAATCGCCTCGCGCCTGCACGTGTACGAGGTGGACAAGCCGGGCACGCAGGCCTGGAAGCGTCAGCGGCTCATGGAGCTGGGCTATCGCGAGCAGGCGTGGCTGCGCTTCGTGCCGGTGGATTTCGAAGCCGGAGAGACGTGGTGGGAACGGCTCGCCGCGGCTGGGTTCGACGGCGCGAGTCCCGCGGTAATCGCCTCGACGGGCGTCTCCATGTATCTCACGCGCGAAGCGAACCTTGCGACGCTGCGGCAGATCGCGCAGCTCGCACCGGGCTCGATGCTCGTCATGACCTTCCTCTTGCCGCTCGAACTCATCGACGAGCCCGAGCGCTCGCAGCATGCCGCCGTGTATGAACGCGCGAGGGCGGCGGGTACGCCGTTCGTGAGCTTTTTTGCGCCGGACGAGATGCTTGCGCTCGCAAGCGAAGCAGGGTTGCGCGAGGCGCGCCATGTTTCGACCGCCGATCTCACTGCGCGTTACTTCGCAGGACGAAGCGATGGGCTAAGGCCGGCTAGCGGGGAGTCGATTCTTGTGGCGACGGTTTGAGGCGGGGTTGTCGTGGTCTGTTTGCGGAAAGCTGTTTTTTTTGCGCACTCGGCCGCGAGCGCGCGGCCGGTGAATCGGTCAGCCAGCTGGGCGCGCGGTGCGATGACTTGCGGGTCGTCGTTTGGTGAAAGACTGAACGCCCGGTGCGGCATCGGACAACGACGGCGGCATCCTGGCCAACTTGCCGCCTTCTGCACGGGTTCAAGTAGTCAGCCGTCGATACGCGCTCAAATGACGAACCAGGCCTTGCGGGTCGCCACGTCTTTCGAGCAGCATTGCCAGATTGTGGTGAGCGTCCGCGTACGTCGGGTCGAGTTCGAGGCAGCGTGTATAGCTTTGCTCAGCATCTTCGAAGCGGCCCAGCTCCTCGAACGCAATCGCGCGATTGAAGTGCAACACGGCATCATCGGGGAAGTGGGCTAACGCTTCGTCCGACAGTTGAAGTGCATCCTCGCAACGCGCTTCGAGTTCACATAGCAGCGCGCCCAAATCAACGTAGGCAGCATAAAAAGGTTGTGGCGATAGCGCGATGGCCTTCCTGTACGCCCGTTCAGCACCGTTCACGTCGGATACTCTTAACTGCTCGCCGAGGTCGTACCACTCCTGCGCCTGATGCGCGAGATTCTTCTGCGCGGGAGCCGAATCGAGAAAAACGACATCGCCCTTGATTTGCGCAACTTCGAAATCCAGCAGGAACTGACCGGTGGCGGCATCCCATTGCGAAGGGCCGGTTCGCACGGCCACGTCGTTGCCGACTGCCGATACGCGAATCCCTGTAAGCGGCAGCTCATCGGGCAACTCGTCTCTAAGCCGCGTGAGCGCCATGATGATCTTGCGCGGCGCAATGCGCGCATCGCGTAGCTGCAATGCCGTACGCAGCAGCACGACGTCCTGGAACGTGAAGCGGTATGCGTTTCGCGGTCCCCGTGACGGCTTCACGAATCCTGCAGCAACGAGACCCGATACCACCCTCCGGGAAACGCCCAGCGTGGCCTGCAATTCGCGCATCGAAATCTCGCGCGCGTCGACTTGCGGCGTCACTTGCGTGCCCGGACCTTTGCAGGTGCTTCAGCGGGAGCCTTGGCGGCACGCGCCGGCGGCTTGCGCGTCTTGGGCGCGACAGGAAGCTCAGTAACGGGCTCCGCGCTCTTGCTACGTTTCGGCGCCGGGGCGGCTTTCGCTTTCGCGCCACCTTTCAAGCTCGCGCGCAAGGCATCCATCAGGTCGATAACCTGTCCGCCGCCGGCCAGCTCTTCGTGAGCCTCGTGAACGACGACCTGCTTGCCTGCGATCTTTTCGTCGATGGCGGCAAGGATGCGCTTCTTCTCTTCGTCTTCGTACGCAGTCGGGTCGTAGTTGTCTTCAGCACCCTGCTCGATAATCTGCAGCGCGAGTTTCATCTCGGTATCGGATACGTCGACACGTTCGACATGCAGGTCAGCCAGCGAGCGAACCTCGTCGGCGTACAGCAATTGCTGAAAGACGAGTCCATCTTCTTCGGGGCGCACCTGCACGATCCGCGTCCGTCCTTTTGACGCCCATTTCGCCAACGCGCAGCGGCCGCTCTGCACCAGCGCCTGCTGCAACAGGCTGTACGGCTTGCCGCCTCGCTTGTCGGGCGCAATGTAATAGGCCTTGTCGTAGAAGACCGGGTTAATCGCCTCTCCCGGGATGAAGGCCATGATTTCGACGACGTGGCTCGCAGCGTCTTCCAGCGCTTTTAGCTCGTCGGCGGTGAAGACCACAAAGCGGTCCTTTTCGAATTCGTAGCCCTTGTTCATGCTCGAACGCTCGACAACATCGCCCGTCTTCTCGGAGACGTATTGCTGCTTCACGCGCGAGCCGTCGGGCGACAGCATGTGAAACCGGACGTCAGACGAGCTCTCGGTGGCGGTATAAAGCTTCACCGGTATCGAAACGAGCCCGAAGGACAGCGTCAGGGAAGCGATTGAGCGGGCGGGCATGGACTTCTCCTCGCGGATTTGCACGTTCGGCACGTCGCCTACGCAAAGCGCGTGCCGCCGCCGACCAGCGGTGGTTTCATTTTAGGAGCTTTATCGCCGATGCCAACGATTGCGCCCCCGACCAGTAATCTGCCCACGGGTCCCGCTGCTGGAAGCTGAGATACTCGCGGGCCGTTTGTACCGTCCACTGCGCCCCGCTCTTGAGGTCGTTCAACTGCTCCCAGGAGACCGGCATCGAGACGCCCATTCCGGGCCGCGCCCGCGCGGAAAATGCCGCGGCGGTGGTCTGCGCCTTGCCGTTGCGCAGGTAGTCGACATAGACCTTTCCGACCCGGTTCGAAGCCCCGGAAGTCGCCGAAAAGCGCTCGGGAATCGTCTTCGCCAGATGCCGCACGAATGCCTGCGAGAACGACTTGACCGCATCGTAGTCCAGCCGCGGGGCAAGCGGCACGACGACGTGCAAGCCCTTTCCGCCGCTCGTCTTTAGCCAGGCTTGCAGACCCAGTTCCGACAACAACGT
This sequence comes from Paraburkholderia sp. CNPSo 3281, assembly GCF_024206515.1. Classification (NCBI taxonomy): domain Bacteria; kingdom Pseudomonadati; phylum Pseudomonadota; class Betaproteobacteria; order Burkholderiales; family Burkholderiaceae; genus Paraburkholderia; species Paraburkholderia sp. CNPSo 3281. Next base: position 29,448 of record NZ_JAMBPS010000035.1, on the reverse strand, counting down.
CTGAACCAGGAGCGCCGCTTCCTGAACGCGCCCCCATTTCACGCCCTCGCCTGGGTCCAGGTCGAAGATGACCCTGTCGGGCTTGTCGAGTCGTCGAACCGTCGAATTCCAGGTGTGAAATTCGACGGTGTTCATCTGTGCCGCCGACAGCAGCGCGTCGACCGTGTCGACGGTCAGCAGGGGCGGATGATTCGGCCAGAGACTGCGGTCGTGAGCCGTCAATCCGGGCATGCCTGTTCTCTCGGCATGCTTCTGAAAGAACAGTTCTTCAGCAATGCCTGCGGGCGCCCGGACCATCGTAATGGGCCGGGCCTTCAGGTGAGGCAGCATCCGCTCCGCAATACTCGCGTAGTAGCGGACCAGGTCCGCCTTCGTCATACCGGTCGATGGGTCGACGACGCGTTCCGGATGCGTGATTTTCAGCTTCGGTTGCGACTCCGGCGCCTGCGTCTTTCCACCCTCCCGGACGACGCCGGTCGGCGGCTTGTCGATGCGCAGGCCTCTGAACGAGGCCTGGCGGATGACGCCATCGGCCGTCCAGTCCGCGAATTCGACCTCTGCGACGAGTTCAGGGCGAACCCATCGTTCGCTGCCGGCCGAGCGCCTGGACCAGCGGCGCCGCCTGGCGACGTCGACATCAAATGGTGCCGCATCGACTTCGAGCGGCGTCAGCCGGGCCCAAAGGTCCCGTGCGGTCCTGGCGTCCCAGCCGGTGCCGACGCTTCCTGCGTCGTGAAGCTTGCCCGCTGCGTAATAACCAAGCAGCAGGCTGCCGACCTCCCCGTCTTTGCCGCCTCGGCCCGTGAAGCCGCAAATGACCAGTTCCTGCCGGAGTCGGGACTTCGCCTTGAGCCACGTCTGCGTGCGCCCCGATTCATAAGGCGCGTCGCGGCGTTTGAGCATGAGGCCTTCCAGGCCCAGGCCGGAGGCGGCCTCGAACAGTTGGGCAGGAGGCGCCTCAAAGTCCTGACTGAACCGGATGTGCTCACCGGCATTTACAAGAAGCTGCGCGAGCAGCATGCGCCTCGACCACAGCGGCACCTTCCTGAGGTCTTGCCCGTTGAGATACACCAGGTCGAACAGGAAGTAGACGATGTCCTGATTCGCGTTGCCGTCTATCGCATCTTGCAGCGCAGCGAAACTGGGAAGGCCATTTTTGAGGACGGTGATTTCGCCATCCAGCCACGCACTGTTGAGCGCAAGCGCTTCGACCTCTGCTGCAAGCGCGGGAAAACTGGCTGTCCAGTCATGACCGCCTCGTGTGATGAGTCGCACTCGTCCTTTGGCGACGCGGGACAGCATGCGATAGCCGTCGAGCTTGGCTTCGGTTATCCAGTCGCCACTTGCAGGAAGTGAAGGCGCCAGGGTCGCGAGTTGCGGCTCGAGTCTGGCAGGCAACGGAGCAGCCACCGCAGCGGAAAGGTCTATTTCAGACGCGGCGCCATGTACAGGGGTCGTCTGCCGTGGCTCGCGTTCCTCGATGAGCCCGAGCGGCTTCGCGGTAACGCTGTCGGGAAGCGCCTTGATGACATCGTATTCGGCAAGCGGCTGCGCCCAGGCATCGCGCTTCTTGAACAACATCCACTGGTCTTGCCTGTCGTCGGGCTCCGATATGCGAACCAGCTCCCAGAGCCCGGCAAGCTTTTCGCCGTGGAGACGGAAAACCAGCTTGCCCGCAGTCATTCCCTCCCGCGGATCACCGACGGGTTCCCAGGTGCCACGGTCCCAGGCAATCACGTCGCCGGCGCCGTATTGTTTTGCCGGAATCGTTCCTTCAAAGCCCGCGTAGTCGACCGGATGGTCCTCCACGTGAATGGCCATCCGCTTTTCCTTCGGGTCGTAGCACGGGCCTTTGGGTACGGCCCAGGACAGAAGCACCCCGTCGAGTTCGAGCCGGAAGTCGTAGTGCAGTCGGCTCGCCCAGTGCTTCTGCACAACGAAGCCCAGATGTCCATTTTCAACGGGCGGGCTGGCAGCCGACGGCGCCGGTTCCGGCGTGACCCGGAAGTCCCGCTTTTTTCCATAGCGGGAAAGCGGCGGTGATGACGGATTGCGGTCGCGGGTTGAGGCCATGACGATAGTCTAGGAAGAACTATCGCCTCGTGCGTCGCAAACGGAACGCGTGGCGTAAATGCGCGAGCGCGCCAACCTCATGTGCCTGCGCTGCGGTTTCCGGCAGCCGCTTCCAGACCCAACACAAAACCGGCGCCCCAAAATACAAAGCGGGAGCCGGCATTTCGCCGCTCCCGCCAGATCACTTCGTTGTGCTCACAAGCACCGCGCAAGAAGCCGCGGCAAAGCTCAACTCATGTGCAGACCGCCATTGAGCGAGAAGTCCGCGCCGGTTGAGAAGCCCGCTTCGTCGGACGCGAGCCATGCCACGATTGAGGCGATCTCCATCGGTTCGCCGAGGCGCCGCACCGGAATGCTGTCGACGATCTTCGAGAGCACTTCGGGCTTCACCGCCTTCACCATGTCCGTGCCGATATAGCCGGGCGAAACGGTGTTGACGGTCACGCCCTTGGTCGCCACTTCCTGCGCCAGCGCCATGGTGAAGCCGTGAATGCCGGCCTTGGCCGTGGAGTAATTCGTCTGACCGAACTGGCCTTTCTGCCCGTTCACCGACGAAATGTTGATCACCCGCCCAAAGCCCCGCTCGATCATGCCGTCGATCACCTGCTTGGTCACGTTGAAGAGGCTCGTGAGGTTGGTGTCGATCACCGCGATCCAGTCTTCGTGCGTCATCTTGCGGAAGACGACGTCGCGCGTGATGCCGGCGTTGTTGACCAGGATGTCGATTTCGCCGACGTCCTTCTTCACCTTCTCGAACGCGACAGCCGTGGAGTCCCAGTCGGCCACGTTGCCTTCAGACGCGACGAACTCGTAGCCAAGCGCCTTCTGCTCGTCGAGCCAGCGTGTTTTGCGCTGCGAGTTCGGGCCGCAGCCCGCGACCACCGTGTAGCCATCCTTGTGCAGACGCTGGCAGATGGCCGTTCCGATGCCGCCCATGCCGCCGGTCACGTAGGCAATACGCTTTGCCATAGATCCTCCTTTGCTTTAGGGGGTAGGTGAGTTGGGAAAGACTCTGGAGGATGGAGTCAGTTTGACGAGCGCCACCAAGCCGGGCGATGGGGAAATACCCGTACAGGAAAACGCCTGCCGCAATCCTTCCGTAAGACAGCGTCTGCCGGCCTTCGCTCGATGCCGCCGGAAAACCGGATCAGCGTAGCAGCGTCCTTTGGGGGACACAAGACGGTCACGCCCTCGGGCGTGCGCAAAAGCACACAATTACCTGGCATGCCTCAATAAATGCATGCGTGGAAAATGTGTTTTGCATAAAGACACGGCCCGGCTCCATTCGAGACCGGGCCGCACGCAGGCTCACTGCGTAAGAATCAAACAAGCATCAAAGGCCGGCAGCGAGGCGCTCGTTGCCATGCCCCTCGGGCAAACCCGTCACGTATTCCAGCCGCCCCACTGCTTCGAGCAGCGAGCGGCCGGCAATCGTGAGCGACAGCCGGCGGTGGCCTTCCGTCCATTGCTCGAGCGCAACCAGCTGACGCTCGAGCAGCGTGTCCAGTTCCTGACGGTTCATGTCGATCTGGTCCGGCGAATGGCGGACCAGCATCAGCGTGGCGAATTCTTTCGGGCTCAGCAACGTTGTCTCCCAGTAACTTTCATGCCGCAACCAGGGGCACAGGGCCGCATATATTCGAGCCTCAATGTGACACGGGCATGACTGTCACAATTTCGCTCCCGCACTATATTGACCCTGCATATCCGGCGTTGCTGCCCTCTTTTCTGTCGGCGGCGTCTGTGCCGGTACGAGCGCCACGCCGCATTCCTCCACGAGGTTGCGCAGCGAGGTCGGGAAGAGCGTGCCGGGGTCGTCGGCAATGCCCGCGCCGTCGTCGCGCAGCGCCGCGCCGATGCCCACCACGATGGTCGCGTCGGGGGCGCGCTCGCGCAGGCGGCGCACGAGATTGCGCAGGTACGGCGCCGACTCGGGCGCATCGAGCGACACCACGCAGATGGCCGGGGAGCGCTCGTCGATCATGGCCCCGCGCGTGGCGCGCACTTCGTCGTAGGTGGTGGCCGTGCAGGGAATATTGCGCCGCATGAGCAACTGGCCGACGATCGCCACCGCCACGTCGTCGAACGCGCCGCGTCCGGGCACGCACAGCACCTCGCCCGCGTCCGGCGAGAGCGTGAACTCGATCACCCTCGCGCCTTCGTCCGCGCCTTCAACGGACTTCTTGGCGCTCTCCCCCTCGGGTGCGGCGTGACGCGAATCGTCCACGGATTCGAGGTCCTCGACGATATCGAGCAGCGCCTGGTTGATGCGTGCGACCTGCTCGGCGGGCAGCACGCCGCGCAAGGCGTCGTTGCGCGCGAAGCGCAGGCCCTCGAACGCCACCTGCTCGTAATAGTCGATGAGCGGCATGCCGGTGAGCAGCCGGTCCGCCTGCAGCAGTGCCTCGTGGGGATCGTCGGCGAGCAGGCGCTGGTAGCACATTTGCCCGGGCGTGAGTGCGGGCTGGTCACCAAGCAGGATCGTGAGGAAGTTCAGTCGGTCCACGTAGCGGCCCAGCGTGACGATGCACAACGTGAGCGGGGTGGAAAGCACGAGCCCCACGGGCCCCCACAGCCAGCTCCAGAAGATCGCCGCCACCACCACCGCAAGCGGCGAGAGACCCGAGCGCTTGCCATAGAGCATCGGCTCGGCGAACTGCCCCGCCACCACGTCCACGACGATGAAGAAGATCAGTGTCGTCACGCCCATGGTCCATTGCGGCTGCGTGGCCGCGGCGACGATCGTCGCCATGATCGCAGCGATCCAGATACCGATGTACGGCACGAAGCGCATGAGCGCCGCCACCGCGCCGAACAGCAGCGCGCCCGGTACGCCGATGCCGGCCAGCCCCAGCGCGATCACCCCGCCCACCGTGACGTTCACGCCGACCTGCGCGACGAAGTAGCGCGAGAGCCGCTGTGAGGCGTCGTTGATGGCGGTCGTGGTGCGGTGCAGGTCGTCGGAGCCGAACACGCTGATGAGCCGGTCGCGCAGGTCCTCGCGCTGGAACAGGATGAAGATCGTCACCACGAGCACGATGAAGGTCGTTTCGAGCGGTGCGATAGCCGGGGCGAGCGCCTTTTGCGCGAGCGTAAGCGGCGTGGGCGCGGGCGTATGGACCTCCACGGGCATCGGCTGCTGCGGCTGGTTGCGCGCCGCACGCCCGCGCGGCTGCGGCGGCGCGGGCGGCGGCGTGGGCGTCACGCGCTGCAGCGCGGTGGCGGCCCGCGACATCAGCGAATCGGCGCGGCCCACGGTTTTTTCCTGCACCGTTTTCACTTTCTGCTCGATCTCTTCCTGGTACTGCGGCAGGGAGGCGGAAAGCTGGTACACCTGTGCGGCGATCAGCGCGCCCACGCCGGCAAGCGCGAGCACGGTGGAGAGCACCGCAACGAGAATGGCGAGGAACTGCGGCACATGAAAGCGCCGCAGCGTGGTCACGAGCGGCGCCAGCAGAAAGCTCAGCAGCACCGAGAGCGTAATGGGAATCAGCACCGCGCGCCCGAAGTACAGGCCGCACACCACGACCACGCCGGTAATGACGGAGGCGAGGCTATGCAGCGTCGGCGGGCTTGGCGGAAACACCCGGTTGCGGCGGCCCTGCGGCGGCAGCGGGAAATTCATGTCGGATCGGATCGGCAAAAAAAGAAACATCGGGGCCGCGCCGGCTCGGGCAGGCGCACGGCCCATCTATACGCACGAGGCGCGCCTCGAAATGGTACAGCGCCTCCACACGTGAGGCGCAGCCGTCCAGATTTTCGCAGGTCGCGAGAGGCAGACGCAAAAACCACGCGTCACTGCGTCTGCGTCTTGCCCGTGACGAGCTCCTGGTTGCGCGCGGTGAGGAACTGGATGAGCCCGTCCACGCCACCCTGTTGGATCTTCTCGTTGAACTGCTGGCGATAGGTCTGGATCAGCCATGCGCCGAGCACATTCAGGTCGTACAGGCGCCAGCCCTGCGGCGTCTTGTACAGCCGGTAATCGATTTCAACCGGATTGCTGCTGGTTTGCGCGAGCGTGCGCACGACGACGTCGGTGTCGCCCGGCGAGCTGCGCATGGGCGGGTACTCGATCTTCTGGTCAGGCTTCAGTTGCGCGATGGCGCCCGAGTAGAGATGGATCAGCAGCAGCTGGAACTGCTGCTCGATCTGCGCTTGCTGCCCGGGCGTCGTGGTGCGCCAGTGCGGCCCCATGGCGAGGCGCGTGGTGCGGCGAAAATCGACGTAGGGAAGAATGTCGCGGTTGACGATATCCTGGATGCGCGCGATATCGTCGGGCGCGATGGCCTTCGTGCGGACTTCGTCGAGGATCTGCTGCGTGGCGGTCTTGATGAGCGCCTGGGGGTCCGACTGGTCCACCGGGACCGATTGAGCAAACGCCGCCGTAGCGGGCAGGAACGACAGACACCACGCAAGCAGCGCGGTCATGCGGAATAACCTGGTCATCGATATCTCTGGGCAATGGCGGGAGCGGCGAACGGGCGCGAAATCAACAGGCCTCACGCATCGCGCGAGCGCACGCCAGCGCTCAGTCTAACGGGTCGGGCGCACACAGGTCGGATCGTTGTGCCGCTCGTGCGCTCATGCCTTCACGCGCGCGGCGTGCGCGCCCGCGCATCGGACTCCGCGAGGAATGCCTCGAGCCCGAAAAGCCAGGCAACAAAGAACGAGAGACGCGAGAGCATGGCCGGCATCGGGTCGCCTTCGCTGTCGTCGGCGCCTTCCTCCGACGCGCTCTCGCCAGAAGCGAGCGCGGCTCCCAGTGGCACGGAGGTCGTCGATAACGACGATTGCTGGCGGGAAATGGCTTCGGGCTCCATGGCTGCGGTGCTCCTCGGTGCGGACCGGATTGTGATTGGCGCTACTGGGAAGCAAGACACATACCAAGCGATGACATCACGGAGAGCCCCGCTCGCAGCAACGCTCGAGCATCTGCACGCAATCTCCGCCCTGTAAAAACTACAAGCGCGTCATGGCAAAGTGGAGCGTCCCGCGCGCACCCGGCCCAGCAGTGGTTGCGCGGGCAAGCAGGCACGAAAAACGCATGCAGCCGCACGCCCGCCCGTTCGCTCGCCTTGCCTGCCCGCGTAATCGGTTCAATTACCGTTCGATTGGGATCGAATCGATACGATGATGTAAGGTTCAGCGGTTCGTCTCGATGACGAGGCGCGCCCCATCGCTCAGGAGATCGCATGAACACACCGGAACAGGTTCGCATTGCGGACATCCTCGGCCAGCATCGCGACACGCTGCTTGCCGAATGGCTGCGCCTGCATCTGCCGATCGCGCTGCGCCGCGGCCTCGCGATGGAAGGGGAAATTCGCGAGCAGTTCTCCGGGTTCCTCAATGTCTTTCTCGACACGCTGCCGAATACCGAAACCTTCGATTCGGGCCGCCCGGAGTGGGAGCCGGTACGCGCGTTCCTGTCGGAAATGTCGGCGCACCGCGCGCGTCAGGGCTACACGCCGGTCGAGACGGCCACCTTCGTGTTCTCGTTCAAGGAACCGCTCTACGCGCGGCTGCGCCAGGCGTATGCGAGCGACGCCGCCGAGCTTGCCCAGGTGAGCTGGCAGGTCAACCTGCTGCTCGACGGTTTCGGCATCTACACCACCGACATTTTCCAGAAGAGCCGCGAAGCGATCATCGCGCGCCAGCAGGAAGAGCTGCTGGAGCTTTCCACGCCGGTCGTGCAGCTTTGGGAAGGCATCCTTGCGCTGCCGCTCATCGGCACGCTCGACTCCGCGCGCACTCAGGTCGTCATGGAGAGCCTGCTGCAGAAGATCGTCGACACGGGCGCGGGCCTCGCGATCATCGACATCACGGGTGTGCCCACCGTCGACACGCTCGTCGCGCAGCATCTGCTCAAGACCGTAGCCGCCGCGCGCCTGATGGGCGCGGACTGCATCATCAGCGGCATCCGCCCGCAGATCGCGCAGACCATTGTGCACCTGGGCGTCGATCTCACCAACGTCACGACCAAGTCCACGCTCGCCGACGCCTTCGTCATCGCGCTGCAGCGCATTGGCGCGACCATCATCTCGCCGAAGGCCACGGCCTGAGAGCCACTGAGCAACCTCGACGCACGGGAACGGCACACGATGGAACGCATTCCGATTCTGCGCCTCGGCGACTGCCTGATCGTCACGATCCAGGTGGACATGCACGACCGCCTCGCGATCACACTGCAGGACGACCTCACCGAGCGCATCGTGAAGGAGTCGGCCAAAGGCGTGCTGATCGACATCTCGACCCTCGACGTGGTCGACTCGTTCATCGGCCGCATGATCAGCAACACGGCCGCCATGGCGATGGTGCTCGACGCGCAGACCGTGGTGGTCGGCATGCAGCCGTCCGTGGCGATCACGCTGGTCGAGCTCGGCCTCACGCTTTCGGGCGTGCGCACCGCGCTGAACGTCGAAAAAGGCATGGCGCTGCTCAAGCAGCGCCAGCTCCGTTAAGTCCCATTATTCCGTTAGCTAGCACGTCTCTTGCGTTCGGCCATGAATAGCAACGACACGACCGGAAGGCTTGCGGCCCAGGTGAGCCTGCGTTCGGACGAGGAAATCGTCCGGCTGCGACAGATCGTGCGCGACGCCGCCATCGCGCAGGGATTCTCGCTCATCGAGCAGACCAAGTTCGTGACGGCGGCGAGCGAACTCGCACGCAACACGCTGCAGCATGGCGGCGGCGGCGATGCGCGCCTCGACGTGCTGGAAAGAGGCGTGCGCGTGGGCCTGCGGCTCTCGTTCGTCGATCAGGGTCCGGGGATTGCTGACATCGAGCGCGCGCTGCAGGACGGCTTCACGAGCGGCAATGGCTTGGGCTTGGGCCTTGGCGGCTCGCGGCGCCTGTGCGACGAATTCACGATCGAATCGACTCCGGGTGCGGGCACGACGGTCACCATCACGAAATGGAAAATACGCTAGACGGCGCGGCCGGTTCCGCCGGCGGCAGCCACCGATCCTTCGAGATAGGCGACGCCAGCGGCGTCGCCTATGCACGGCGCGGCGCCGCCGAAGCCGCGCGCATTGCCGCGCTCAGCGAGACCGATGCCGGACGCCTCGCGATCGTGCTCACGGAAGCGGCCACCAACATCCTCAAGCATGCCGGCCACGGCGAGTTGCTCGTGGGCGCGCTGGAGGGCGCGGTGGAGCTGATCGCGCTCGACAGCGGCCCCGGTATGACCGACGTGGGCATCGCGCTAGCCGACGGCCACTCCACCACCGGCACGCCCGGCACCGGGCTCGGCGCGATCCGGCGGCTCTCGAACCAGTTCGCCATTTACTCGCAGCCGGGCGCGGGCACCGTGCTGCGCGTGCTCGTGCAGAAAAGCGGCGGCAACGCCGCGCGCGCGGCATTCACCAGACCCGAGATCGGCGGGGTCTGCGTGCCTCACCCCGGCGAGGAAGTCTGCGGCGACGGCTGGCAGGCGCAGGTCGACCAGAGCGGCCTCACGCTCGCACTCGCCGACGGCCTCGGCCACGGCGCCGAAGCGCACGTGGCCGCGGTGGCCGCGCTCGACGTGCTGCGCCGCCGCGCCGGCCTCGCGCCCGCCGCGCTCATGGAACTCTCGCACGCGGCCCTGCGCCACACGCGCGGCGCGGCGCTCGCGCTCGTGCGCATCGATCTCGCGCGCGGCGCGCTCGCGTTCTGCGGCACGGGCAACATCTCGGCTGTCGCGTATGGCGCGGGCCGCCCCGCGCAACGCCGGCCGCCGGACAGCCGCACGCTCGATAGCCGCAGCCCAGCCGGCCGCGCGCACTGGCCCGCCAGTGCAGGCGCACCTTCCGCGCGCGAGTGCTACCAGCTCGTCTCGCGCAACGGCATCGTGGGCCACACGATGCGCGGCATCCAGGAGTTCGAGCTGACGTGGGGCGAGAACGCGCTCCTCGTCCTGCATTCGGACGGCATCGGCACCCGCTGGGACCTCGCCGCCTGGCCCGGACTCGCCAACCAGCCCGCTGTCGTGATCGCGGCCGTCCTCTACCGAGACTTCGCGCGCCGACGCGACGACGCCACCGTCGTCGTCGTGCGCGCCCGCCCCGGAGTACAGTTGAACCATGAATAAGCCCCTGCTGCGCATCCGGCTGGAAACCGCCCAGGACGTCGTCGCCGCGCGCCGCCGCGCGCGCGAGCTGGCCGCCGGGCTCGGCTTCTCGCCGCTCGACCAGACGCGCATTGCGAGCGCCGTCTCCGAAATCGCCCGCAACGCGTTCGAATATGCGGGCGGCGGCGAGGTCGCCTTCGCGCTGGAAGGCGAGCGGCCACGCGAAGCGCTCGCCGTGCAAGTGCGCGATCTCGAAGCCGTGCTCGACGGTACTTATCGCTCGCCCGGCGGCATGGGTCTCGGCATCACGGGCAGCCGCCGCCTCATGGACCGCTTCGAAATTCACTCGTCGGCTCGCGGCACGACCGTCACCATGGCGCGCGACCTGCCGCACGAGCGCAGCGAGGCGAGCGGCCCGGAACTCGAGCGCATCGTGCGCGAACTGGCCGCACGCAGTCCGCAGGAAGGCGCGCATGGCGACTCGCTCGAAGAGCTGCAGCAGCAGAACCGCGAACTCGTCACCGCGCTCGACGAACTGCGCGAACGCCAGGAAGAACTCTCGCGCCTCACGCAGGAACTGGAGGCGACCAACCGCGGCGTGGTGGCGCTCTACGCCGAACTCGACGAGCGCGCCGAAGAACTGCGCCGCGCCGACATGATGAAGACGCGCTTTCTCTCGAACATGAGCCACGAACTGCGCACGCCGCTCAGTTCGATCCGCGCGCTCGCCAACCTGCTGCTCAACCGCCTCGACGGCGACCTGAGCGTGGAGCAGGAGCGCCAGGTCAAGCTGATTCTTTCGTCAGCGGAAAGCCTGGGCGAGACCGTCAACGACCTGCTCGACCTCGCGAAGATCGAAGCCGGCAAAACCGAGGTCGTGCCCGCGTGGTTCGCGGCCGCCGACCTCTTCGCCGCGCTGCGCACGATGCTCGCGCCGCTGCTCGATACGCCGGACGTCACGCTCGAATTCGGCTCCACGGCAGGCCTGCCGCAGCTTTACACCGACGAGCCCAAACTCACGCAGATCCTGCGCAATTTCGTTTCGAATGCGCTCAAGTACACCGAGCGCGGGCAGATTCGCGTGGGCGCCCAGTGCATGCCCGGCGACGGCGACGAGGCACGCATCACCTTCTTCGTCGCGGACACGGGCATCGGAATTGCTCCCGAACACCACCAGATCATTTTCGAGGAGTTCAGCCAGGTGCAGAACCGCCTGCAGCAGCGCGTGAAGGGAACGGGTCTTGGCCTGCCGCTGTGCCGCAAGCTCGCGGCGCTGCTGGGCGGAGAAGTGGGCGTGGAAAGCGAGCCCGGCGTGGGCTCGACGTTCCGTCTGAACGTGCCGGTGCGCCTCGCGACGTCCATCGAGGACGAACCCGAGACCTTGGGGAACGCGTCGCCATGAACGCGCACGCCACGCTCATCCTCAACGTCGACGACAACGAAGGCGCGCGTTACGTGAAGTCGCGCGTGCTGCGCCACGCCGGCTACCCCGTGATCGAAGCCGCGACGGGCCAGGCCGCGCTCGAAGCCGTGCGCGCGCAGGCGCCTGCGATCGTGCTGCTCGACGTGAAGCTGCCCGACATCAGCGGTATCGAGGTGTGCCGCCTCATCAAGGCGGACCCGGAGACGAACTCCACGCTCGTGCTGCAAACCTCCGCCGCCGCGGTGCAAACGCGCGACAAGATTCTCGCGCTTGACGGCGGCGCCGACAGCTACCTCACCGAGCCCGTCGAGCCCGCCGAGCTGGTGGCGAACGTGCGCGCGCTCCTGCGCCTCTACGCTGCCGAAAAGGCGCTGCGCGACGCCGACCGCCGCAAGGACCGCTTTCTCGCGACGCTCGCGCACGAACTGCGCAATCCGCTCGCGCCGATTCGCAACGCCATCGAACTGCTCGATCCGCGCCACGGCGCGAACGACGCCATGCGCGCCGACGCGCGGCAAATCGCGAGCCGCCAGGTCGAGCATCTCGGCCGCCTCGTCGACGACCTGCTCGACGTCTCGCGCATCTCGCACGGCAAGATCGCGCTGCAGATGGGCACGCTCGACCTGCGCGAGATCGTCCAGATCGCCGTGGAAACGAGCCGGCCCTTCCTCGACGCGAAATCGCAAACGCTCACAGTCGAGATCGACTGCGAGCCGTGCCATGTGACCGGCGACGCGATACGCGTGGCGCAGATCATCAGCAACCTGCTCTCCAACGCCGCGAAGTACACGGCCGCGGGCGGCCAGATCGCATTGCGGCTTGAAGCGGACGTCTACGAGATCCTGATTCGCGTGCGCGACAATGGCATCGGCATCGCGCCCGACGAACTGCCCTACGTGTTCGAGCTCTTCATGCAGTCACGCGAAGCCGTGAAGCGCGCCGACGGCGGCCTCGGCATCGGCCTCGCACTCGTGCGCGAACTCGCGGAATTGCATGGCGGCTCGGCGAGCGCGAATTCGGATGGGCTTGGGCACGGCTCGGAATTCGTCGTGCGTCTGCCGCTCGCGCGGGCGGCGCAGTGCGAAGCGCCGCACGAGCAGACGCAAGACGCTGGGGAACACACTGCGCGGGCGCGCCGCCGCGTCCTGATCGCCGACGACAACGTCGACTCCGCATCCTCGCTGCTCATGCTGCTGGAACTCGAAGGCCACGAGGTGCGTGTGGCGCACGACGGCCCGAGCGCGCTCGCGCTCGCGCAGAGCTTCCTGCCTCACGTGGCGATCCTCGACATCGGTTTGCCCGGCATGGATGGGCACGCGCTGGCGAAGGCGCTGCGTGCCGAGCCGGCCACTGCGCACGTGCAATTGATCGCGCTCACGGGCTACGGCCAGGAGCGCGACCGCCAGGCTGCGAGCGAGGCTGGCTTCGACCGGCATCTGGTCAAGCCAGCGCCGCTCGGCGAGATCCTGCGGGAAATCGAAAGCGCGCCGCCGGGTTGAGCGACGCTGCGCGGTCCGCTTGCGCACCGTTCGCGCCACCCAATCCCCGTTCGCGCCCGGATCCGCACGCTTCGTCGCATCCCCCTCGCTCGCCCCGCCCCCGCTCACCACACTGCAGACATCGCACCCGCTCGACCCGCCAAGGAGAGCCAGCATGTCTGCCATCATTGCTGCGCACATCGTCGCCGCGACGCTTTCTGTCATACTCGGAACCGCCGTCATGCTGGCCGAAAAGGGCAGCGCACGTCACAAGTGGCTCGGCCGCCTCTGGGCGCTGACGATGTTCGCCGCCGCGCTCAGTTCGTTCGACATCCGCGAGCTGCATCCGGGGCATCTGTCCTGGGTGCACGGCCTGTCGCTGCTGACGTTCGCGAGCGTCGGGCGCGCCATCTGGGCGATCCGCCACGGCAACGTCCGCGGCCATCGCCTCGCCATGCGCGGTTCGTTCTTCGGTCTCATCGCTGCCGGTCTCGCCGCCGTTGCGACGCCGCACCGGTTGCTCAACCTCATCGTCACGAGCTGGATCGCATGATTCCTGGCATGCACGTCGAGTTTCCGAACGCCGCCGCGCGCCTCCCCGCGCCGGCGGCCAATGTCCTGATCGCCGGATTCGCGCGCGAGGGCGTGATCGTCGTGATCGGCAACGCGCTGATTGCGGTCGCGCTCACCGCGGCGGGCGTGCACGAGCGATTCATCGACAACCTCGTCTTCAGCCAGGCGATCGGGCTTTCGATCATGCTGCTGCTCGACGTCGGTCGCTTTTTCCTGCAACGCCACAATGCGCTCACGGGCCCGCGGCTCGCCCTCGCGATGGTGCTCGCCATCGTGCTCGGCGCGTCGCTCGGGCGCGGCATCGCGAGCGTGGTGCTCGGGATCGGCTTGCACAACGCGTTCGCGACAAAGGACCTCGCGCTCACCGGCTGGATCGCGCTGACCGCCACGCTGCTCGTCACCTGGTACGGCTGGTCGCGCACGCGCATTGCCGAGCTGAGCGAGCAGGTCGCGCACACGGCATGGCAAAAGGAAGCCGCCGAGCGCACGGCGCTCAGCGCGCGTCTGCAGGCGCTGCAGGCGCAGATCGAGCCGCACTTTCTCTTCAACACGCTGGCGACGCTCGACAGCCTGATCGCGTCCGACCCGCCGCGTGCGCGCGACCTGCTCGCGAGCCTCAACCGCTTCCTGCGCGCGACGCTGGAGGCCTCGCGCGCGCAAAGCGAAACGCTCGCGGTGCAGTTCAAGGTGCTCGAATCGATGCTCGCCGTGCACGCCATGCGCATCGGCCCGCGCCTCGCCTACGCGCTCGACCTGCCGCGCGATTGCGCAGAACTTCCGGTGCCGCCCATGCTGTTGCAGCCGCTCGTGGAGAACGCGCTCAAGCATGGCATTCAGGGTGCGCTCGAGGGCGGCAGAATCGACGTCCTCGCACGCCGCGACGGTGAGCATGTCGAGCTGAGCGTGACCGATACGGGCCCGGGCTTCGGCGCGACGCCGGGCACCCAGGGCGCGGGCGTCGGGCTCGTGAACGTGCGCGAGCGGCTTGCGGCGCTCTATGGCGAGCAAGCGTCGCTCACGCTGATCGAGAACGTTCCGCATGGCCTCGTTGCGCGGGTCCGGCTACCGCTGCGCGATACCGTTGGCGCAAGCGTGCAGGAGTCCAGATCATGAAACGCCACACGCCCGCCGATACCGCGCAGCATAGCGACGCCGCGCACCGGTCGCCCGACGCCCCGACCGCGCTGATCGCCGAGGACGAGCCGCTGATCGCCGCCGCCCTGGAGCGCGAACTCGCCACCGTCTGGCCGGAACTGCGCATCGTGGCGACGGCCGGCAACGGCCACGACGCCATCGAGCGCATCGGCGCGCTCGCGCCCGACATCGCGTTCCTCGACATCGCCATGCCGGGCGCGACCGGCCTCGATGTCGCGCGCGCGTGCGCGAATCTCGCCGCGCCGCCGCAGATCGTGTTCGTGACCGCCTACGACGCCTACGCGCTCGAAGCCTTCGAGGCCGCGGCCATCGACTATCTGCTCAAGCCCGTGGAGACGGCGCGCCTCGCGCGCACGGTGGAGCGCCTGCGCGTCCGGCTCGCGCGATCGTCGGCGAACGACGCCGAGGCGCCGCAGATGCAGGCCGATCTGCAACGCGTGCTGCGCCAGCTGGAAACGATCACCCAGGACGTCCGCGAAGCGCGTGCCGGTGCGCGAGCGGGCAATCCCGAGAGCGCACCGCGCGGGACGCCGCTGCGTTATCTGCGCGCCTCCAGCGGCAATGACATCCGCATGGTGCCGGTGGAAGATGTTTTGTACTTCGAAGCAGCCGACAAATATGTCGTGGTCACGACGCGCAGCGGCGAACTGCTGATCCGCACGAGCCTGCGGGAGTTATGCGCGCAACTGGACCCGGCGCGCTTCTGGCAGGTTCACCGCGGCACGGTGGTCAACGTGGACCAGGTGGAATGCGCCTCGGTCAGCGCGATCGGGAAGATGACGTTGAGACTGCGCGGCCACGCGGGCGCCCTCGACGTGAGCCGCCAATACGCCCACCTGTTCAAGCAGATGTGACGCGCGCCGCGACAACGGCAAACGCCTTCAACGCGGCTCGCTCTTCAAATACCGCTGGGGCGGCTCGCCCATCGTCTTGCGGAACATCGAGATGAACGCACTCGAATTCGCATAGCCGAGTTCGGCCGCGATCTCCGCCACGCGCACGCCCTGGGCGAGCTTCGACACGGCCTCGACGATGCGCAGCTGCTGGCGCCAGTGGCCGAACGTCAACCCGGTCTCGTCCTTGAAGCGCCTTGCGAGCGTGCGCTCGCTCGCCCCCACGCGCTCGCCCCAGATCGCGAGCGAGTCGCCATTGGCCGGCGCCGCCAGCAGGAAATCGCAAATCTGCCGCAAACGCCGGTCGAGCGGCAGCGGCAACCCGCCGCCCGAGGCCTCGCGCGAAGCGCGCATTTCACTGAGCAACAGCGGCGTAATGAGCGCGTGGCGGCTCTCCGGGTCGTGCTCGCGGTCTTCGACCAGCGCCGCTACCAGTTCGCGCAACAGCGGCGAAACCCGCACCGCGTGGCACGCGGATTCCGGCCACGGCGACGCCTCCGGCTCGAACGACACGCTATGCATGCACACCGCGCTCGTCGCGATCCACTCGTGGCCCAGGCGCGGCGCGATCCACAGTCCGCGCTGCGGCCCGAGCGTCCACATGCCGATGGGCGTCATCACGCGCAGCACCCCGCTCATCGTGAAGACGAACCGCCCCTGATCGTGCAAATGCCACGTTCCCCTATGGGCGGCGTCGTATTCATAGCTTGTCGCCATGATTGGCCGTTCGCGCTTGCGGTGCGTGATTTCGGGCCGTTGCCGCCAGATCTGATCCACGATCGGAAATTCCTTCGCTGATTTTCCAGAAAAATAGCTGTTTGCGCAATTTATGCCCGGCACGTCGCGCGCCGGGTCGCCGTGTCTCTTATTTTGCATCGAATGGCGATTAATTGCTAATGCAAACGATAATGATTCTCTATATTAGGAATGGATATTCCAGAGAGCCGATTTGGCGACCTAGACGGCCCCTCCCTCCTGCGCCGCGGCACTGCCGCCGAGATACGTGGCGCGCACGCGGTTGTCGTCGGCCAGTTCGTGGGCCGAACCCGCGAGCGCCACACGGCCGCCCTCCAGCACATAGGCCCGGTTCGCGATCCGCAGCGCCTGGCGCGCGTTCTGCTCCACGAGCAGCACCGCCGTGCCCGCGTGGCTGATGCGCGCAATCACTTCGAAGATCGCGCGCACGAGCTTGGGCGCGAGCCCCATGGAAGGCTCGTCGAGCAGCACGAGCTTTGGCTTGAGCATGAGCGCACGCGCAATCGCGAGCATTTGCTGCTCGCCGCCGCTCAGCGTGCCGGCGAGTTGATCCTTGCGCTCGCGTAGCCGGCTAAACGTTTCGTATGCCTTATCAATGCCCTGGTCGAGCGCGCCGGCGTCGCGCCGCAAGAGGTAGCCGCCCAGGCGCAAGTTTTCCTCGACCGTCAACCCGCCGAAAATGCGCCGCCCTTCCGGCACGTGCCCAATCCCAAGCGCGACGATGCGATGCGACGGCAGCCCGGCGAGCGCCTGCCCCTCGAACGCAATGCTGCCGCCGCGCGGACGCAGCAGTCCAGAGATGGTGCGCAGCGTCGTGGTCTTGCCCGCGCCGTTGGCCCCGAGCAGCGCGACGATCTCGCCCGGCCCGACGTCGAGCGAAACGCCGTGCAGCGCTTCGATGTTGCCGTAATTCACGCGCAGGTCGCGAACGTCGAGGAGTTTGCCGGTCGTGTCTAACTCCATAGCGACTTCTCCCCGTCCGTGGCGTCGGGTCCGTCGTTTTCCTCGGCCGTGCCCAGGTAGGCGTCGATCACCACCGGGTCGTTCTGGATCTGCGCGGGCGTGCCCTCAGCAATGATCTCGCCATGATCCATCACGATGATGCGGTCGGACACGCCCATTACGAGCGCCATGTCGTGCTCGATCAGCAGCACCGTCACGCCCAGGTCGCGGATGCGGCGGATCTGCGCCATCAACGCGTGCTTTTCGGTTGGGTTCATGCCGGCGGCGGGCTCGTCGAGCAGCAAGAGGCGTGGCTGGCTAGCCAGCGCGCGGGCGATTTCCAGCCTGCGCTGATCGCCATACGGCAGGTCCGAGGCATATTCGCTCGCGCGCGCGCCGAGCCCCACGAGATCGAGCCAGCGCTGCCCGAGCGCGCCATGCTCGGCGGCTTCGGCGCGCGCGGCGCGCGTGCCCACCAGTTCCGCCACGAGGGCCGTGTGCAGGCGATGATCCATGCCGATCAGCACGTTCTCGAAGGCGCTCATATGGTTGAACAGGCGGATGCCCTGAAACGTGCGCGCAATGCCGCGATGCACGTTGCGATGGGGCGCACCGCCGCCAAGCGGCTCGCCGCGCCAGACGAGGCGGCCGCCGCTCGCGCGGATCACGCCCGTCAGGCAGTTGAACACCGTGGTCTTGCCCGCGCCGTTCGGGCCGATCAACGCGAGAATCTCGCCGCTGCGCACCTGGAAGGTAATGCCACCGATCGCGCGCACGCCGCCAAAGCGGCGCTCGAGGCCATGCACCTCGAGCAGGGTTTCGCGCGCGGCGGCGGCTTCGAGGCCGCCGCTATCGGCGAGAGAAACGGCCGCCCCGGTTTCCTTGCCCGCCGCTTCCGCCGCTTCCGCTTCGTGCGCTACCGTCTCTTCTTCGGGCCGCGGCGCGGCACGCCTCACGCGCGCGGGCCACAGTCCTTGCGGGCGCAACAACATGAGCACGACGAGCGCCACGGCAAAGCCGAAAATACGCCACAGGTTCAGGAAGCGCAGCATTTCCGGCAGCCCCGCGACGATCAGCGCGCCGAGTATCACGCCGGGGATGCTGCCGCGTCCGCCCATCACGACGACGATAAGGATCGTCACCGACTGCAGATACGTGAACGCCGTGGGGTCGATCGTGCCGAAGCGTGCGGCGAACAGACTGCCCGCGAGGCCGCCGATCAGCGCGCCGATCACGTACGCGAGCATCTTCACGCGCAAGGTCGCGACACCCACCGCCTCGGCGGCGGCTTCGTCCTCGCGGATGCTGGTCCACGCACGCCCGAGCCGCGAGCGTCCGAGCCGCACCGCGAACACCAGCACGGCGATGAAGAACGCCATGCCCAGCACGTACACCGAGCGCGGCGAGCTGAACTCGAAGCCGAACAGGTTCGGCGGCTCGATGCCGTAGATGCCGTTCGGCCCACCGGTAATGTCGAGATTGGTGGCGACGATGCGCGTGATCTCGCCGAAGCCGAGCGTGACGATGGCGAGATAGTCGCTGCGCAGGCGCAGCGTGGGATAGCCGATCACGACACCGGAAGCGCCCGCGAACACCAGGCTGAACGGCAGCGTCGCCCAGAACGAGAAATGCAGCAGCGTCTCGAGCAGCGCCGTGGTATAGGCGCCGATGGCGAAAAAGGCCGCGTAGCCGAGATCGAGCAACCCGGCATAGCCCACGACGATGTTCAACCCGAGGCCCAGAATCGCGTAGGTGATGATAGTGAGCCCGACGTCGACGATATAGCCGCTCGCAAACTTGGGCAGCGCGATCGCCAACGCGATCAGCACGCCGGAAACGACCCATGAGGTGTCCGTGGCCCGCGCGCGCATATCTCACATCCTCTCGACCACGCGTTCGCCGAACAGCCCGGTAGGCTTCACCACGAGCACGGCGATCAGCACACCGAACACGAACACGTCGGTCCACTGCGAAGACACATACCCCGCGCCGAACGCCTCCAGCAAGCCGATCAGGAAGCCGCCCACCATCGCCCCCGGAATATTGCCGATACCGCCGAGCACGGCCGCCGTGAACGCGCGCAGCCCGAGCACGAAACCCATGAAGAAGTTGATCTGCGTGTAGAAGAGCCCTTCCATCACGCCCGCGACCGCGGCGAGCGCCGAGCCGATGAAGAACGTAAGCTGGATGAGCCGCTCGACGTCGATGCCCATGAGCCGCGCCGCATCCTGGTCGATGGCGAGCGCGCGCATGGCCGTGCCGACGAACGTATGGTGTACGAACAAATACAGCGCGATCATCAGCGCGAAGCTGGCCGCGATTATGCCGATCTGCGCAAACGTGATGTGCACTTGCGCGATGTCGAAGCCGGTATGCGTGAGCAGGTGCGGATATGTGCGAAAGCCCGCGCCGTAAGCGATCAGCACGCCATTCTCCAGCAGCAGTGAAACGGCCAGCGCCGTAATGAGAATGGACAGGCGCGGCGCGCGCAGCAACGGCTGATAGGCCACGCGCGCGATCGCCACGCCGAGCACGCCGGTCGCGAGCAGGGCCGCCGCGAAGGCCACGAACAGCGCGAGCACGAGCGGCAGGCGAGCGGCCGCGAGCGCGGAGAGCGCGGTCCAGCCCACGAACGCGCCCACCATGAAGAGATCCCCGTGTGCGAAGTTGATGAGCCGGATGATGCCGTAGACCATCGTGTAGCCGAGGGCGACGAGCGCGTAGAACGAGCCGATCGTCAGCCCCTCGATGACGAACTGGAAAAAGGTGCTCATGAGCGGCCCGGCGCGCTTACTTCATTGCCACCCACTTGCCGTTTGCATCCTGGCGTTGGTAAGGCTCGAACTGATCGTTATGCACGACGACCGTGATGTACACGGCGCGGCTGCGGTCGCCCTTCGGATTGAAGCCGATCGTCCCCGTGGCGCCCTGGTAGTTCGTGATCTTGTGCAGCGCGGCGCTGATGTCGGCGGGCTTTGCCGACTTGCCGTCGGCGATGGCCTTGGCGGTCACGCCCACCGCGTCGTACTCGTACACCGAGTACGGCCCCGGCCCCTGGCCATAGGACTTGTTGTACTGATCCAGGTAGTCGTGCGCGCCAGGCAGGAACTGCGCGAGCGGCGCAGTCGTGATGATCATGCCGTCGGCGGCCGGCCCTGCCGTCTTCATGAGCGTGGGGTCATTGGTGCCGTCGCCGCCCATGAAGGTCATCTTCAGACCCACCTGGCGCGCTTCCTTCACGAGCAGGCCCGCTTCGGAGAAATAGCCCGTGTAATAGATCACGTCCGGCTTGAGCGAGGAAACCTTGGTGAGCGTAGGCGAATAATCCATCTGGCCCGGCGTGATCGAGTCGGCGTAGACGACATCCACGCCCATCTTCTTGAGCGATTCCACGGTGTTCTGCGCGAGACCCTTGGCATAGGTCGTGTTGTCGTCGATCACCGCCGCGCGCTTCACGTGCAGCGAATTTTTCATGAAGCTGGCCGCGAATGGCCCTTGCTCGTCGTCACGGCCAATCGTGCGAAACACGTTGTCGTAGCCCATTTCCGTGAGCTTCGGATTGGTCGAGGCATCGAGCACGTAGGGAATGCCGGCGCGGTGGAAGGCGGTCAACTCGGGCAAAGCCGCGCTCGAGCAGTAGCCGCCCGCCACGGCAACCACGCCCGCGTCCACGAGTTTCTGCGCGGCCTGAACCGCCGTTTGTGCGTCGCACGCGTCGTCTTCGGGCACGAGTTCGATCTGCTTGCCGAGCACGCCGCCCGCCGCGTTGATCTTGGCGGCCGCGAGCTTTGCGCCGTTCAGGATATCGGTACCCGCAGCGGCGCTGCTGCCCGAAAGCGGCACCGGCACGCCGATCTTGATGGTCTGCGCTTGTGCGAATCCAGGCGCCAGCGCGGCAAGCGAAAAGAGAGTGAGCGCGAGGGTTGCGTGCAGCGCGCCATTGTTCTGAGGATTCATATGAGCGGCTCCTGAGCGTGGACCCGACCGGGCGATGCCGCAACGCAGGCGAGCCCGCGCGGTCAGTTAGCGAAACGAAATAATTCGTCCGGTGCGATGCCCAGCAGGTCTTGCCCGCTCATGGCGCGCAGCTTGCATGGGTACCGGCGCATAACGACTTATCCATGATAGATGCATGCCACCATTTAGCAGCCATAGGGTATGCGCGTATACAAATTGCGTGCGCTCGCGGCAGCGTGAAGGTACTTTGTATACACGCAGGGAGGGGCGCGAATGAAGACCATCGTACTGGGCGGCGGCATAGCAGGCGTCACGAGCGCGTATTACCTCGCGCGCGACGGCCGCGACGTCACCGTTATCGAGCGACGTGCAGGCGTTGCGCTCGAAACCAGTTTCGCCAACGCGGGGCTCGTCGCGCCGGGCCACTCGTACACGTGGGCCTCGCCCCGTGCGCCGATAATCCTGCTCAAATCGCTGTTCGTCGAGGGCCAGGCGCTGCGCCTGCGCCTGAAAGCCGATCCGCACATGTGGGCATGGTGCGCGCAATTCCTGCTCAACTGCACCGAGGCGCGCTCGCGCGAAAACACCTCGCGCAAGGTGAGGCTGTGCCGCTATTCGCAGCATCAACTGCAGGAGGTCACGGCGCGCGAGCAGCTCGAATACGACCTCATCAGCCGCGGCCTGCTCTATCTCTATCGCGACGCCGCCTCGTTCGAGCGCGGCCGCGCCCACATGTCGATCCTCGTGGAAAACGGACTGCCGCTCGAAACGCTCGACGCCGCCGCGGTCGCGGCACGCGAGCCCGCGCTCGCCCACGCGCGCGAGCGCATTGCGGGCGCGATCTACTGCCCTAGCGACGCAAGCGGCGACGCCCACCGCTTCACTCGTGGGCTTAAGGAAGTTTGCGAACGTATGGGCGTGCGCTTCGTGTTCGACGCCCCCATCGAGGCCATCGAAGCCGCCGGCGACCGCATTGCCGGCGTGCGCACGAGCGCGGGCGTGATCCAGGGCGACGACTACGTGCTCGCACTCGGCTCCTGGTCGCCGATCCTCGCGCGGCCACTCGGCTATCGCATCGCGGTCTATCCTGTGAAGGGCTATTCGGCCACGTTCCCCTGCGGGCCCGGGCATCGCCCGCCCGAGCTGGGCGGGGTAGACGAGAATCACCTCGTGGCATGGGCGCGTTTTGGCGCGCGCCTGCGCTTCACGGCCACCGCGGATTTCGCGGGCTACGACACGCGCCACACGCCCGCCGATTTCACTTCCATGATGCAGGCGGCGCACGAACTCTTTCCCGAGGGCGCCGACTACACGCAGCCCGCGTACTGGGCCGGGCTGCGCCCGATGACACCGGAAGGCACACCGCTGATCGGGCGCACGCGCCATCGCAACTTCTTTCTGAACACGGGTCACGGGCACATGGGCTGGACCATGTCGTGCGGCACCGCAAAACTGCTCGCCGACATCATGGCCGGGCGCGAGCCTGAACTCGACATGACGGGATTGACGCTGAGATGACCATTACCGCACCGTCGCAAAGTCACGAGGATGCCTACACAAAGCTCGATTTCGCGCTCGACGGCGGCATTGCCCGCCGCGCCGCGATCGGCCTCGTCGTGCTGGCCACCGATCATACGATCGAATACGAATGGCGCGACCTGTTGCGCCAGCCAGGCGTGGCGTTCTACGAGAGCCGCCTCGAGAATTCGCCAGACATCACGCCGCCCCGCCTCGCGGAAATCGAGGCGCGCATCGCACCCGCGGTGAGCCTGATGCTGCCCGGCGAGCGCCTCGACGTAGTGGCGTTCGGCTGCACGTCGGCTTCGATGGTAATAGGAGAAGAAAAGGTCGCGGCGCGCATCCGCGAGGCCCGGCCGGAGATTGCCTGCACCACGCCGATCACGGCGGCGCTCGCCGCGTTAAAGGCGCTCGACGTGCGCCGCGTGGCGCTGCTTACGCCCTACGTGCGCACCATCAACGACTTCATGCGCGATTACATCGAGGCACGCGGCGTGGCCGTCACGCGCATGGCATCGTTCGAGCATGCGGACGACAACGAGGTGGCGCGCATCGACGCGAGTTCGATTCGCAGTGCGATAGAAACGCTGGCGCGCCACGACGATGCCGATGCGGTGTTCGTGTCGTGCACCAGCCTGCGCGTGGCCGCGCTCGTGCCGCAGATCGAAGCGCAGACCGGAAAGCCCGTGCTGTCGAGCAACTTCGCGATGGCGTGGCACGCGCTGCGGCTCGCGGGGGTGCAGGATAGCGAGCCGCAGTTGGGGCGGTTGTTCGCGCGCTAGCAATAAGAGAATAGCGAGAGAGCAGCGGCGCGCCGGCACATTGCGCACCGGCACGAACATCAGCTGATGAAATTACGCGTAAATGGGCTTTCCAGCTAGCGCGCTGCGAATCGCGCCCGCGAGGTCGCCAGCGGCGAATTTCGCCACATAGCCGCTCGCGCCCGCATTCTTCACGTGCGCTTCGTTCGCGGTGCCCGTGAGCGATGAATGAATCACCACGGGAATATCCACGGTGCGCGGGTCCGCCTTGATCTTGCGCGTCAACGTGAAGCCGTCCATTTCCGGCATTTCGAGGTCGGTCAGCACGAGCGCAATGCGATCTTTCGCGCGCACGCCGTCGCGTTCCGCGCCCGTCGCAATCGCATCGAGCTGCTTCCACGCTTCGAGGCCCGTCTTCGCCATCGTGTATTCCACGCCGAGCGCCTTGAGGCTCTGGCCGATCAGCTCGCGCGCGAAACCCGAGTCGTCGGCGGCCAGCACCTTCGCGCCCGGCGGAATCATCGCGGGCTCGCCCACGTCCTCCGCCACGACCGCGCCGTGCTGCGCCGGGAACACGTCGCGCAGCACCTGCTCCACGTCCACCACCTGCACGAGCTTTTTGCTCTCGGGGTCGTTTTCGAGCCTCGCGATGCTCGTCACGCGGTTGCCCATCGTGACGTCGGCGGTCAGCACCTGGCTCCATTCGAGCCGCACGATCTCGTCCACGCTTTCGAGTGCGAAACCCTGGGTGGAGCGCGCGAATTCGGTCACGAGCAGGATATTCAGGCCCGTGGCCGGCTCGCAGCCCATGAGCCGCGGCAGATCGATCACGGGCATCACCTGCCCGCGGATGTTCGCCGCGCCCAGCACGTAG
Organism: Paraburkholderia sp. CNPSo 3281; assembly: GCF_024206515.1. Classification (NCBI taxonomy): domain Bacteria; kingdom Pseudomonadati; phylum Pseudomonadota; class Betaproteobacteria; order Burkholderiales; family Burkholderiaceae; genus Paraburkholderia; species Paraburkholderia sp. CNPSo 3281. The sequence goes on along the minus strand of NZ_JAMBPS010000035.1, from coordinate 4,998 downwards.
GGGGACGACGCCGCGATCGGCGTGATCGCCGGCATGCTCAGGATTTCCCGTACCTTGAAAACGTTGATGCCGAAGGCTTCGCCAACCTCGCTGCCCGGCGCCGCGCCGAGACGGAAAAGCAGCAGCTCGAACTGGTTTGTGCTCGTCAGGCGGGTTCGTTCGTCGATTGCGAAGCCGCTTTCCATGATTCTCTCGTGTCCTTTTCCTCTGGCGTGATGCGTCCGGCATCCGCTTCCTGCCCTCGTCTACGGCCTGGCGCGGAAAATCTTGAGCCCACTGTTTTGAGCCCGCTGATCCCGCACGACCGTGCCGGATCAGGCCGTACTCATGCGCCCTCGCGCACGCGGCCAGCGGTATGCCCGCGCAGCAGCGCCGCGCAGGCCTGGGCGCTCACCGGCCTGCCGAACAGGTAGCCCTGCTGGCGCTCGCAGCGTAGCGAGCGCAGAAACGACGCCTGCTCGGGCGTCTCCACGCCTTCGGCCGTCACGCGCATGCCGAGCGAATGCGCCATCGCCACGACGGCCTGGGTGATCGCCACGGAGTCGCGGTTGTCGGGCAGGCCCGCCACGAACGTGCGATCGACCTTCAGGTGGTGCAGCGGAAAACGCTGCAGATACGAAAGCGACGAATAGCCGGTGCCGAAGTCGTCCACCGAAATGCGTACGCCAATGTCGTTCAGCGCGTGCAGGAGAGGCAGCACGCGCTGGCTGTCGCTCATGAGAATGCCTTCGGTGATCTCCACTTCGAGCGCGTCGGGCGCGAGGCCCGTTCGCGCGAGGCAGCCCTCCACCTGTTCGACCAGGCCGTCCGCGATCTGGCGCGGCGAGAAGTTGACCGCCATGACGAAGTCGGGCGCGAAGCGGCACCGCCACTGCGCGGCCTGGCGGCACGCGTGCTCGAGCACCCACCGCTTTCGCGATGCCGGTCGCACCGGTCGCCCGGAGTTGCCCGCAGAGACGCGCCGCGTCGACCGATGTACCGGCATCGGGCACCCCGGATGCGACGGCAGGCTGCGCGGCGAACAGAACGGGCAACGCGAAAGCGACGATAGATTGATACGGCTTCCTCATTTCTTTCCGCGCTCCGTGTCGAGTTCGAGATTGCGCTCGGCGGCGACCAGCCTGACCGGGTCGGTCTTTTTCCACTGCGCTTTCGGTATCAGGACCGACCACTCAGTGTTGCCCGTATCGCGAAAGAACGCTGCGACGCCCACGTAATTCGCCGCGTCGTCCATCGGCTCGGATACCTTCAACGTCTGCCCCGGTCCGAGCGTCAGGTCGCGGCTCCAGAGCGTCGCGGCCTTGAGGGCATCGTTGCCATCCAGCAGTTGCGCATAGGTCGCTGTCGCAAAGGGTTTGTCGTCCTTGAGCTGGTAGATGCGCAGCACGACCGGCAGCGATACGCCGCGCGTATCCTGATTCAGCGCGGTACGCGCCGCAACGGTGAGGTTCATCTGTTTGACCTTCGTCTCGAATACGGCCTGCGTCGCCGAGACCGTTCCGTCCTTGACGGACTGCCACATGCCGCACGCCGAGACGGCGAGCGCGAGGCCGACGCCGAGCGCGGCCCGTATGATCCTGCTACGCATCAGAATGGCGCCCCTGTGAAATCGGTGCGCGGATAGACCGTCTGCTTGCCGTCGATGGTGAGCACCAGTTGCATGGAACACTGAATACTTGCGTAGCGCCGGAGGAAATAGCTCAGCACGTCGCCGAACAGCACCGCGTCGCCGGGTCCATCGAAGCCGCCCGGATCAAGCTCAACGTGGATACATGCAATCCGCAACACATAGCCGCTTCGCAGGATTTCCTGGTCCTGGGAGAAATGCACGGTCCTGATCGCGTCAATGCGCTGCGGTACCGCATCGTCCGGCGTCCAGTCGTAGAGTTCGAGTACCTCGCGCAGGACCGGAGCGCCCTCCATGACCATCCGGTTGAGTTCGTTCGCGCCGTTCGCGGCGTAGTGGCCCAGCACGCGCCAGTCGTAGCCCGGGTAGTAGCGCGGTGGATACTGCGGCAGGCTCGGCGAAGCCAAGTTGCGCACCGACGCGATACCGGTAAAGCCGGAGACCGTCTCCTTGATCGTTGCCTCCGCGAGCGCCATGCGCGGCAGGCGTCCGTTGTTTGCGAGCGCCCGAATCGTAACGTGGCGGTCGTGCGGGGGGCGCTCCTCGTCGTCCGGCGCGTATCGGTGCACCCCTTCCCAGAGCTGCCCCGACAGGTTGGCCCACAGTTCCCGCCCCACCACGCCGTAGCGGGTCGCGGTATGAAAGTACCGCTCGGGCTTTTCATAGAACAGTGCCCAGCCGCGATGCTTGAAGCTCTTGAACGCCTTGTAGGCGTGCCGTGCGCTGCCCTCCGGGTCGGCGGCAGTCACCTCAAGCAGGTCGTAGGGCTGGACATACCTCTCCATGGCGGACTGCACACGTACGCGGTGTTCCTTGTCATGCCAGTCGGCGGGCTGCAATGGCAGCGCATCGACTTCGAACAGGTTGATGACGGGCGTGCAGAATAGCCGGAAGCTCTCGCGCCCCACCGGCTGATCGCCTGGCATGCGTCCTTCGAGTTCGATCTCGAAGGTCATGCGCGTTTCGCCCGCCGGCACCATCGCGCTATCGAAGCCGCACAGGTCAACGAAGTGGAATTTCTGCGGGAATACGAAATACTCCAGCAGCGTCTGTTCGCGGTCGAGTTCCTGGTCTCGTTTCGGGTCCAGGACCGGCCACAGCCGCGTCGACGGACCGAACCCCGCAGGCGTGAAATGCACGCCGTCGAGCGGTACCAGCGCACCGTCGCGTACCGAGGGCAGGCGCAGGCCAATGGCGGCGATCTGGCGCGTCAGTGCAGCGTATAGCGAGGCGGCAGCGGGGCGGTCTCCGTGCAGGTACAGGCGGATGCGCGACAGGTCGGTACGCTCGCGCTGGTCGCCGAACCAGAGGCCGAACATCAGGCGGATGACCGTCCGCCCGTCAGGGCGTACCGCGAGGACCGAGTCCTCGACCGAGAGCGGCAGCAGATCGACGGCCTGCGTCGTACGGAACGGGCACTGCACCGCATCAGGACCGACGGGCGCCGAGCGCACCACCGCCCCGGCGGGAATCTGCGCCACCTTCGCGCCCCGGTTCAGGGGCGCGCACTCGATGATCGACAGCGACGGAATCGCCCGCGCCATGTGTTCGAACATATTGTCGAGAAGCGGATCGGTCAGCTCCTGCATGCCGTCGTCGAGCTTCATGCGCAGCCGCGCGATCATGAACGCAAAGCCTTCGTTGACCGCGCGGACCTGGTCGTTCTCCTGGCCGTACTGCATACCGAGGCGTCGCGCCGCTTCGGGCTGATCGCGTGCAAACTCGCGACCCGCCTCGCGCAGATAACGCATCTCGGCGTCGAAATATCTCAGGAAGGGGTTTCCGCCTTCCTCTTGCGTGGATTTCCACGGTGCCGTCATGGTTGCAACTCCGGGGGTAAGGGCGGCAGTGATGGCAGCCCGGATATCTGTCCGGCGCGGCCCGTCACGAAAATGCGCCCGGGCATGCGGAAGCCGCGCAGCTTGAGGAGATCGAGGGGGCCTGCTCCCGCCTGCGCGCGCAGGACGTAATGCAAGGGCGCTACCTTGCCGTCCGTAACGTCACCGGAGGCCGTAGAAGCAGCCTTCGCGGCATCGCCAGCCGTTCCTCCATTCCAGACGATTTCGTAGCGCGTATCGTCGAGCGGTTTGACCTGCGCTTTTTCTAGCATCCGCAGAAGGGCCCAGTCGCCTGTCGCATCGAACGCGATCCGCACTCCTGCGTTGAGCGTCTGCCAGTTCAACGACGCATGGCCGTTCAGACCGTTGCCCGGCCATGCCAGCGGCGTCCACGTTTCGCGCTGGTTGAAATAGACGATCTGCTGGCCATCCACCGTCAGCTCCGTGCGTGTTACGTCCGGCGTCGGCTGCGGCATGATCCCGAAGTGATAACCCGCCTCGCCCTGCGCATAGAGACGCGCGCCGAGCGGCCCGATGAGTCGCAGCATGGCGAGGAACTTCGGATCGAACTGGAGCGACTGCGGCGCGAGTTCGTTCGGGACCCACTGGTCGCCCTGGCGCTTGAGCACACCGGACAGCTCAAGCTCGATAAAGCGGTTGATCAGCCCCGTCTCGGGCCGCACGTAACGGCCAAACTCGGCAAAGGACGCGTCGGCGCTCGTCGGCGAGAACGGATAGCGCGAGGTGAACGACGAGGCGAAGGGGGCCGCGACGCCCGCCCGCCATGCCTCGTTCAGGCTCGCGGCGGCGGGCTGGAGTACGGCCTGCCACGCCGCGTCGAGCGGTTGCACGAACAGCGTCTGGCCGAAGCCTGCCCACTGTGCGCCCAGGCTCGCGGCGGTCAGCGCCGCGTCGTCGCGCGCCTGCGAGAGATCCGAGAGCTTGCCCTGGAATACCGCCTGCGCGAGACTGCGCGCCATGGCCTGCGCATCCGGACTCGCCTGGATCTGCTGGAGCTTGAGCCGCACGGTCGTATCGGCGGTCAGCACCCGGGAGAGGCTGACGCCGTTGAACGCGGCGGCATTGGCGCCTGCAGCTTTACCCGCACTGCCGCTGGCCGCAGCCGGACTCGTGTCCCCCATCAGCGCGAGCAGCGGGCCGAACGAGCGGTCGAGCGGATTCACAACGGGAGCCTGGGTCTGGTCGCTATCGCTCCCACTGAGCAACCCCTGCGCCTTACGTACGAGCGTATCGGTCAGTGCCTGCGAAGGGCGGCCCGCCTCACCCTGGTACTGCACCGACTTCATGACCGCGAGCAGCGGCGAGGTCTGCGCATCGGTCAGACGCGTGAGCTGGTCGATCACCCCCGAGAAGCTGGTCGCCGCGAGCCACTGGAAGCTGTTGAGCATGGTCGCCCAGGCTGCCGTGTAGTCCGCGAAATACCGTTCGCGCAGGCGCTTTTTCAGCTCGTCGGCGCTCCTCCTTGCTTCGACTGCAGCCTGCGTCGCGTCAACCGCACCCTCCACGGCGGTC
>NZ_JAMBPS010000034.1:0-86197 GCF_024206515.1 Paraburkholderia sp. CNPSo 3281 | reverse complement strand
CAGACCCGCCGGGCCTTCGTCGCGATGGCGTTCAAGCCATTTGTAGCCGGTCTGGCGGCTGATGTTGAAACGCCGGCACAGCTCACTGAAGGGCAGGCTCTGTGCGGCTGCCAGACTGACGAATTCCTGTCTGAGGCTCATGGTGTCTTTTACATTCCAGGGCATGGATGGATTCGGGCGTTGGGTTGCCCAAAAGTGTCAACCATGTCCCCATACACCTGTCAATCATGTCTCCGGTCTGTACACCGCCGCAAAGAAAGGAGGTGCCGCCCCGCACAGGGGCAACACTTGCATACCAACGCGAACACAAGGAAAGGCCAAAAGACAGCGCTGAGAAAAACAATAAACTCCATCGCACTCCTGACCACATTATCACCTGCGCCCCTGCGCAACCATCTCAAGCAACGCCCGCGTCCCTGCCGACCGATCATACGCCCGCGTAGCGATCACCACTTCGCTAAACTCATTCGCCATCGCAAGCGGTTTAAACACCGCACCTTCAAGCCCAAACCCGCGCAAGCGGGCACAATGCCAACCCAAAGCCCGGCAGGCACGAAACTCGCCACCCCCACCGAATCCGTCGTACGCAATACGCTCGCCGGCTCGAAGCCAGCCTCCAGACGAAGCTCCGTCACGCGATGCCCCAACGCGCCCCCAGGCGGATCGTCCACGACAATCAACCGCTCCCCGGCCACATCGCGCAACGTCAGACGACGCCGATTCGCGCAGCGATGATCACGAGAGACCACGACAGGCAGTTCCCTGATGACGCTCTGGGAGCATCGTACGCATCCCGCGCGCAGCAAGGCATTGCGGATACTTGCCGGGGGCTACGCCACCCCCGCAACCGGCTGCGCCGCGGTGCTCGTGCGCGCCGATTTGCCCGGCGTATGGGGCTCCGCCCTGGGCAACCTCGTCATCATGGCCGCTATCTGCTGGTCCTGCACGGCGTCGCGACGCTGAACGGGCGGCAATACCGGGCGGGCTCGATCGCCCTGCTCGCGTTGATCGCGCTGACATGGGCCACATGGGGCGCACGGCATCCGCAGGCCATGTGGTACTACGCGAGCGCGCTTCCCATTGCGCTGGTGAGCGCCATGACCTCGCGCGAGCTGCTGCGCGGCGACGGCATAAAAAGGGGGCAATCGCGCCACGTCGCGACGTTCGTCACGGGATTCCAAGACCGGCGACGAAGTCCTCAAGACGTTCGCGGACATCGCCCGCAGCGCCATGGGACCCGAGGCGATCCTCGCGCGCATAGGCGGTGAAGAGTTCGCCGCCCCGCTGCCGGGCCGTGACCGCGTGCGCGCCAAAGCGGTGGGCGAAGCGATCGCCAGGCGTTTCGCTCAAACCGCCATGAACAAGGTCGATGGCGTCGCCATACGCGCCACGGTGAGCATCGGCCTCGCGCAGCATGGTCACGAAGCATCCACCCTCTCCGACCTGCTGGCCGCCGCCGACGCCGCGCTCTACAGCGCGAAAGCGCTGGGCGGCAACCGGCTTGAAACGCTGGTTCTTTAACGCCTCATGCCATGTCCGGCATTCAAGTCAGCTATTTGTAGGCTGCGCGCATTCTTTTTGCTAGCCCTCTTAGGCCCGCCCTATCCGGTCGCGGGCGCAATCGCGTCAAGCGGTAAGGGGGCACAATGGCAACGATCAATACCCGCATCCGGGTGGCAATTTCCGCCGGACTGATTTTCCTGCTCGCGGCTTGCGGCGGCGGTGGCGAAGGTGGAGGAGGAGGAGGCTCGAGCAGCGGCACCAGTACGCCGACGGGCGGCGTCAAGCTGCAGGTCGTGTCGTTCGGCGACAGCCTTTCCGATGTCGGAACCTTCGCGCCGCTTGCGGGCGCCGTGGGCGGCGGGCGGTTCACGACCAACCCCGGTCAGGTCTGGTCGCAGGATGTCGCGCAATATTATGGGGACAGCCTGAGCGCCGCGTACACTGTCGGCCTCGATCACAAGCTGAGCGCGCAAGGCGGCTTCGGCTACGCAGAGGGTGGCTCGACGGTCGCCACGCCGGCCAACCAGTACGACTTCCTCTCGGACGTGATCGGCAACATCGAAATGCCGCTCAATCAGCAGGTGTCGAGCTATATCTCCGCTCACGGCACCTTCAATTCCGGCCAGCTCGTGCTGGTCTGGGCAGGCGCAAACGATGTGCTGCGCGCCGGCAACCCGCCTACGGCCAATACGGTCGTGCAGACTGCCGCCACGACGCTCGCACAAATCGTCGGGCAGATCGTGCAGGCCGGCGCCACGCATGTCGTGGTGATCAACGTGCCGAACATCGGCCTCTCGCCCAAGGGCATCACCTCAGCCGACGGCGGCGCGAACCTGACCCAGCTCTCGCAGCTCTTCAACTCGACGTTGAACGGCGCGTTGCAGACGGATGGCCTGCAAGGCAAGGTCATCGAAGTCGATTCTTACACCTGGATCACGCAGCTCGTCGCAAACTTCCAGACGAACGGATTTACTGTGTCCAACACGGCCCAGGCGTGCGACCCTTCGAAAACGCCTGACAACACCTCGCTGCTCTGCTCGCCCGCCACCTACGTCGCGGCCAATGCCGACCAGACCTATATGTTCGCCGACGACCTTCACCCGACCACGCACACGCATTCGCTGTTCGCGCAGTACGTCGAGCAGCAGATCGCCGCGAGCGGGCTGGGTCATTGAGTGCTGGATGCAAGCGGCCGCGCCGGGCATGGACGCGACCGCTTGCGCAGTCGTCAATACTCCTGATAATTCCCGGCGCCTGAGGTGGCACCAGCGCCAACAGGTCCGATATAGTTGGCCCGCGGCCGCAGCAGCGTGCCGCTGGTCATCTGCTCGATGGCGTGCGCCATCCAGCCCACGCTGCGCCCAATGGCGAATATCGCGAACACAGCGTCTTCCGGCAAGCGGCAATAGCTGCCAAGCGCGGTGAGCGCGATGTCGATCGTCGGCGCGAGACCGCGCGATACGCGAACGTACTCGATCAGCGCGCGCACCTCGTCCGGCCCATCGAACGCCGCGAGCAGGTCCGCCGCGCGCGGATCGCCTTGCGGGTACAACTCGTGACCGAAACCCGGCAACGGCCCGTTCGCCTTCAACCAGCGCTCGACCGCGCCAGCCACCCCCATCGCGCGCACATCACCGAGCAGCGCCTGCACGCGCAGCGCGGCGTCGCCATGCAAGGGCCCGGCGAACGCGGCCAGGCCCGCGAGCATGCAAGAGCCGAGCGACGCCCCCGTCGACGCCGCCACGCGTGCCGCAAACGCCGATGTCGTCAATTCCTGGTCCGCGAGCAACGCGAGCGCACGCCGCAGCAAGTCCGCCTGCGCTTCGCATCGCCACGCACGCGCAAGACGCGCATGCAGCGCGCCGCTTTCGCCGAAGCGGGCGATCTCGCCCGGCCCAACGAAGGCGCTCGCGAAGCGGCCCACGAGGCAGGCCGCTTCGTCATTCAACCGTGCAGCGTCGAGCGCGCCGCTTGCACGCGGCTGCGCCGCGGCCAGCGCGATCGACGCATATACCCGCGCGCGCGGCGGCGCGCCATCGGGTACGCTCACGTCGTCGTGGAAGGTGGGGAAGACCGGCGCCGCGTCCGTTTCCCATAGACATCGGGCCACGTCTTCGAGCGTCGCCCGGCTCGCGAGGTCGATCGCGTCGTGGCCGCGGTAGTAAAGCCGCCCCCGTGTGATCGTGGAAATGCGCGTGTTGATGATGGGCTCGCCCCACGCCATCGTGCTCGCCGCGATGCTCTTGTGGGCGCGGCCAAGGTCGCGCTTCTTCCTGAGCGCCGCGACGTCCGAAGCGCGGTACAGCTTGCGGCTTGCGTGCTCCGGGTCCCACCGGACTTCGATGCGCCCGCGGCTCACGTACGCGTACAACGTCTGCTTGCGCACGCCCAGCGCGTGACAGGCCTCCTCCTGTGTCATCCAGATTTCCACTAGTTTTCCTGGGTTTGCCTGGGTTTGCCTGGTTGATTCACTCAATCAAGATTGACGCGTACTGGCGGGGTGCGTCAAATACAGTCAATCTGCCCCGGCATTGAGACGATGCTTGCGGGTACGGATCGATAATGATACCCGCGGCTTCGAGCGCGGGACTGGAGACATCGATGTCAACGCAGAGGACCGCCGGCTTTGCCGCCACCAAAGCCACGGACGCCACCCGCGTCACCCGCACGCGCTTCACGATTCTGGCCGCCATCCTGCTGCTCGCGACGGTCGCCTATGCAGACCGCGCGATCCTCTCGATTGCCGGGCCCGGCATAGCAAAAGAATTCGGGCTCAACCATATTCAGCTCGGCTACGTGCTCTCGGCGTTCAGCTGGGCCTATGTGGTCGGCCAGATCCCCGGCGGCCTGCTGCTCGACCGCGTCGGCACGAAAGTCATGTACGCCGCCACGCTGATCCTGTGGTCGCTTGCCACGATTCTCGTCGGCTTCGTCGGCAGGGTCACGACCGATATGTCGGTGGCGCTGGGCCTGCTGTTCGCCTTGCGCTTCGCGCTCGGGCTGATCGAAGCGCCGAGTTTCCCCGCCAACGGCCGCGTGACGGTCATGTGGTTCCCGAGGGAGGAGCGCGGCTTCGCCACGTCGTTGTTTGCGTCCGCATCGTATTTCGCCGTGGCGATCTTCTCGCCGTTCGCGGGCTGGCTCACCAGCAAGTTCGGCTGGCCCGCGCCGTTCTTCGCGCTCGGCCTGATCGGCATTGCCAGCGCCGGAATCTGGGCGCTCGTGATGCACGAACCGCGCAAGCACCCGCGTGTCTCGCCCGCCGAACTCGACCGCCTCGTAGCGGGCGGCGCGATGATCGACATCGACTCGAAGCTCGAGCGCCAGTCGCGCCCCGCCGTATCCGGCAAGACGCTGCGTATGCTGCTCGGCAACCGCATGCTCTGGTGCTCATATATCGGCCAGTATTGCGTCATCGCACTGAGCTATTTTTTCATCACGTGGTTTCCGATCTACCTCGTGCAGGCGCGCGGCATGAACGTCATGCAGGCCGGTCTCGCGACGATGCTGCCCGCCATCGCGGGTTTTCTCGGCGGCATTGCCGGCGGCGCGATTTCGGACGCGCTGATCCGGCACGGCTGGAGCGTTTCGTGGGCGCGCAAGACGCCGTATATCGTCGGCATGGCCGTGGGCTGCTGCATCGTGTTCTCGGCGTTCACCGAGAGCAACACTGCGATCGTCCTGCTGATGACGTTCGCCTTCTTCGGCAAAGGCGCCGCAGCCGGCGCAGGCACCTGGGCCATTGCGTGCGATACCGCGCCGCGCGAAGCCGTGGGGCTTGCCGGCGCGATTTTCAACTGCATCGGCAATATCGGCGGTATCGTCACGCCTATCGTGTTCGGCTATATCGTGCAGGCAACGGGCGGCTACAAGGCCGGTCTTTATTTTGTCGCGGCACACTGCGTGGTCGCGGCGCTGGTTTATCTCGTGTTCATGGGGCGCATCGAGCGCGTGAAAGTCAGCTGAGCACGCGAACGCACGCATCAAACGAAGCAAGGATTCATCGACTCATCATGGCAAAACCCATCATTCTCAACGCAGCCGAATTGCCGGCGCGCACTCAGGCCGAACTCGCGTCGCTCTTCACGATGCTCGATCTGCCGAAGGCGCCGCGCGAAGCCGCTGCGTTCCTCGCGCAACATGGCGCGTCCATTCGCGGCATTGCGCTGCGCAAGACGAAGATCGACGCGGCGTTTCTCGACACCCTGCCCGCGCTGGAGATCATTGCGAGCTACAGCGCCGGGCTCGACAACCTCGATGTGAAAAGCGCGCAGGCGCGCGGCATCCGCATCGAGAATGCCTCGCACGTGCTGGCCGAGGACGTCGCGAACACCGCGATCGGCCTCGCGCTCGCGCTCACGCGCGATATCGTGCAGGCCGACGCGTATGTGCGCTCCGGCCAGTGGCCCGAGCGCGGCGCGCTGCCGCTCGGCCGCTCGGTCTCGCGCATGAAGGTCGGCATTGTCGGGCTCGGCATGATCGGCGCGGCCATCGCGAAGCGGCTCGAGGCGTTCGGCTCGCAAGTCGCGTATTACGGGCCGAACCGCAAGAGCGTCGATCTGCCGTACTACGACGACATCACGCGTCTCGCGGCCGATAGCGACATGCTGATCCTTACCTGCCCGCTGACGCCGCAAACGCATCATCTGGTGAATGCGGCCGTGCTCGACGCGCTCGGGCCGCAAGGCTTTCTCATCAACATTGCGCGCGGCCCCGTGGTCGATGAGAAGGCGCTGATCGCCGCGCTCGATGCGCAGCGGCTCGCAGGCGCGGCGCTCGACGTGTTCGAGCACGAGCCACACGTGCCGCAGGCGCTGATCGACAACCCGCGCGTCGTGCTCACGCCGCATATTGGTTCGGCTACCGAAGAAACGCGCACCGGTATGGCGGATAACGTGGTCGATATGCTGGCAGCCCATTTTGGCATTGCGAGTCCGCGCAGTGCGCCTGTGCAAACACGGGAAATCGCGCAGGCCGCAGCAGCAGCCTGAGCTGGCGAGAGCTTTACCTGGCCAGGCTCAAGCCGATTCGCGCGCCACGATCGTGAACCCCACATCGAGCGCGCGAGGCTCGCTCACGCCGCTTTCTCCACTTAGGCGGTCGAGCAGAAAACGCGCAGCGTTCACGCCAATGCGGGTGCCCTCCACGCGCACCGTCGTTAGCCGCGGTGTGGTTTCGGTCGCGAACTCCAGATCGCCGAAGCCGCAGATCGCCAGTTGCGAGGGCACCTGCACGCCCATCTGGCGCGCAGCGCCAAGCGCGCCGATGGCGAGCAGATCCGAGCCGCAGAACACGGCGTCAAGATCCGGTGCGCGGGCGAGCAAGGGCGGCAGCGCGCGCTTGCCGTGCGCGACCGAACTGGGCGGCGCGACCAGTTCTTCGGGCACGTCCTCGATGCCTGCCTGCGCGAGCCGTTCGCGAAAGCCCGCGCGCCGCGCGAGCGCGCGCGCGTCGTTGGCGGAGATGAGCGCGGGACGGCGGGCGCCGCGCGCGAGCAAATGCGCGGCCACCGCGGCGCCGATCTGGTAGTGGGAAAAGCCCACCAGCATGTCGATCGGCGTATCGGTCATGTCCCACGTTTCGACCACGGGAATGCCGACGTTCTTCAGGCGCTCGCGCAACGAATCGGTATGCGCGACGCCCGTGAGCAGCACGCCTTCGGGGCGGCGGCTCAACACCGTATCGAGCAGGCTCTCTTCGTTCGACGCGCTATAGCCGCTCAACGCGAGCAGCACCTCGTAACCCGCGCGCGACATCGTCTCGCTGAAGACCTGGATGGTTTCCGAAAACAGCGAGTGCGAAACGGTCGGCACGATGGCCGCGATGAGCCGCGAGCGCGCCGACGACAAACCGCCCGCCAGCCGGTTCGGCACGTAGCCCAGCTTCTGCACGACCTGCCGCACGCGCTCCAGCGTTTCCGGCGCGACAGACTCCGGGTTGTTGAAGACGCGCGAAACCGTGATGGGCGAGACGCCCGCCTGCGCGGCCACGTCGGTAATGCGCAGGCCCTTGGGCCCACCGCGCGTGCGCTTCGTGCGCACGGTGGCGTCCGCGTGTTCGATGCTCGGAGCGGGTTTGATGGTCGACATGAACTTGAACGGAGGTGGGCAATGCGCGGCTATTGTAGCGAAACCGCCTCGCCGGCTAGCTCGCGTTGTTCGGCAGGGGCGCGCCGTCGACGGTTTGCGGCGCGCGGTCGCCACGGCGCAGGATCATCGCCGTCACGATCGCGAAGATCACCATGCATGCGGCGGGCACGAGCATGGGCATGCGCGTGCTGCCCGTTGCCTGCTTCACGAACGGCACGAGATTTTGCGCGATGAAGCCACCGATATTGCCGAGCGAATTGATCGCGGCGATGCCCGCCGCGGCGCGCGCGCCGTAGAGGAATTTGGGCGGCAGCGTCCAGAAGCACGGAATCAGCAGATACATGCACGGCGCACCAAGACACAACGCGGCGAAGCGCAGCGCATGACCCGGCAGAAAAACCGACGAAACGAAGAACACCATGCCGAGCAGCGACGACACCAGCATCGCGACGGTCGCATGATTGCTCGCGCGCAGCCGCGAAGGCAGCGTGGCGAGCACGATCGTCGCCAGCAGCCAGGGAATGATGTTGAGCAGCCCATTGGTGGTATTGGTCACGCCAAAGCCTTTTACGAGCGTAGGCAGCCAATAGCTCACGCCGTACACGGAGATCGACAGCATCATGTAGTAGAACGCCATGCCGAGCACGCGCGGCTCCGTGAACACGCTGAGCACCGAGCCGTGGCGCGACTGGCTGCGCGCGGCCGCGCTCTCGGTCGAGAGCGTGTGCGTGAGCCAGCGCTTCTCGCCTTCCGAGAGGAACGTCGCCTGCTGCGGCGCCTGCGGCAACAGGAACAGCACGACAATCGTGAGCAGTACCGATGGAATGCCGGTGACCACGAACACGAGCTGCCAGCCTTGCAGGCCGAACAGTCCGCCCTTGTCGAGCAGCCAGCCGCAGATCGGCGCGCCGATCATGTTGCCGAGGCTGCTGCCCACCGTGAAGTAGCCGAGCATGCGCACGCGGTGGCGCTGCGGGAACCACAGCGTGAGGTAGTAGATCACGCCGGGATAGAGCCCGGCTTCGGACGCGCCCAGCAAAAAGCGCAGGATGTAGAACATCGTGGCATTGCGCGTGAAGGCGAGCAGAATCGTGACCACGCCCCACGTGAACATGATGCGCGCCATCCAGCGTGGCGCGCCGTACTTGTGGAGCAGCACATTGCTCGGCACCTCGAACAGCAGATAGCCGATGAAGAAGAGCGAAGCGCCAAGCCCGTACGCGACTTCGGAAAGCCCGAGGCTGCCGAGCATCTGCAGCTTCGCGAAGGCGATGTTGGAGCGGTCGATATACGCGACCAGGTAGAGCACGCCGAGCAGCGGCATCAGCCGCCAGCCCATGCGGTTGATCAGACGCGGCTCGTCGATCGCTGCGGTGGCATCGTTCACGTTGTCTCCTGAGCCCGCGTCGCGCGCGGGCCTCTGATTATCGGTATCGTCCTGCGTGCTGCGTGAGTTATTTTGCCTGCTGCGCGCACCATGCGCGACACGCCGCCAGCGTTTCCTCGTTGGGCGGATAGGTGCCGCGCAGTGCCAGTCCCGACTCGATGCGCTCGGTGATGAACGCCTCGAGCCGCTCCTGCTCGGTGGCGTCACGCGCCACTTCCTCGGCCATTTCGTGCGGCACGATCACGACGCCATCGGCATCGCCCACGACGATATCGCCCGGATAAACCGGCACGCCGCCGCATGCGATCGGCACGTTCAGATCCACGGCGTGATGCTTCGCGAGGTTGAGCGGCGCACTCGCGCCCGCGCACCAGATCCGCAGGCCAAGCGCCGCGATCGTGCCGCTGTCACGCACGGGGCCGTCCGAAACCATCCCCGCCACGCCGCGCTTCGCGAGGCGCAACGCGAGAATCGAGCCCACCGAAGCCACCGTGCGGTCGCCCCGGCAATCCTGCACGAGCACGCTGCCCACGGGTGCGGTTTCCACGGCCTTGCGCTGCGGGTGGTCCGGATTCTGGAACACGCCCACGTGGTCGAGGTCCTCGCGCGCCGGAATATTGCGCAGCGTGAACGCCGGGCCGACGAGATTCGGCGAGCCCGGTTCAGGCTTCACAAGCGGCGCCACGCCCTGCAGAAACACGTTGCGCAGACCGCGCTTGAAAAGTTGGGTCGTGAGCGTGGCGGTGCTCACGTGACGCAGTTGTTCGAGCGCGGCTTCGCTGACTGGCGGATTCGGTGCGGTCATGATCGGTGATGTCTTCGAGGGTAGGGATTAGTGAATTTCCGGTTCGGCGCCGTGGGCTTCGCACGGCGTGGCGGCCGGCGTTTCGAGGAAATCGAAATCGCAGCCCTTGTTCGCCTGCGTCACGTGCAGTTGATGCATCACGCCGAAGCCGCGCTCGAACGGCCGCTTCGGCGGCGTCCACGCCGCCTTGCGCGCGGCCAGTTCCGCGTCGCTCACATGCAGATGCAGGCGGCGCGCCTCGACGTCGAGTTCGATGACGTCGCCGTCTTTCACGAACGCGAGCGGCCCGCCCACGAACGATTCAGGCGCGACGTGCAGCACGCACGCGCCGTAGCTCGTGCCGCTCATGCGCGCGTCGGAAATGCGCAGCATGTCGCGCACGCCGAGCTTGAGCAGTTTCTGCGGAATCGGCAGTTGGCCCCATTCGGGCATGCCCGGCGCGCCAACCGGGCCGGCGTGTTGCAACACGATCACGGAGTCGGCGCTCACATCGAGATCGTCGCTGTCGATGCGCGCGGCCATGTCGTTGTAGTCCTTGAACACCACCGCGGGGCCGCGATGCCTGAGCAGATGCGACTCCATCGCCGCGGGCTTGATGACCGCGCCGTCCGGCGCGAGATTGCCCGTGAGCACGGCGAGTCCATCGCGCGCGACGAGCGGATTGCTGCGCGTACGGACGGATAAAAAAGCCGTCGAAGGCCGGGGCGCCGGTCGCGCCACCCGGTGACGTGATGGGGTGAATGGTAGCGTTATCATTGGCGGCGCGATCCTGGGAGAAGTACGGAGCGTGGCTTGACCAAGCATCCTTCGGTGTGTATGTTTTCGTTAACGAATTTTGTAATGGAGACGTTTATGTCTATTCGTGCGAAGGACGTCGTGCCGATCAGCGAAGCACGCGCGCGGCTCACCGAACTGGCGGAAGACGTGGTCGCCGGTGCCGAAAAGGTCCTGACGAAGAATGGCGCGGCGTTCGTCGCGCTCGTCGATGCGAAAAAGCTCGACTTCTATCATGCCCTCGAGGCCGAGTACGGGCGGCTGATCATGATCGACGACGCCGAGAAGGGACTCAAGGACGCGCTCGCCGGGCGCACACAGTCTCTGGAGGACATGCGGGAGTCGATGCGACGTCGCGCTGAGCCGCGCAAATGATCCGGGTCGATTTTGCCGAAACGTTCGCAGAGCGCCTCGAAGCAATCAGCGAATTCATGCTGGAGCAGGACTCGTCGTCGGCTCCGCAGCGAATGGACGACCTTTGGGAGCAGATTTTTCGCTTCCGCGATCTCGTGATGATTCATCCAGAACTTGGCCGTCCGGCCGGCTTCCTTGCGGCACAAACCATTGAGGGGCAGACGCGCCTCGACAAGCTGAAGCGTCTGGCAATCGAAGCTGGCGTTCCCGATTTCCGTGAATATGTGCTGCGATCGCACGTGATCCTGTATGCCCACTCGGGTACGCGCGTCGTAGTCCTCTCGATTCGTCACCAGCGCGAGCTTGGCTATGCACCGTCGAGTGATTGATTGCTCCGCTTCGCTGCCGGACCGGCATCACCCGATTGTCGTCCCCAGTTGAACGCAGCATCGCGTTCCAGCCACTTTATCCACGCACGCGCCGACCGCATACTTCGTGACGTAGCCTCCACTCACCCGTCAACGCCATGCTAAACAGGGACGCCATTCGCTCCGGTGCGTTTCTCGAGAGTTTCAGCCATCTCCCGCCGGAAATTCTCTGGACGCAAGCCCAGATCGCCCAGTCGCTCGCCGATACGATGGCGAAGCGCCCCGCCGGCGAAGAGGTCTGGGTGTTCGGCTACGGCTCGCTCATGTGGAATCCGCTCTCGCACTTCGACCAGCGCGCGTACGCCACGCTGCATGGCTGGCGCCGGAGCTTTTGCATTCGCCTGTTCGGCGGGCGCGGCACGCCGCAGCGCCCCGGTCGCATGCTCGCGCTGGAACGCGGCGGCGATACGCAAGGCGTGGTGCTGCGGCTCGATGCCGCCACGCTCGACGAAGAGCTGCACATCCTCTGGACCCGCGAGATGTTGACGGGCGCCTACACGCCCGCCTGGACCGCGGTGACGCTCGCCACGGGCGAAACGCGGCACGCCCTCGCCTTCGTGGCAAACACCTGCCCGCGACAATACGAGGCTGATTCGAGCCCCGCGACTGTCGCGCGCGCGATTGCCCAGGCCCATGGACCGCTCGGCAGCAACGCGGAATACGTGTTCCAGCTCAGGCAGGCGCTTACGGACTGCGCGTTGACCGACGCCTACATCGAGGAAGTGGCGCAAGCCCTCGAACGTTTCGAAACGACGTCTTAAGCGAGTCGCGCGAGACCCGTGACCATCTGAACGACGCCAAACGCGGCAATCGCAACGGCGGAAAACATGGAGATGCCCCGCGTAAACGCGAGCGGCACCTTCGTACGCAACGCGGACGTCACGCCGCTCAGGAACAGCCACCACGCGGCCGAACCCGCGAACACGCCCGTCACCATCGTCACCATCGGCGCGACCGAAAGCCCTCCCCGCGCGCCCTGCTCGCCTGGCATGGCCGGCAGGGGCCCGAGCGCGGCAAACGCGGCGATGAACGAAAAAATGGTCAGGGGGTTCGAGAGCGTCAGCGCAAACGTCGTGAGGAAGTCCCGCGTGACAGGGCTGCGCAGGGTCTCCTGTACGGCGGCCGGCGCGGCGGGCGACTCGCGCGCGATGGTCCACGCCATCCACACCAGAAATGCGCCGCCCGCGGCCTTCAACACGACCGTCAGCATCGGCAGCGCCGTCACGATACCGGCCACGCCGAGCGCGCCGAGCAAGCCATAAAACGCATCCGCGCAGGCAGCGCCAATGCCCGTCGCGAAGCCGGAGTAAAAACCGCGGCTCAGGCTGCGCTGGATGCACAGCATGCCGATGGCCCCGACCGGTGCGGCGATGCAAAAGCCCATCGCCACGGCTTTGACGAACAACATGTCCCCTCTCCCCGCAATGCATGTCCTATAGGGGACTATCGTAGACGGCGCAGATTATCCGCAGAAGGCGAGTTTTAAGGGAAAATTGGCCTTTCACCTTAAACATTTCGCCATGATGGACGATCTGGACTGGAAAGTACTGGCGCTGTTGCAGGACAACGGCCGCATGACCTACACCGAGCTTGCGCGCCAGGTGCATCTCTCCGTGCCGGCGGTCACGGAGCGCGTGAGACGTCTCGAAGAGGCCGGCGTGATCGAAGGCTACACGGCGCGCGTCAACCCGGCCGCCGCCGGCTATCCGATCTCGGCCCTGATCGGCATTACGGTGCCCCAATCCGCGAAAGCGAAGTTTCTCAAGCTGCTCGGCACGATTGCCGAAGTGCTCGAATGCCATCACGTGACTGGCGCTGACTCCTATGTCATTCGCCTCGTCGCGACGAGCGTCGCCGACCTGGAGCGCCTGATCCAGCGCATCAACCTCTACGGCGAGACGCGCACGTCCATCGTCATGTCCACGCCGCTCGCCGCACGTGCGCTCGGGCGGCCCCAAGTCAACCCGGCCGGTTCGCGCAGCAAGGCCTAGCCGCGACGACCCGGGTCCTCAGAGCGAACGCTCGATCGCCTGCCCCAGCAGTTCCACGCCGAGATCGACCTCCTGCTCGCTCACGGTCAGCGGCGGCGCGATGCGAAACACGCCGCCCATGCCCGGCAACTGCACGATGTTCATGCTGAGCCCGAGCTTCATGCATTCGCGCGTGATTTTTGCGCCAAGGCCGTCGGCGGGCTCCTTCGTGCGGCGGTCCTTGACGATCTCGAGACCGAGCAGCAGCCCGCGCCCCCGAATGTCGCCGATGCATTCGAAGCGCTCCATCAGCTCCAGCAACCCGCGCCGCAAGCGCTCGCCCATGATGTTTGCGCGTGCAACGAGTCCGTCGCGCGCCACCACGTCCAGCACCCGCAGGCCGACTGCAGCAGGAAGCGGATCGGACACATGCGTCGTGTAGAACAGGAAGCCCCGTTCGTGCGCGGCTTCCTCGATCTGCGCGGACGTGACCACGGCCGCGAGCGGCAGGCCGGCGCCCAGCGTCTTCGAAAGCGTGAGAATGTCGGGCGTCACGCCGTCGTGCTCGCACGCGAACATCATCCCGGTGCGCCCAACGCCCGTTTGCGCCTCGTCGAGAATCAGCAGCATGCCGCGTTCTTCGCATTTGCGCTTGAGCGCCGCCATATAGCCGGGCGGCAGTTCGATGATGCCGCCCGAACTCAGGATCGGCTCCGCGATGAAGGCCGCGAGATTGCCGCTGGACTGGCGGTCGATGAGATCGAACGCGTAGTCGAGTTCCGCGAGGTAATCGTATTGCCCGTTGCGCTCGAAGCGCGGCCGGTACGTGAACGGCGCGGGAATCGCATACGAGCCCACCGCTGCGGGACCCACGCCCTTGCGCCCTGCGCTATAGGTGGCCGAAGCCGCGCCGCCCGTCATGCCGTGCCACGACTGCGCAAAGCCCACGATTTCGAATTTTCCCGTGACGAGCTTCGCCATGCGGATGGCGGCCTCGTTCGACTCCGCGCCGGTGCTCAGCAGCAGCGCCCGGTCGAGCCCGGCGGGCGTAACGTCGGCGAGGCGCGTGGCCAGTTCGACCACGGGCCGCGAGAGCATGCCGCTGAACAAGTGGTCCAGCTTGCCCGCGTATTCGTTGATGACCGAGACGATTTCGGGGTGGCTGTGACCGAGCACCGCGCTCATCTGCCCCGACGTGAAGTCGAGAATCGGGCGGTCGTCGGCGTCGTAGACGAAGCTGCCCTGGGCGCGCTCGATGATCATCGGCTCGAACGTGCCGCCATAGCGGATCAGGTGCTGCCTCGCGTTGCGCCAAAACTGTTCGTCGTCGTTCCTGGACACGGGCTTCTCCTCGTCGGGTGGCGGGTTTTCCTTGCAGTCTAGGCGACGCTCTGGTTTTATAGAATCGAATAGTTCTTATGCAAGCTAGAAGAGAGGCTAATATCGTGAGCCGTCCGCTGGAAATCGATCTGCTGCGTTCGTTCGCGGTCATTGCCGAGGTGCGCTCGCTAAGCCGTGCGGCCGAACGCGTGGGCCGCACCCAGTCGGCGCTGAGCCAGCAGATCAAGCGGCTCGAGGAGATCGTCGATCAGCCGCTGTTTCAGCGCACCGGCCGCGGCGTCGCGCTGACCCACCCCGGCGAGCGCCTGCTGGTGCACGCCCAGCGCATGCTGCGCCTGCACGACGAGGCCATGGCCGACCTGTGCGGCACGGGCTTGTCGGGCACCCTGCGCTTCGGCTGCCCGGACGACTATGCCGCCGTGTTCCTTCCCGCCTTGCTACGCCGGTTTTCGGGCCAGCATCCCAATGCGCTCGTGGAAGTCGTGTGCGTTCCGACACCTCGCCTTCTCGAACAACTCGACAAGCGCGCGGTCGATCTCGCCATCGTGTCGCTGCCGTTGACCGCCACTGGATTTGCCGACGCAAGCGGCCCGCACGACGAGATCATTCGCCGCGAGCAACTGGTCTGGATCGGCTCGCCCGAACTCGACTCCGCCCACTTCGATCCGTTGCCGCTCGCGCTCTCCGATCCGGACACGCTCGACCATATCGCGGCCTGCGAAGCGTTGGAACGCATGGGCAGGGCCTACCGCGTCGCGTATGCGAGCAGCAGCCTCGCCGGCCTCACTGCGCTCGTGCGTTCGGGCCAGGCCTTCGCCGTCATGACGCAAACGGCCGTTCCGGCGGATCTGGCGATTCTCAATGGCGACCCCGCGCTGCCGCCCTTGCCGGCCGTCGGCATCACGATCAAGTTCGGGCGCAAGCGGCCGTCGCTCCTCACGACGGCGTTTGCCGAGCATATCCGGCTCACGCTGCCGCTGTTGTGAACGCACGGCGACGCTTCACAGCGTTTGCGGCGCGCTCTCGCCTTCGCGCGCACCCGCGGCCAGCGCGATGTCGTACGGATCGCGCACGCTGCGCGCGTACTGCTTGGGCGCCATGCCCGCCCAGCGCCGGAACGCGCGAATGAATGCCTTCTCCGACGCGTAGCCCACGCTCATGGCGATCTCGATGAGCCGGCGCCGCGAATCGCGCAGCGCACCGCTCGCGATATACATGCGATACGACGTGAGATGCCCGATAGGCGTTTCCTCGACCAGTTCGACAAAACGCGCGCTGAAACGCGAGCGCGACATACCGGCAATCGCCGCCAGCGACTCGACGGTCCAGTCTTGCTCCGGGTGCCGGTGCAGTTGCGCGATGGCGCGGCCGACCTGCGGGTCCATGAGTCCGCGCAACCAGCCCGTGTGGCTGACGGCCGAGGCGAGATGCGCGCGCAGCAACTGCACGAACAGCACGTCGGCGAGGCGCGCGGCCGCAACGGCCCAGCCCGGCTGGCAGGCCATCGATTCGCGGATAAAGGCCATGAGCGTGTCCGCGAGCCACGGGCCAACCGCGGCGTCGTTCGCACGCACGTGAATGAGCGGAGGCAGCACCGAAAACAGCGGATTGCGCACCGCCTCGCGGTAGAACACGATGCCGGTGTAGAGATCGCACACTGCGCCGCCGCGGCCCGACTCGATGCGCAAAGGGGTGTCGAAGCTCGGGCGAATGCCTGCGCGCGCAGCGAGATCGTCGAAGGGGACGGGCGCAACGTCGGGCGCGGAAGCCAGCACGTGTTCGTGGCCGTGCGGCAGCAGCACGAAATCGCCGGGCTCGACACAAAGCGGCTCCATGCCCTGCACGATCACATAAAACGGCGCGCCGCGGCCCGTGCGGAACATCACGCCCTCGATCGCCGGCTTGCGGAACGCCCATGACGCCGCGAGCGAGAAGTGTCCCGTTACCACAGCGTCGGCGCGCAGATCCGCCAGTGCGGCGCTCAACAGGTCCGTCGCCATTGTCCCCTCTGAATGTGTGGCGCTGCGCGGCATGCGTGCCGCGTCAGAAGCGTTGCTGAATGCCCATCATCGCGCCGAACTGGTTCGCGCCCGTCTGCACCGTGCCCGCGGCGGCTACCGCATTCGCGGCGAGTGCGCTGTTCAGCATGTACCCAAGCGATGCGTAAAGCGTCGTGCGCTTCGAAACGAAATAGTTCGCGCGGCCGACGAACAAGGTCGAATTCGATTGGTCGCGCAGAATATAGCGCAGCCCCTGGAAGTCCAGGGAAAAGGCCGGTGTCACGTAATAGTCTGCGCCCAGAAAAAAGAGATCGGATTGCATATGCTCCGCCGCGGCCGTGTTGCGGCGAATCCAGCCGCCGCCCACCTTGGCCGAGCCGAACTTCACGTAGCCGTCCACGATCACGCGCTTGTCCGTATCCGCGCTGCTCACGAGCGGCGCCGAGGCGCCCGGGCCGCCGTACATCACGTCGTACGACGCGGCGGCGCCGCCCCATGCGTTGTCGTAGGCGAGCATCATCGTGTACTGGCGGCAGGCCACGGCGTCGCCGGCCAGCTGGCCGCCGCAGTTCGTCGCCGACGGGCCCGCGGGACCCGCTGCATCGCGCCCGAAGCTGTAGGTCCCACCGATCGTCACGCCATGGAATTTGCCGAGATAGCCTACGGCGTTGTCGCTGCGCGCGTTCGGCAGATAGCTGTCGAAACTCGCCATCGAATGGATCGACGGGCCGATCACGTCGGCGTTGAACAGCACATACATCGACATATTCATCTGGCGGCCCAGCGTGAGCGTGCCGTAGTCGCTGCTCACGCCCACGTTCGCCTGGCGGCCAAACAGGCGTCCGCCATAATTGAGCGCGCCGCTATTGGGCGCGAAGCCGCTTTCGAGCATGAAGAAGGCCCGGTAGCCGCCGCCCAGGTCCTCCTGGCCGCGCAGACCGAAGCGCGACGGCACCTCGCCCGTGAGCGAGGGCATGCCGACGAACGAACCACCCTTCGCGGTATTGTTGTAGTACTCGATGCCCGTATCCACGATGCCATAGAGCGTCACGCTGCTCTGCCCCCACGCGAGCGCCGAAGCGAACGCGAACGATGCTGCCACGATTGCCTTTTTCATCACGATCTCCAACCCTTTATTTCGTCATACTTATTTATTTGAATAGATACCGGACCATTCAACGCGGCCCGGCTTCAGCATCAGCTTCGCGCGATCGGCGCAATCTGCGCGGTCATTCGCTCTTGCTGCCGGCGAGGATCCATTGCGCGACGATCTGCGCATCGCCCGCGCTGATCGCGTTGGGCGGCATGGGTATGGCGCCCCAGTTCCCCGAGCTACCGTTCTGGATATGCGCGACGAGCGCGCTCGACGCGCCCGGCTTGCCCGCGTAGCGCGCGGCCACGTCACGGTATGCGGGGCCAACGAGCTTCTTGTCCACGGCGTGACAGCCGAAGCAGGCATGCTGCGTGGCGATCTGGCGCGCGCGTGCAATATCCACTGCGGGCTCGGCAAACGCACTCTGGGCGAGCACGGCAACCGCGAGCGGCACGAGGAAATAAGGAATACGAATCATGGATTAAAGCCTTTTTGTGGGGATGAAACAGGGATTCGATTTCAGGCTAGCGGCTGCTCGAGCGGCATGGTGCGCAGGCGTGCGCCCGTCGCTTCGAACAGCGCGGCGGCCACGGCGGGCGCGACTGGCGGTAGCGCCACCTCGCCGCAGCCTTGCGGCGCACGGTCGCTCTCCACGATCTCGACCTCGATCTTCGGCATCTGCGAGAGATACAGGAGCGGGTAGTCGGCGAAGTTCTCCTGCACCACCGCGCCGTCCTTGAACGTGATTTCGCTCTTGAACGTGTTGGTGAGCGCGAAGCCGATGCCGCCCTCGACCATCTCGCGGATCAGCGTGGGATTGATGGCCTGCCCGCAATCGACGCCGCACACCACGCGTTCGAGTTTCGCGTGGCCTTCCACCATGCGCAGTTCGACGATGGTGGCAACGTAGGTCGTGAATGCGCCGCCACGGCCCGTATAGAGGCAGTACGCGAGGCCGCGGTGCACGCCCGCTGCCGGCCTGCGCGTCCAGTTCGCCCGCGCCGCTGTGCGATCGAGCACGCGCAGCGCGAGCGGATCGTCACGCAGCAGCGTGCGGCGGTAGTCGAGCGGGTCGATGCGCGCCGCGTGCGCCAGTTCGTTGATGAAGCTCTCGAGAAAAAAGACGCTGGACGTGCTGCCCACGCTGCGCATGAAGCTCACGGGAATGGGCTGATCGACGCTCACCGAATCGACGAGCAGATCCGGCACCGAGTAGCCGAGATCGTAAAGGCCGTCGAGCATGGTCTCGTCCCAGCCGCCCGCCTTTTCGAAGTAGTCGCGCTTGATCGACCAGTAGAGCGATTGGCCCACCACACGCAGATGCATGGCGCTCGGGTAGCCATCGGGACCGAGCACCGCGCGCATGCGCGCCGAAACGCCGGGTCGGTAGAAACCGTGGCGAATATCATCCTCGCGCGAACGGATCAGCTTGACCGGCCGCCCCACCGCCTTCGAGGCGACAGCCGCATGGATCACGAAGTCGGGCACGTACTTGCGCCCGAAGCTGCCGCCAAGGAACGTTGTGTTCACAATCACCTTGTCGGACGGCACCTTGAAGATGGCGGAAAGCGCCCAGCGCACCTTGTCCTGCCCCTGGATCGGACCCCACACTTCGATGTCGTTTTCGCGCACATGCACCGTGGCGTTCACGGGCTCCATCGTGGCGTGAACGATATAGGGCGTGTGGTAATCGGCTTCGATCAGCCGCCCTGCTGCCTGCGCGCCGTGTGCGCTGTGTGCGCTGTTTAAGTTACGCGCGGCTTCGAACCGCGCGCTCGCGTCGCCAATGCGCGTGGCCACCACCGCTTGCTCCGACATCAGCGCGGCCTGGCGCTCTGCGAGTATCGTCGCGCTGTCTGCGGGCGGCCCGCCGTCTTCCCACTGTACGTCGAGCGCGTCGCACGCCTTCTTGGCCTGCCAGTAGGTATTGGCCACGACGATCACGGCGTCCTTCGCCTGCACCACCTCGACCACACCAGCGAGCGCGCGCACCGTATCGCGGTTGCGCACGGCGCCTGGCCTGCCGTTGAGCGTGGGCGCCATTTTCACCGCACCGGTCAGCATGCCGGGCACCTGCACGTCAATGCCGAATATCGCGCTGCCGTTCACCTTGGCCGGTGCGTCGAGCTTGTGCAACGGCTGGCCGATGAGCGTGCGCGCCGACCCGGCCTTCAGGCGCGGCTGCGGATTCAGCGGCAGTTTCGCGGCGTCCGCAAGCAGTTCGCCGTAGCCGACCGAACGCCCCGTTTGCAGATGGATCACGCGACCCGTCTTCGTCGCGCACTGCGTGGGCCGTACGCCAAGACGCCGCGCACCCGCCGCGAGAAACACCTCGCGCGCCTGCGCGCCTGCAATGCGCAAACGCTGCGTGAACATCGTGACCGACATCGAGGCGCCCACGAACTGCTGAGGATGCTCGTTCGCTGCCGCGATGCGATACGCGTCGCGCCCCGTCACGAACTGCACGCTCACGCGCCGCCAGTCGGCGTCCATTTCGTCGGCCAGCACCTGCGGCAAGCCGGTGTAGACGCCCTGCCCCACTTCGGCCTGCGAGAGCCCGATGATCGTCTGGCCGTCCGGATCGACGCGCACCCAGTCGTTGATCTCGCGAAAGCGCGTCCCGTCCTCCGTTGCCGTCGCCTGCTCGCTGAACGCGAGCGGCAGCACGAGGCTACCCGCAAACGCGAGACCGGTCTTGAGGAAATCGCGGCGGCTTTCGCGCGGCGGTTCGCCCGCGCCTTGCGCACGCTCAGGAATTCGCTGCGACATGAATAGCCTCGCGAATTCGGTGATAGGTCGCGCAGCGGCACAGGTTTGTCACGCCCTGGTCGATCTGCGCCTCGGTGGGGTGCGGATGCTGCTTGAGCAGCGCGGCAACGGCCATCACCATGCCGGACTGGTAATAGCCGCATTGCGGCACATCCTTCGCGATCCAGGCCCGTTGCACCGGATGCGAGGTGTCGGGCGCAAGGCCCTCGATGGTCGTGATCCGGCGGCCCGCTATCGCCGAGACAGGCAGCACGCACGAGCGCGTCGCCTCGCCTTCCAGATGCACGGTGCAAGCCCCGCACGCGCCGATGCCGCAGCCGTACTTGGTGCCCGTCAGGCCCGCGGACTCGCGGATCACCCAAAGCAGGGGCGTATCTGGATCGCCTTCGAACTCGAAGAGCCGGTCGTTCAGTGTGAATTGCATGCGCTGTCTCCCAAGATTCGCCGCCTTTTTGCCGTTTGAAAAACGGTTGGCGATGAGTGGAATTCTTGGCGCGCCTAAAATACCCGGCAATGGCGCGACGGCCCAAATAAGTTGCCGTTCGTCTCTTTCATTGATCCGGGATATTCAACTGAGGAAACTCAGGCGTTTTGCCGTTTCACCCTTGAATTCCGGCGTCTTGCAGCGCTCAACCGGCTCGAACGTCGCGCCATCGAATTCACATATGTATTTGCGTTCCATCTATGGAATTTTTACGGGACGCTCGGCGACTGCCGTCAATCGTGGCGCGCAAACAAAAACGGCACGCCATTGCTGGCGTGCCGTTGCTGGCGAGCGAACCCGAGCGCGGTGTGCGGCTCAAGCCTCCAGTTGCTCGAGCACCTTCCCCTTCGTCTCGATGCCGAGAAAATGCACCGTCACGGCCGCGAGGAACGGCACCGCGGCGAGAATATAGAACGCCACGTCGAGATTGCCGCCGATCATCGTCTTCGAAACGATCGTCGGCGCGAAGATGGCGGCCACCTTCAGCCACGCGCCGCCTACACCGCAGCCCAGCGCACGGATGCTCGTGGGATACAACTCGGGCGTGTAGACGTAAGCGGTGATGAAGCCGCTGGCGAGCAGGCCCAGCGCCAGTGCGCAGAACGTCGCGACCACGTAGACCGACATCGCATGGCACACGCCGGCCAGCACGAGTGAAATCGCGCACAGCACGAAGGAGACGTTGATCACGGGCTTGCGGCCCACCTTGTCGACCAGCAGCGCGCAAGCGAGCGAACCGAGCACGCCGAGCACCGAGGCCGCGACCGCGAGATTGAGCGCGAGCTGCAGCGGCGCGTGATAGACGTTGCGATAGATCGTGGGCAGCCAGGTGGACAGCCCGTACTGGATGAAACCGCAGGTGATCCAGAGCATGGCCACCGCGATCGTGCGCTTGCGATACGCGGGTCCGAACAGGTCCTTTACGCTGCGCTTGGGGTGGCGCGCGACGAGCGCGTCGAATTCGGCGGCGTTCGTGACCGGCGCGAGCGGACCCTTCGCGGTGCGCTCGAACGCGCTCACGGCGCGATCCGCTTCCTGCACGCGTTCGCGTTCCGCGAGCCAGCGCGGCGACTCGGGCACGAGCTTGCGCAGCACGAAGAACAGCACGAGCGGCATGCCACCGATGAAGTACATGATCTGCCAGCCGAAGCGCGGCACGAGCCACGCGCCCAGCGCGTTCGAAGCGAGCAGACCGACCGGGAAGACGATCTCGTAGAGGAGAACGAAGCGTCCACGGCCATGTGCGCGGCTGACCTCGTTGATATACGTCGCGGCCACGGGCAACTCGCCGCCGAGGCCCAGACCTTGCACCACGCGCAGTGCCGCGAACACGGCGAAGCTCGGCGCGAAACCGCACGCAATGCTCGTCACGCCGATGATGCCCGAACTCCAGGCAATCGCGCGCACGCGGCCGTGGCGTTCCGCAAGCCACGGGAACAGAAACGCGCCGAACAACTGCCCGAACGAGCCCGACGCGATCAGAAAGCCAATTTCCCACGGCGTGAGATGCCACTTCTGGATCAGGATCGGCAATGTCGCGGCGATCGCGATCACGTCGAAGCCGTCGAAGAACGTGGCGAGGCCGATGAGGATACGCGCACGCACCAGCATGGCGTTGGTCGGCAGCCGTTCGAGCCGCGCGATGATCGACCCGCGCGTATGGGGCCCATCGGTCGCGTCGCTGAGCGGCTCGTACATGGCGGCGCCGCCGCGATGGCCGATGGAGTTATCGAGGGTTCTCATGCCTGTGATCCCGTCCCGTGTTGTCTCATGTATGAGGGGTTAAGCGAGCGCCTTGCTGGTGTCGACGAGGGCGGCGAGATCCACCGCGCGCCCCTGGCTCATCCATTTGCGCGCGAGCTTGAGTTCGCGTGCCGCGTTGATGGCAATGACGCCGCGCAGATGGCCGTCTTCCACGAAGAAGAGCGAAGCGCGCTTCTCTTCGAGGCTGCCGCGCAGCACCGGCGCGACGCCAGCGGGAAGGTCGCCGAGGATCTGCAGGTTCACGTCGTACTGATCGGACCAGAACCACGGAATTTCCGCATACGGCGTCTTCACGCCGAGCACGGCTTTTGCCGCCGCAATGGCCTGGTTCTGCGCGTTGGCCCACGATTCGAGCCGCACGCGGCGCTTGAGCCACGCGTTCGGATGGTTCGCCACGTCGCCGCAGGCGAATATGCAGGAATCCGATGTTTCTCCGAATTCGTCCACCACGATGCCGTCGTCCACCGAAAGCCCTGCCGCAACGGCGAGCGCCGTGTGCGGCGCAAGGCCGATGCCGGCAACCGCGAAATCGGCGTCGAGCGTGGTGCCGTCCGCGAAGGTTGCGCGCACGCCGCCTTCGGCGCGGTCTTCGAGCGTGAGCAACATCGCATTCAGGCGCACATCCACGCCGTTCGCGCGGTGCAGATCGAGCAGGAAACGCGACACCTCCTCCGGCAACGAGCGGGCGCACAGGCGCGGCGCGCCCTCCACCACGGTCGCCTGCACGCCGAGCTTGAGCGCCGTCGCGGCGACTTCGAGGCCGATCCAGCCGCCGCCGACCACCAGCACACGCTGGCTGTTGCGCAAACGCTCGCCGAGCGCCAGCGCTTCGTCCAGCGTGCGCAGGTACGTCACGTGGGCGCTGTTCGCCACGCTCGCGGGCAGCTTGCGCGCCGCGCCGCCCGTGGCGATCACGAGCCGGTCGTACTTCACTTCGCGGCCCGAACGCGTGGTCACCACGCGCGCCACGCGGTCGATGGACGTCGCGCAGTCGGGTTGCCACGTTTCGACGTTGAATGCGGCGAATTCATCGGGCTTCGCGATACGCACCGTTTCGATATCGGCTTCGCCCGCGAGCACGGCCTTGGAAAGCGGCGGACGCTCATACGGCAGATGCACTTCGTCGGCGATCATCACGAGGCGGCCTTGGTAGCCCTCCTTGCGCAGCGTCTTCACGACCCAGCCCGCGGCCTGGCCGCCGCCGATCACGACGACGGTACGCGGTGCCTCCGTTGAGGCGTTTTCAGGTATCGCGCTCATGGCTTGCGCTCCGTCATGAACTTGCCTTGCGGCGCTTCGGCGTGCTTCTGGCGGCGCGTATTGCCGTCGAGGCCGCCGTCCACGGCCCACTCCGCGAACACGGTGGGGCCCGGCTCGAAATCGCGCGGCTGCCATTCGGGCGTGAGCACGTCTTCGTCGGCGTAATACTCGATCAGGCCGCCCGCCGGGTTTTTGAAGTACCAGAAGTAGGCGGACGAAACCGGATGCCGGCCAGGACCGAGCTGCGTGGTCCAGCCGCAGCGGCTGATATGCAAGCCGCCGCCGAACACCTCGTGGATATCGCGCACCGTGAACGCCACGTGATTCAGGCCCTTCTTGCCGTCGGGCAGCGCGAGCAGGAACAGGTCGTGGTGGCCACCGTGCGGCGCGCAGCGCATGAACGCGCCGCGGTTCGGATAGCGGTCGGAGGTCTCGAAGCCGAGCCGCTCGTGATAGAACTTTTCCTGCTCGGCCAGGCAGTTCGTGAAGAACACCACGTGGCCCACTTCCACCGGCTCCGCGCGCTCATAAACCGGCGAGGGCTGGTCCACGCGCAGCGTCTGCCCCCACACGTTCGAAGGCGATCCCTTCACGCCGATTTCGCGCCGGCGCGTGACTTCCACGCGGATCGCCATGCCGGCCGGGTCGAAGCAGCCCACTGCATCGGCTTCGCTGTAGTAACCGGGCTGGTCCTTCAGGCGTTCGCGCAGCGCGTCGAGTTCCGTGCGGCTGGCCACGCCCCACGTCACTTCGCGCAGCGTCGGGCCCGCTTCGAACGCGGCGGGGAGCGTTGCATCGTTCGCGTCGACCACGAGCACGGTGCAGCCGTTGAGCGTTTCGAAGCGCGCGCGCGTTTCGTCATGCGCGGTTTCCTTCAAGCCCCAATCCGCGAAAAAGCGGCGGCAGGTTTCGAGGTCCGCCACGCCGTATGTGATTTGTTCGATGCCTAGTATCGTCATGTTGCTTGTCTCCTGTCGACTGCACCTGGCGCTTTGGCGCTCAGTGCGGTCCCATGCATAGCGAGTCCCGCGCCCTCAGGCGTTGGCCCAGGGCAGCGGTGCGTCGTTCAAGCCCCAGTAGAGGCTCTTTTGCTGCATGTATTCACGAATGCCGAGCCGCCCTTTCTCGCGGCCCATGCCGCTCTCCTTCCAGCCCGAGAACGGCGTGGAGATCGAGAACAGCTTGTACGTGTTGATCCACACGGTGCCCGCTTCGAGCTTGCGCGCAACGCGCCACGCGCGCTTGTAGTCGCGCGTCCAGATGCCGGCGGCGAGGCCGAACACGCTGTCGTTCGCTTGTTCGATCAACGCCGCCTCGTCGTCAAAAGGCATCGCCACGAGCACCGGCCCGAAAATCTCTTCCTGGCAGATGCGCGCGTTGTTCCGGAGTCCTTCCAGAATGGTCGGCTGATAGAAAAAGCCGTTCTCGCGCCCGTCGCCCACCGGGCGCTCGCCGCCGCACAGCAGCCGGCCGCCTTCCTCAAGACCGAGCGCCACATAGCGTTCCACCGACTCACGGTGCTTCGCCGAAATGAGCGGGCCCATCTGCGTGTTCTCGCGCGACGGGTCGCCCACACGCAGCTTGCGCGCGCCTTCCACGAGGCGCTTCATGAACGCGTCGTAGATCGGGCGCTGCACGAAGAGGCGCGATCCGGCGATACACGCCTCACCCGACGAGCTGAAGATGCCGTACAGCACGCCGTTCACGGCATGATCGAGATCGGCGTCTTCGAACACGATGGTCGGCGACTTGCCGCCCAGCTCCAGCGACGCCGGCATGAGCTTTTCCGCTGCAATGCGCGCGATGCCGCGCCCCACTTCGGTACCGCCCGTGAACGACACCTTCTTCACGAGCGGATGGCGCACCAGCACGTCGCCGATCACCGAGCCCTTGCCGGGCAGCACGCTCAACATGCCCTTGGGCACGCCCGCTTCCTCGCAGATGCGTGCGAGCGCGAGCGAAGCGAGCGGCGTGACTTCGGCGGGCTTGAGCACCACCGCGTTGCCGGCCGCGAGCGCCGGCGCGAGCTTTTGCGCGTCGGAGGCGATCGGCGAATTCCACGGCGTGATCGCGGCCACGACGCCAATCGGCTCGTGCACGCTCATCGTCAGGTAGTCGCCGCGCGAGGGCGTGAGGTCGTCGTCGAGCGTTTCGAGGCACGCCGCGAAATAGCGGAACGTGTTCGCCGCGCTCGCCACCAGCACGCGCGTTTCGCCGATCGGCTTGCCGTTGTCGCGGCGCTGCAGCTGCGCGAGCGCTTCGTGGCGCTGCATGATGAGCTCGGCGATGCGATAGAGCACGAGCGCGCGCAGATGCGGCTTCATGCCGGCCCATTCGCCCTGCTTCCATGCCTCGTGCGCCTTCTCGACCGCATCGCTTGCGTCTTCGGCGCTCGCCGTCGAGACCACCATGTTCACCGACTGGTCTGCCGGATAAAGGCTCGAAAAAGGCGCTGCGCGGCCCTGGCGCCACTCGCCGCCGATCAGAATATCGCTGTTCGGGATGAGGCTCGTATCGAATGAAGTCATCGTTGGGGTCTCACATCTGTTCGCTTTAAATCACGCAGCGCGCGGCCCGGTTGCGCAGTGCGCGAATCGCGCTATACGCGGTGAGCGCGGAGGTCTTCGGGTTGTCGGGCAGCGGCTTGCCGCACATTTCCAGCGACATCTCGCCGAACGCGCCGCGCGCCACGATGCGGTGCACGTTGCGCTCCACCGCCGGATCGGCGATCAGGCGCACGGTCGTCTGGTCCAGGCCGAGGCCCGCAAGCGCGATGGTCGCCGCCACGTTCGCGTTCTTCGGAAAGAGCCGCGCCGCTTCGCGCGCGCTGCCTTCGAAAATCACCTGCTCCTGCGTGAGCGCACGCAGCTCGCAGACCTTTTCCGCGGGCGTATCGAGCCAGCCGAGCGGCGGCTTGCGGCCGGTGTACAGCACTTCGTCGAGGCCGCCCAGCTTCGCCGCGGAAAGCGCGTCGATACCGCCAATCGCGCCCGAAAGCAGCGTGAGCGTGGCATCGCCTTCGTCGGCGGCGTGCGAGAGGCGTTCGAGCAATTCGAGATCGGAAAGCGCGCCGATCGAGGCCACCGCGCAATCCGTGCCGCTTTGCAAGAGCGGCACGACATGATCGACGAGCGCCGCATGACCGGCGCATTCGAGCGCGAATTGCGGCCGCGTGGAAAGCGCGTGCACCGACGACACCACCTCCACCGCGCCGTCCACCTGCTCGCGCACGGCGGCGGCGTGGTGCTCGGGCACGATCACGTGCGAGACGTGCACGAGCGGATCGGCGGCGACCGCGCGATACACGGTCTGCCCGATCGCACCGAAGCCGATCATCGCGATGTCGATGGGTGCGTGCGGCACGGCG
This sequence comes from Paraburkholderia sp. CNPSo 3281, assembly GCF_024206515.1. NCBI lineage: Bacteria > Pseudomonadati > Pseudomonadota > Betaproteobacteria > Burkholderiales > Burkholderiaceae > Paraburkholderia > Paraburkholderia sp. CNPSo 3281. The sequence continues at coordinate 58,809 of NZ_JAMBPS010000034.1, read as the reverse complement.
TGGCCGTTATGCATGTTGGGGCTCCTCCTTGCGCACCGGCGGCCCCGCGAACGCCGTCTCGAAGCTGCCCACGGCCTTCATGTCCACTTCGAGCAGCACGGGGCCTTCGAACGCGATGCCTTCGCGAATCACCGTGTCGGCGTCGTCGAGCGACGAAAGCCGGTAGTGCTTGAGGCCAAGGCTCGCGCAGAACTGCGAGAACTCCGGCTGGTGCAGATCGACATACATGCGGCGGCCGCCGTATTGCGCATCCTGGATGTTGCGGATCACGCCGTAGCACTGGTCGTTCATCAGCACGATCATCACGTTGGCCTTTTCCTGCACTGCCGTTGCGAGTTCGCCGACGTTCACCATCAGGCCGCCGTCGCCCACGAGACACACGGTCTTCGCGGCGGCGTTCGCGAGCGCCGCGCCGATCGCCATCTGCATGCCCTGACCGATGCCGCCGCCGAGCGCATGCACGCCCGCGCGCGGCGTGAAGATCTTCAAGAGGCGGTTGCCCCACGTGCTGTTCGAGATCGTGACGTCGCGCACCCAGTTGTAGTCGCGGCCCACGGCGCGCTGCAGCGCTTCCACGAGACGGCGGTAAGGACCGAGACCCTTGGCCGTTTCCGCCACGGCGATTTCGCGCGCCTCGGCAATATCGGCGGCGAATTGCGGATCGACCTTGATGCGGCTTTCCAGGCGCGTGGCGAGCGCGTCGAGCACGCGCTCGGCATCGCCATGCACGAACAGCGCGTTACGATAGCCACGATTGTCGGCCAGCGCGTCGGCGTCGATGCGATAGAGCGGCTGCGGCAGCGCGAGCTTGTACTTGAGCGTTTCATTGCCGCGCAGGCGCGAGCCCACCACAAGCATTGCGTCGCAGGTCTTGTACAGGCGCTCGACCGAGGGGCTCACGTTGAACGCGCCGAGCGTGGCCGGATGATCTTCGGGCAGCACGCCGCGGCCCTGCACGCTCGTCACCACGCCAAAGCCGAGCGCAACGAGGCGCTCCACCGCGGCGCGTGCATGACGCGTGCCGCCGCCCAGCCACACCAGCGGGCGTTTCGCCTTCGCGAGTTCGTTTGCCAGTTGCTCCACGCGCGCTTCGTCGTGCGTGAGCGTCGTGAGGTGCGGCGCGGTGAGATCGGTTGGCCAGTCGGTGAGCGCCGCCTGAATGTCGATGGGAATCTCCACGCTCACCGGGCCGCTCGGCGCCGTCTGCGCCACGCGCACCGCTTCGCGGATAGTGGGCAGCGCGGTCTCGACCGAACGCACGCGGAACGCGGCCTTCGAAATCGACGACAGCATGCTCAGTTGATCGGGCGCCTCGTGAATGTACGCGAGGTCCTGATCGAGGTATTCGGTTTCGATCTGGCCGGTGATATGGAGCAGCGCCGTGCCTGCCGTGAGCGCCTCGACCATTGCGCCCGCCGCGTTGCCCGCCGCCGTGCCCGTGCTGGTGAACGCCACGCCGAGGCCGCCCGAGACGCGCGCAAGGCCGTCCGCCATGTTGACCGCGCCCGCTTCGCCGCGCGCGCCGACGTAGCGGATGTTGCCGCGCGTCCCGATGGCGTCGAGAATCGGCATGTTGTGGATCGAGATCACGCCGAACGCGGTTCGGACTCCACATTGTTCGAGGAAGGCGGCGATCAGTTCGCCGACGGTGGTTTTGTTAGACATGACGTGCAACGCCTCCAGATACATCGATATGACTGCCCGTCGTATAGGACGACAGGGACGTGGCCAGATAAAACAGCGCCTGGGCGGCTTCTTCGGGGCGGCCGAAGCGGCCAAGCGGAATGTGCTTCTTGCGCGCGAGCGCTTGCGTCCAGTCTTCCCAGCTCTGGCCCGCGGACTGCGCCTCCTGGTCGTTCTCGTAGCGCCGGCGCCACTGCCCCGACTCCACGATGCCGATCAGGATCGAGTTCACGCGGATCTGCTCGGGCGCCAGTTCGACGGCGAGCGACTTGATGAGGCTGAGCACCCCGGCGCGCGCGGACGAGGTCGCGACCATATGCGGCTCGGGCTGCAGCGCGAGCAGCGAGTTCACGCAGACGATCGCGGCGTTGCCTGCTTTCGCGGCATGGCGCAGCAAGGGCAGGAACGCGCGCGTGGGGCGGATGATGCTGAAATACTTGAGGTCGAGTTCCTCGCGCCACGCTTCGTCCGACGTATCGGCAAAGGTGGAGACGCGGCCTTGTCCCGCGTTGTTCACGAGCATGTCGGCGCGGCCGAAGCGTTGCTCGACTTCTGCCGCGAAGGCGGCGACTTCGCCCGCGTCGAGCACATCGCAGCGCGACGCGAGCAGTTGCCCTTGCGGATAACGCTCGCGCAGGCCGCGTTCGGCGCGCGCGAGGCGGTCGCTGTCGCGGCCGCAGATCGCAACCGCTGCGCCCGCGCGCAAAAAGAGTTCGGCGGTGGCAAGGCCGATGCCGGACGAACCGCCCGTCACGACCGCGACCTGACCGGTCAAATCGAGTTGAATCATTTGATCCCCAATGCTTTCATGTAGGGCGCACCCTTGCCGGCGGACGCCTGAAGCCTGTTCTGAGGCCGATAGTTCAGGCGCTTCGAGAGTTCGTTGGCCGCGTGGCGCACCTTCTCGATCAACCCGCCGTCGAGCAGTTGCACGTCGATACCGGGGCGCGGAATGGTCGTCGTCACCACGGCGGCGATGCGGCCCGTGTCGTTGCGCACGGGCGCCGACACCACGGAAATGCCGCGCTCGAACGACGATTCGCTCACGGCATAGCCGCGCTCGGCGTCTTCGCGAATGCGCTCGAAGAGCGCCTCGACTGTCTCCGGCGTGGAGGGCGTGAAGCGTTCCAGCCGCGGCTCCGGATAAAGCGCGCGCAGTTCGCCGAGTGTGAGATCGCCCATCAGCACCTGGCCGTGAGTCGTGGCGTGCGCCGGCAGGCGCGTGCCGACGTTCACCTTCACCGAGCTGAAAATGGGCGCGTGGCTCTGTGCCTTGGCGACGAATACGATGTCGCGTCCGTCGCGAATCACGATATGCGCGGTCAGTCCCGTCGCGTCGCGCAGCGCCTCGATCAACGGCAGGCCGAGGTCGGTGAGTTCGAGCGAGCTGAGGTATTCGAAGCCGAGACGCAGCACGGCGACGCCGAGGCGATAGTTGCGGTCGCGGTCGGCGCGCTCCAGAAAGCCCAGCGATTCGAGCGTTTGCAGGAGACGAAACACCGTGGTGCGCGGAATGCCCAGGCGGCGCGACAGTTCGGGCGCGTCGAGCACCGGCTCGCGCGGCGAGAATTCGGTCAGTATGCGCAAGCCGCGCTCCAGACCGGGCACGCGGTAGCTGGCGTCGTTGCGGTCTTCGTCGACGTCGGGTGTCATGCCTTGAGCTCCGTAGTACTGAATGTACGGTTCAGCGTGAATTCGATCAGCGTGCTATAAGCCAGCGGTTGTTCGATGTAGCCCGCGTGGCCCGCGCGCGGCACGGTATGGAACGGCGCGTGGGCGATCTGCGCGAGCCGCTCGCAGGCCTCGGGCGGCGTAATCGTGTCTTGCGCACCGACCGCGACGGCCATCGGCACCCGGCCCACGCAACGCGCGAGGTCCGCGGCGAGGTCGGCGTTCGCGAGCAGATGCGTGGCCTGGGCGTAACCGTGCGGCACGATGCGCGCCATGTTCCAGCGCACCCAGGCGCGTGCGGCGTCGCCGGCGTGCGGCGAAAGCATGTTCGCGCTGCGCTGTTGCGCGAGACCTTGCGGACCGAGTTCGGCCAGCATGGCGAGGCGCGCGTCGCGCTTTTGCGCGCGCACGGTGGGATCGGCGGCGCCATAGCCACCTGCCGGCGAGATCAGCAGCAAACCGGCCACGCGTTCGGGATGCGCGGCGGCAAACGCACCGGCCATGATCGCGCCGAGCGAATGGCCCACCAGTGCGCAACGCGCGATGCACAGCGCGTCGAGCCAGTCCGCCAGCACACGCGCATAGTCCGCCGCGACAGGCGACGCGCTCGCGACCGGCGTGGAAGCGCCGTAACCGGGCGCGTCCCACGCGAGCACGCGGCGCGCGCCGCCGAGCGCTTCGAACTGCTGCACCCACGACGCCGCGCCGGAGCCGATGCCATGCAGGAGCACGAGCGGCAGCGCCTCCTTATCGTCCTCACTCGCGCCCTCGCCCACGGCTTCGCGATAACTCACGCTGGCTTCGCCCGCCCGCGCGCTATGCAGTGCGAAGCGCGCGAGCCGCGTTTCGAGCGTGGCGGCTGATGATGCGGTATGGATCGTGTCGTTCATGGCTTCGGGTCGGATTGCGGCTATGTCGCCTACTTCATCTCGCGCTTGATCTTCGCGAGCGGCGAGTCGGGCGGATACGTCGGCGTGATGGGCTTCGACGAGCCGAGCATCACGCACATCAGCGCGTCTTCCTCGCCCACGTTGATTTCCGTGCGGTACACGCCCGGCGGCACCGAAATCAGGTCGCGTTCGCCCAGCACGGCTTCCCACGTCTCGCCGTCCTTCTCGCAGACGACCTTCATCTTGCCGCGCAGCACGAAGAAAATTTCTTCGACATCGATATGGATATGGCTCGGGCCGATGTTGCCGGCCGGAATCACCATGGTCGAGAACGTGAAGCCGCCAGCGGGCACGGTGTTGACGTCCTTCGCGACGCCCGTACCGCCCGTGCCCACATAGCGCATCTGCGCGCGGCGGTACTTCGGGTCGTAGTCGGCCTGGAACTTCAGCGCGTCCCAGTCGTAGCGGCGCGTTTCGAAGCGCGCCACGCGCATGTTCATCCAGTCTTCAAAGCTCGCGTCGGCGGGGCGGTCCCACGACTTGCGCTCGATATCGGCATCAGCCATGTTTTCTCCTTGGGTTCTTTCGAACGTATCGTCAGTTCTACGAAATCAGTTCATCACGAAGCCACCGTTGACCGGCAGCAATTGTCCGGTCACGAAACGCGCGGCGTCGGACAAGAGGAACAACACCGGGCCCGTCACGTCCTCGGGCACCTGCGCGCGCCGCAGCGCGCGCCCTTCCAGGTAATACGCATGGCGCTCGGCCGGTACGTAGGCCGTCGCCTCCACTTCGGTCAGGCCGGGCGCAATGGCATTGACGGTGATGCCGTCCGCGCCGAATTCACGCGCGAGTGAATGCGTCATCGCGATCACGGCGCCCTTGCTCGCCACGTAGGCGAGCAGTTTGGGCGCGCCCCACAGTGCCGTATCGGAAGCGATGTTGACGATCGCGCCGCGGCCCGACTCGCGCAGCCAGCGCTGTGCTGCCGCGCACATGAGCCAGGTGCCGCGCACGTTCACGTCCATCACCGCGTCCCACGTCTCTACGCTCACTTCGTGCGCGAGTTTGCCACCCGAGTTCGTGATCGCCGCGTTGTTGATGAGCGCGTCCACGCCGCCCATGCGCTGCGCGGCGGCATCGACGAAGGCGGCGATGCTTGCCGGTTGCGCGAGATCGAGCGGCGCGAAGGCGACGTCGTGCCCGGCTGCGGCGAGTTGCTGAGCAAGCGCTTCGCCCGCCTCGACCAGCACGTCGCCGAAGGTCACACGCGCGCCGGCCGTTGCGAGCGTCTTCACGAACGCCGCGCCCAGACCGCGTGCGCCGCCCGTGACGACCACGCGCCGCCCGGCGAGCGCGACCTGCACCGCGAACGTGGCGTCATGCATGGCCATGCCCGGCGGTTTGTGCGTTGGCGTCCGGCTGGGCGCGCAGCGCGTCGAGTTCGGCAAAGTGCTGCTGGGCGCGCTGGCGCAGCATGCGTCGCACACGCGTCATGCCGACGTCGTGCTGATAGAGGAATTCGTGATCGCGCGCGTTCGGCGCCATGCTTTCCAGCACGTAGCGGTCTTGCTCCAGCACGGCCCAATGCAGACCTTCCAGGCGATTGCGATACATGAAGCGCCATGCGTCGCGCTGCCAGCCCTGTACTTTGCGCGTGCGCCAGAAGTAGACCTGGCAGTTGTTTTCGTCCACCGGCACGGCGAAGCCGATGATGCCGAAGTTGCCACCCGGGCCGAACTTCTTCTTGTACGGAATTGCGAGGCGCATCCACAGGCAGCCGGTTTCGCCCAGTTCGACCCAGTCGAAGTTGACGTCGCGCTGACCGATCTTTTCGAACACGAGGCCGGATTCGGTCTTGCGCACGCGCATGTCGGCCTGCTTGTCGCCATCGGCCATCGAGTGGGAAGTGGCGTGCAGATACGCGCCGTGCATCGGGTCCATCACGTTGTCGATGGCGTACTGGTAATTGCATTTCCAGTTCGACATGCACAGAAAGCTTGCGTACTCCTCACCAACGAGTTCCTCCGGCAATTGCAGCGGGGCGGCTTCCTGGTGCGCTTCGTCGCCGAACCACAGAAACACCGCGCCGGCATGCTCCTGCGCCGGATACGACTTCACGCACTTCTGCCCTTCGAGCGGGCACGCCGAAACGGCCGGGACGTTTTGCACCGTGCCGCCGCCATCGACTTCGATGCCGTGATACCAGCACGCCACGCGGTTGCCGAGGTTCCAGCCGAGGGACAGGCGTGCGCCGCGGTGCGGGCAACGGTCTTCGAGCGCATGGACCTGGCCGTCCTGATCGCGCCACAACACGATCTGTTCGCCGAGGCGCGTGATGCCGATGGGCGCGTTGCCCACCTGCCAGCTCGGGGCGACGGGATACCAGTAGTTCTTGATGCCGCGGTCGAGATAGGCGCGGATGGGATCGGCGCCGCCTGCGGCTTCAATCGTGGGGGACGTCATGTGGGGTCTCCGTATTCAGTGTGGGCAGCGCCGGCTCATTCGGCGAGCAAACGGAACTCGGCGGCGAGACGCTCGGCGTTCCAGGCTGCGCCTTCGGGCGTGCGAAAGCCGATGCGGTTCAGGCCCGACACGACTTCCTCGAGTTCGGCGGCGCCCGCTTCGAACACCTGTTCGAGCGCGTCGCCGAAGTCGTTTTCGTATTGCGTGGGCTCCGCCTTACGCGTTTGCCACACCAGGTTTTGCGCCTCGCCCGGCTGCTCGATCACGCCCTTGCCGGCGACGTTGTTCGGTTGCGGCGCGAGCCATGGCTTGAGCGACGGATTGAAATTCACGGGGACTTCTCGCATGTCATTCCACCTTGATCTGGATTTCTTCACCGGCGAGCCGCACTGAGTACCTCTTCAGATCGCGGCCGCCAGGCTCCTTGAGGCACTTGCCGGTCGGGATATGGAACACGGCTTCGTGCAGCGGACATTCGACGGTGTCGCCATCGACGAAGCCCTGCGTCAGCAACGCGTAAGCGTGTGGGCAGACGTTTTCCAGCGCGTAGATCTCGTCGCCCACTTTGTAGATGCCGATCTCCGTGCCGTCGAGTTTGTATTCGAGCGGCCCGTCTTCGGACAGATCGCCGGCATGCCCGGCGCAGCGCCATTCTTCAGCCATGTGTCACCTTTCCCGTTCAACCGTGTTCCATATACGGAACAGTAGTTCGTGTATGGTCAATTATGAGACGGTCTCGGGAAGAAAAAAATAGAAATCCGGCGTGCCTGGGGAAAACACCGACCGCAGCATGCAAGATGACACCGCCAGGGTCGCCGAGGGTGCCGTTCTGGTTGCCAAAACGCTTACGGCACGTGCACTTACGCGCGTATGGCGCATCCGGGCGCCGGGCCGCACCTGGGGGAATCACCGTCCCAAAAAAGTGTTTTGGCGTCTCGCAAGAGTCTCTATACTTTCCATAGGCAGCACGTCTAACCATATATGGAACAAACGGAGCCACGCGAGAGCGCTTGCCGACAGAAGCACGCCGCGCACTGCCTATGAGTTGGCCATGCGGGTTGGGGATGCCGGATCAACTCGCCCGGCTTTTCGTCATACGATCAGGAGTCCAAAGTTGAAGCATTTCATTGCCGCGGGGTTGACGGGCATTTGCGCCGTCTCGTCTGCATGGGCGCAAAGCAGCGTCACGCTTTATGGCAGTCTGGATGCGGGCGTGGCCTACATCAGCAACGTCGGGGGCCACTCGAAGTGGATGATGGAGCAGGGCAACACCCAGCCCGACCGCTGGGGCCTGCGCGGCCAGGAGGATCTGGGCGGGGGCCTCAAGGCGATCTTCCAGCTGGAAAACGGCTTCTACACCAATACGGGCGCGTTGGCGAAGGCCAACACGCTGTTCAACCGCCAGGCGTATGTGGGCCTGAATTCAGAGCAGTTCGGCACGCTCACGCTGGGCAATCAAACGCCGTTCTCGTTCGACACACTCGGTCCGTTCAGCACGGCTTATCTCGCGGCGAGCTGGTACGCGTTCCACCCGGGCAACATCGACCAGTTGGCCGATACGGGCGTCGTGCCTTACAACAACTCGGTCAAATATCGTTCGCCGAGCTTTTACGGCTTCACGGCGGGCGCCATGTTCGGCTTCGGCAATACCACGAACTTCTCGACCGGCAGAACGATGAGCTTTTCGCTCAGTTATGCTAACGGTCCGTTCAAGGCCGGCGCGTCGTGGTCGAACGAGCACGACCGCTCGGTGTCGATAGCGACCACCGGCATCACGGAATTCCAGGGTCAACCGGCGGCCACGTATATCGCCGACAAGGTCGAGAACATGGGCGTGGGCGCGTCGTACTCATTCGGCAAGCTGCTCGTACACGGGCTCTACACTCGCACGAAGCTGCAGTCCAACGGCTACTCCGACACGTTCCAGAGCTACGACGCCGGTGCGAACTACCAGTTCACGACGGCCAACGCCGTAGTGGGCGGCGCGGCAACGTCCACGCTGTCCGGCCGCCGCTGGACCCAGGCGATGATCGGCGACGTGTATTCGCTTTCGAAGAGCACGCAGGTCTATGTGAACGCGCTTTACCAGCACGCCAACTCCGAAGCGCAGGCGGCCTTTTTCACCGCGGGCGTGTCGAGCGGGCGCAATCAGGCGATTGTGCTCGCGGGCATTCACCACTCGTTCTGATCGCGGCGCCTGCGGGCGCCGTGCCTGAGCCTGGCCTCAGATTCAGAGCGCGTGCGAATTGCGGGTGCGCGCGGCCTGTGCCGCAGTGGGGTCGCTCGGCGCGGGCCGGTAATTGAGCCGCGCCGAGAGGTCGATCGCCGCGGCGCACACGGCGGCGACCAGCGGTGCACGCTCGGCCTCGCCGATGTCCGATCGCGGCACGGTTGCCGTGAGCGCCGCCACGATACGGCCCGACTGATCCCGCACCGGTGCGCTGACCACCGAGATGCCGGTTTCGAACGACGCTTCGCTCACCGCATAGCCCTGCTGCGCGAACTCGCGCACGCGCGCATAGAGATCGGCGACGGTCGCGGGCGTGCGCTCCGTGTAACGTTCGAGCTGCTTCTCGGGGTAGAGCGTGCGCAGTTCGGCGAGCGTGAGGTCGCCCATCAGCACCTGGCCATGCACGGTGGCGTGCGCGGGCAAGCGCGTGCCCACATGAACCTTCACCGAACTGAACATCGGCTCACGCGTTTGCGCCTTCGCCACGAACACCACGTCGCGCCCGTCGCGAATCAGCAGATGGGTGCTGAGGCCCGTCGCGTCGCGCAGGCGCTCGAGCAGCGGCGTGCCGAAGTCGGTGAGTTCGAGCGAGCTGAGATATTCGAAGCCGAGGCGCAGCACCGCTACGCTCAGCCGGTATTGCCGGTCGCCGTTGGCGCGCTCGATGAAGCCGAGTGCTTCGAGGGTCTGCAGGAGGCGAAACGTGGTCGTGCGCGGAATGCCGATGCGCCGCGAAAGTTCGGGCGCCCCCAGCACGGGCTCGCGCGCCGAGAATTCGGCGAGAATGCGCAGGCCGCGCTCGAGGCCCGGCACGAGATAGGTGGATGCGCCCGTGCCCTCTTCGTCCGCTTCGGGATTCGCTTCGGCATTCGAACCGGCGGCATCCACGTCGGCTGGGGTCTCCTCGGGAGGCAGCGCTGCGCGCTTGCCCGGCCCGGCGCTGCGGCGCGCGGGGCCTGTGGTTTGTTTCGTGACCATTGGCGGCTTGAATGGGTGGACCGGGTTGGACCGGGTGTTACCCGGCCGGACCTTTCTTTGATGGGGTCAATCATAACGCGAAGCACCGCGACCCCATGCCGCCCCGTCGATATGCGAACATCGCAGCTTCTCTCGCGGATGCCATCCACCCATGCCGAAAATCCGGAAAACACTCGCCACGTTACTGGGCATCGCACTCGCCGCGGGCAGCGCCGCCGCGCAACCCGCGCAGAAGCCGCCGGGACCGGCCATGATGGTCCATTTCGACTACTACCCGAAAGACCGCCCCCAGATTCATACGCTCGAACAGCGGCTGGCCAGCGCCATCGAGCGCGCGGACGCCGGCGAACTCGGCGAAACCGAAATTCACCTCGACGGCAACGACGGCTACCTATACATGTACGGGCCCGACCCGGACCGGCTGTATCGCGTCACGAGCCCGATTCTGAAGTCGTCCAGATTGACCGCGCACTCCGAAGTCACGAAGTGGTACGGGGCTCGCCGGGAAACGTTCGTGATTCGCTGAGGGGCACGCGCATCAAAGTTTGGGATGGCACTCGAAGCGGATAACGGAGGCCTGCTGCTGCAGCGCCTCGAGCCCTTCGGTGTGCTCCATGCCGAGACTCGTTTGCATGCCGCGGCTCTCGCAGTAGTCGTTGGCTTCGCTCACCGCGCGCTTGTGGGCGCGCGCCCACGCGAGGCGCCCGCCCGTTGCGGACGCCGAAACGACGTACGTGCCCGGATTGCCCGCCGTGGTGACGTCGCCGGCCGACGCGCAACCCGCGAGCACGGCGCAGGCGGCGGCAAGCGATACGGCGAGCTTGGGCCAGGACCGGCTCGCCACACCCGCAAGCCTGACGGTCCCCTTGAAAATCTGCTCCATGAATCCCTCTCACATCGAGCGTCGCAATACGCTCACATGAAAGTGGATTTTAGGGTCGCCCTATCGAAAGTCTATGCCCATAGACTGAATTCACTGTTACCGCCAGAAATACAATCGCGATCCCTTTCTGGCCCTATGGACGCGACGAGCGGCTACGTAGGTGTTTCGCGAGAAACGCGTGCATCAGCGCCGCGATTTCGTCTACGTTTTCGTCGAGCGCGAAGTGGCCCGCATCGAGCAGATGCACCTCGGCGTCGGGCAGGTCGCGCTGATACGCGGCCCCCGCCGCCGCGACGAACGAACTGTCGTAGCGACCCCACATCACGAGCGTGCGCGGTCGATGCGCGCGCAGCCATGCCTGCCATGCCGGGTAAGCGGCAACATTGGTGCGGTAGTCGCAAAGCAGCGCGGCCTGGATTTCGGCGTGGCCCGGCAGATTGAGAAACGCGAACTCCGTCCGTCCACGTGTACGGGTTGTAGCGCTCGGGGTTCGGGCTGTCGCCAGCATGGCGAAGCCGCGCGCCTTCGAACGAAACAAACGCCTCGAAGACCTCGGGCTTCGCCGCCGGGTTGGCCCAGTACTCCCGGATCGCCGCCCACTTGCGCCCGAGGCTTTCCTCGTGGCTGTTCGCATTCTGGATCACGAGCGTTTGCAAGCGTTCCGGGCGCGCCAGCATGATGCGAAAGCCCACCGGGTCAAGCCAGCTTCAGGCCGGCACGCCCTCCAACGCACGCCCGGTACGTCCCCACGCCACCGCGACGCCGAGACCGAGCACCGCGAGGCACACGATCGGCACGATCATCGGTCCGAATGCGGTGCCCGTGACCTTGCCCGCGAGCGGCATGAGGTTCTGGCCAAAGAAGCCGCCGAGATTGCCGATCGAGTTGATCGCTGCGACGCTCGCCGCCGCCCGCGCGCCGGTGAAGTAGCGCGGCGGCATCGACCAGAAGCACGGGTACAGCAGCGGAATGCACGCGCCGCCGAACACGAGCGCGATGAAACGCAGCGGCGTGGAAGGCAGCAGGAGACTCAGCAGGAAGCCCAGCGTGCCGAGCGCCGCGACGATCGCCATCGCGCGCAGAATGCTTTTCGCGCGGCGCAGCTTCGACGGCAGCCACAGCAGCAGCAATACCGCCAGCGCCCACGGCAGCATGCTCAACAGCCCGTTCACGCTGCTCGACACGCCAAACGACTTCACGAGCGTGGGCAGCCAGTAGGTCACGCCGTACAGCGACGTCGACATCAGCATATAGGTCGCCGCGAACAGCATCACGCGTGGATCGAGCAGCGCCTTCCAGGGCTGCGCGTGTTCGGCGTGCTCGGGCTTCTCGCGCTCGTGCGCGGCCGCTACGATCTGCTTTTCGCGCTCGTTCAGAAAGCGCGCTTCCTGGTATGACGCCGGCAGCAGCCTGAACACGGCGATGCCGACCAGCACGGCGGGCAGGCCCGTGGCGATGAACACCCACTGCCAGCCGGCGAGGCCCCAGACGCCATTGAGGCTCAGCAGCCAGCCGCCCACGAGCGAGCCCAGCATGTTGGCGAGCGCACTGCCCAGCGTGAAGATGCCGAGCACGCGCGCGCGATAGCTTTGCGGAAACCACAGCGTGAGATAGTAGATCACGCCGGGATAGAAGCCGGCTTCGGCCACGCCCAGCGCGAGGCGCAGGCCGCAGAACACTTTCATCGACGTGGTGAAGCCCATCAGTACCGTAATCACACCCCAGGTGAGCATGATGCGCGCGAGCCACACGCGCGCGCCGAAGCGGTGCAGCGCGAGCGTGCTGGGCACTTCGAACAGCAGATAGCCGATGAAGAACAGCGACGACGCAAGGCCGAACGCCGTTTCGGTCATGTTGAGGCTGTGCACCATCTGCAGTTTCGCGAAGCCGACGTTTTGGCGGTCGATGAACGAGATCAGAAACATCACGACGAGGATCGGCATTAGGCGGCGTGCGATCTTCGACATGACATCCCGCTCTTCAGCGGACTGTTGATCGACGGTTGTGTCTATATTCACTCTGTTCTCCTACGTTTATTTGTGTCTATGCGTCTGTCTAGGACGGACGGAATTCCCCGAGCATCGCCACGAACATGTCGTTCCATGTGCGCGGCTTCGCCTTGATCGTGCCCACCATGTACAGAAAATCCACGTACTCCATCAACTGCTCGGGCCAGACCGAAAAGCGCGACTCCGGCGCAGAGAGCGTCTGCACTACGTGCTCGCGCGACGCGCCGAAGCCCGACGAATCGACATAGATCTGCGCCGCGGCCGCCTTGTCCTGCGCGATCATCCGGTTCGCCTCGTCGAGCGCGTGAAGGAACGCTCTTGCCAGCGCCGGCTCGGTATCGACAAGGCGCTTGGGCGCGAACACCACGTCGAGCGTGAGCGGCCCGAGCACGTCGACCGAATTGACCACGCGGTGGATGCCCGGCTGCTGCAATTCCAGCGTCGAGAATGGCGGCGACGCGAAATGCGCGGTAATGCCGCCCTCGCGCCGGATCAGCGACTGCATGGCCTGCGGATGCGGCAGGCCGACGGTGATCGAATCGAGCTGCGCGAAGTGCTGCGGCCCGAGCAGCTTGCTCGCCACCATTTGCAGCACGACGGCCGAAAGCGAGGTGCGAATGCCCGGCACCGCAATGCGGTCGGCGCTCGTGAAGTCGCGCAGCGTCGCGATCTGCGGCCGGTTCGTGTTGAGCGAGAGCGCCGTGGCCGAAAGACCGCTGATGCCGATCACCTCGACGTTCGGTATGCCGCGCGCCCGCGCCCACAGTTCGATGAAGCCGGGCGCGCCCACGGCGGCGAAGTCGAGCGTGCCGGCCATCATGGCGTCGTCTACCGAATTGCCGCCGTCGAGCCTCACCCACTCCACGCTCACGTCCGCGAGCCCCTGGCGGGCCGCATGGCGCTCGAACAGGCGCGCCTTTTCCATCACGAGCAGCGGCAGGTACAGCAGCCCGTAGCCCTTCGAAATGCGCACCGTGCGCGGCGTGGCCCGGACCCAGGCAGGCGCGAGCCCCGCGGCAACGGCAGCCACGCCAAGCCCCGCCGCAACGAGCGCGCGCCGACGCGGTGAAGGCCGCGGCGCCTTCACGCGCATCTTGCCGTCTCCGGTGGTTCGTGTCGTAATCACGTCGCTCTATCTTCCATGGTTCGCGAGATTACCGGGCGAGTCTGAGAAAATGCTGAGAAACACGCAGAGTAGACCTCGGGGAAAACCCGCAATCGCACCCATGAAGATTTTGGCAGGAACCGCATCATGCGCATTCTGGTGGTAGAGGACGACGCGGAAATCGGCGCGGCGGTCCGCAGCCGCCTCACGCGCCTCGGTCACGCGGTGGACCTCGAAGCGAACGGCGCCACGGCGAACAGCCTGCTCGGCGTGGAGCGCTTCGACCTGGTCGTGCTCGACGTGATGCTTCCCGCCATGGACGGCTTCGAGATCCTGCGCCATCTGCGCGCGGCGGGCTCGACCACGCCGGTGCTGCTGCTCACGGCACGCTCGGCCATCGACGACCGCGTGAGCGGCCTCGGCCTCGGCGCCGACGACTACCTCGTCAAGCCGTTCGATTACCGCGAACTCGAGGCGCGCGTGCAGGCGCTCCTGCGCCGCAACAGCGGGCACGCGAACGATGTGGTGAGGCTGGGCGGTCTCGCCATCGACCGCAGCAGCCGGCTGGCCGAACTCGACGGCAAACCGCTTTCGCTCTCGCGCCAGGAGTTCGCGCTGCTCGAAATCCTCGCCAGCCGTCCGCAACGTATCTTCCCAAAGGAAGAACTGCTGAATCAGTTGTTCAGCTACGGCAACGAGCCGACCGCGAACGCGGTCGAACAATACGTCACGCGCCTGCGCAAGAAGCTGCAGGGCAGTTCGGTCGAAATCCGCACGGCGCGCGGCATGGGATATCAAATTGCCGCGCTTTGACTGGTTCCCGAAAACGCTGCTCGGCCGCACGCTGCTCTTCATTGCGCTGGTGGTGGCGTCAGGCGCGGCGGCGCTCGCGGGTATCGCGCGCTATTACGCGGGCGTCGCGTCCGAGCGCGCCTACGACCAGCTGCTTGCGGGCGCAACCATCCAGGTCGCCGAAAACCTCTACGTGCAGGGCGGCGTGCTCGCGCTCAATCCGCCGGTGGCGGCGCTCTCCACGCTCTCGCGCTATGACGTCGTCTACTACAAAGTGGTCGACGCGCGCGGCCTGGTCGTCGCGGGCTATGGCGACCTTCCCGGACCGACCGATACAACGAGCGCGATGCGCGCGCGCCAGGGTCCGACATTCGCGAACGCGCGCTACCAGGGTGAGCGCGTGCGCACGGCGACCATCGGGCGCTACATGCCGGACGCGCGACCGCCCGGCTGGGCCCTCGTCACGGTCGCGCAGACCACGCACGCGCGCCAGCAGCTCACGAACGACATGAGCCTCAAGGTCTGGACGCTGATTCTGCTGATGAGCGTGCTCGCCATCGGCGCGAGCGGACTGGCGATCCGGCGCGGCCTGCGCCCGCTCGCGCAGATCGAGCAGATCATCGCCGCGCGCGACCCGGCCGACCTGCGGCCCGTCGCGCACGACACGCCAAGCGAAATCAACGCGCTGATCGGCGCCATCAACGGGCTGATCGGCCGGCTCGCTGAGCGCATGACGGCCATGCAGCGCTTTATCGCCGACGCCGCGCACCAGATGCGCACGCCGATCGCGCGGCTGGACGCGCAGATCGAGCTGCTCAGCACCGAGTCCGATCCCGCGCGCCACGCCGCGCGGCTCGAAGCGTTGCGGGCCACCTGCTCGGACGTGGGCCGGCTCACCGGCCAGTTGCTCAATCACGCGATGGTGATTCACCGCACCGAAGTGGTCCCGCTGCAGCGCGTGGACCTCGCAAAGCTCGCCAGGGAAGGGCTGGGCCGCACCATTCCGCTCGCCGACGAGCGCGACGTGAAAGTGGCATTCGAGAGCAGCGCGCCGCAAGTCTGGATCGCGGGCGACCCAGTGAGCCTGCAGGAAGCGCTGTCGAATGTGCTGCACAACGCGCTACTGCACGGCAAGGCCGACGATATCGTCGTCACCGTGAGCGCCTCGCCGGAGGCCGTTACGCTGACCGTGACCGACAACGGACGCGGCATTGCGCGCGAACACTGGGACGCCGCGTTGCGGCCGTTCGAGCGCATCGGCCAGGAAGGCGCGGAGCGCACGACGGGCTCGGGCCTTGGGCTCGCCATTGTGCAGGCGGTGATGAAGGCGCACGGCGGCCGCGTGAACTTTGCGTTTCCCGCCGGGGGCGGCTTTGCCGTGGTGCTGACGTTTCCTCCCGCGGAAGGCGAGCCGCCGCCCGCTACGCCACTGTGAACGCCTCGCGAAAGCGTTGCAGCGCGAGTTCGGCGTCGCCGCTCGCCCAGGCTTCGAGGCCGATCGTGCCGTGATAATCCAGCGCGGCGGCGCGCGCGCAGTACATCAGTGCTCTGAAGGATGCGCCCGCGCATACATGCGCAACGCCAGCCAGCATACCGCCGCGCCGATGCCGCCCACCACCCCGCCGAAACTGCCAACCCACGACACGCCAAAGCCGTTGGCAATATGGTTGCCAAGCAGTGCGCCCGCGCCGATCCCCACGTTATAGAGGCCGGAATAGATCGAGACCGCGAGATCCGCGGCTTCGGGCGCGAGCTTGAGCACCCACGCCTGCATGGCAAGGCCGAAGGAAACGATCGCCCCGCCCCAAACCAGCGTGTGAACGGACAACGTGACGATGCTCAGCGCGGCGGGAAACAGCACGAGCAGGCACACGCACACGGCGACCACAGCCGCTTGCAGGAACTGCGCCGGATCGCGCGGATAAAGGCGATTGAAGAAAACGGCCGCGGGAATGCCGGCACTGCCGAACAGGATCAGGATATAGGTGATGCGTTGACTGCTTTCGTGGCCCACGGTGTGAATGAAGGGCTCGATATACGTATACGACGTGAAGTGCGCGGTCACGACGAGTATCGTGAGCAGATAGAGGGAGGCCAGCATCGGCTTTCTGAACAGCACGGGCACGCTGCTGAACGAGCCCGTTTGCTGGCTCGGCAATACGGGCAGCATGATGCGCAACATGAGCAGCGCAACCGCCGCCGCGCCCGCAATGACGAAGAAGGTCTGCCGCCAGCCCAGCGTCTCGCCAATCACGCGCCCAAGCGGAATGCCCGCCACCATGGCGATCGAGGTGCCCATGCCGAGCATGGCGAGCGCGCGGCTCTTGTTGCCGGGGGGCGCGAGCCTCACCACCAGCGAGACGGAAATCGACCAGAAGATGGCGTGCGCGAAGGCAATGCCGATCCGGCCCACCATCAGCACCGTAAAGTTCCACGCCACGCCCGTCACGATATGGCTGACGACGAAGAGCGCGAATATCCAGGTCAGCAGCTTGCGGCGTTCGACGTTGCGCGTCATCAGCATCAGGGGCAGCGACGCCACGGCCACCGTCCACGCGTAGATCGTCAGCATGAGGCCGACGTCGGTCGGCTTCATGTGCAGGCTGTCGCCAATGGCGCTCAGCAGCGCGACGGGCACGAATTCGGTCGTGTTGAAGATGAAGGCCGAGAGCGCCAATACGAGCACGCCCCACCAGGCGTGCCCGGACGAGACCGGTTCAGGCGTCGACATACGAGAGATGCGGGAATCGATAAAGGGCGATTATCGCGTATCGCGCGGTATGCGATGCCTGAACCGTGCAGTGCCTCTTCTGGCCCTCGCCGCAACCTGCGCGGGCCGGCGCGCTCATTTCACGGCTGCGGCTGCATGCTTCGGCCGCGCAAGCCGAACGCAAACGCGAGCGCCGCCGAGACGAGCAGCGTCGCGCTGACGAAATACAGCCCCAGCGAATAGTCGCCGCTCAGGTCGCGCAGCCGGCCAATCACCATCGGGCCGATCGTGCCGCCGATGAGGCTGCCCATCGCGTTGATGATCGCAATGCCCGCAGCCGCGGCAGAACCCGAGAGAAACTGCGTGGGCATGCTCCAGAGCGGCGGCTTCGCCGCGTTGATGCCGAAGTTCGCGATCGAAAGCCCAATGATCAGCACAATGGCGTTGGCGGCGTGTCCGGACATCAGCATGCCGATACCGGCCGCGAGACACGCAATCGCAACGTGCAGGCGCCGTTCGTTCGTGCGGTCCGAGTTGCGCGCCCACAGCACCATCGTCACGACCGCGAACAGATTCGGAATCGCGTTCACAAGGCCCAGCTCGAAGTAGCTGAAGCCGAAGCGGTGAATGATCATCGGCGCCCAGATGCCGATGGCATAGAGTCCGGTCGACGTGCCCGCATAGACGAGCGCGAGCAGCAGCACGCGCGGGTCCTTCACCGCGCCCCACACGCTCGACTTGCTCTGCGCCGCCTTCGCTTCGCGTTCGCGCCGCATTTCGCCGCTCAGCCACTCGCGCTCGGTGGGCGCGAGCCACTGCGCGTCCTCGGGCCGGTCAATCAGATAGAAGTACGAAACGATCCCGAGCAGCACAGTGGGCGCGCCCTCGACGAGGAAGAGCCATTGCCAGCCGTGCAGATGCGCCACGCCCTCCAGGCTCATGAGTGCGCCCGAGATCGGCGAACCGATCATGTTCGAGAGCGGCGCGGCGGTCATGAACATTGCCGTGACGAATGCGCGATGGCGCGCGGGAAACCAGAAGCTCAGGTAGAGAATGATGCCGGGAAAGAAACCCGCTTCGGCGAGACCGAGCACGAAGCGCAGCGTATAGAAGCTATAGGGGCCGGTGACAAACGCCGTGGCCGCGGAAAGCAGACCCCATGCCACCATCAGCAGCGCGATCCATCTGCGGGCGCCCACGCGCTGCAGCGCGAGGTTCGACGGCATGCCGGCCGCGATATAGCCGACAAAGAAGATCCCCGCGCCAACGCCGAACATGGCCTGCGTGAGCCCGATGTCATGATTCATCGTGAGCCCGGCGAAGCCGACGTTCACGCGGTTCAGAAAGCTCAGGAAATACAGGACGATGATGAACGGCGTGATGCGTCGTGAGACCTTGCGCACGACGCTGGGCTCCAGCGCGGCGGCGTCCTGCGGATGGACTGCGGCAATGTTCATGGGTGTCTCCATATGGGGGCGCACTTGCCGCGCCTGGCGGTAAGCGCGCTCCGGTGCCGTTGCGCGCGTCGCACGAACGGTCTGGTTATGAATATGGGTTATCCGCGCTGCTGCTGCGCCGGCAGGTCGATGCGGCACCACGGCTGCGCGGCCCAGTGTTTCGCCTCGAATGCATCGATCGCCTCCTGTTGGCGCAGCGTCATGCCGATCATGTCGAGCCCTTCCACGAGCATCTGCTTCTGGCGCGTCGGCAGCGAGAACGCGTAGCGCTCGCCCGAAGGCGCGATCACGACTTCGTTTTCGACATCGATCGACACGTGCTTGTCGTCGCCGTCCGCGATCTCCGCGACCAGCGCCTCGACCTGTTCCCGCGGCAGCGTGACGAGGAGCAGCCGGTTGTTCGTCGAGTTGAAATAGAAGATCTCGCCATAGCTCGGCGCGATCACGGCTTCGAAACCTGCCTGCTGCAGGCCCCACACGGCGTGTTCGCGGCTCGATCCACAGCCGAAGTTCGAGCCGCCGATGAGCACCTTCGCGCCGCGATACTCGGCGCGATTGAGCACGAACGTCTCCCGCGCGCGGCCATCGGCATCGAAACGCAAGTCGTACAGCAGCCCGCGCGCGAGTCCCGACTTATCGATGCCGAGCAGAAACTGCTTGGGCATGATCTGGTCGGTATCGAGGTTGTTGACCGGTAGCGGCGCGGCAACGCCCGAGATCATGAACGGCTTAGCCATGTACAAGCTCCTTGCGAATGTCGACGATGCGGCCCGCTATCGCGGCGGCGGCGGCCATCGCGGGGCTCATCAAATGCGTTTTGCTGTCGCGCCCCTGGCGCCCTTCGAAATTGCGGTTCGTCGTCGACGCACAGCGCTCGCCCGGCGCGAGCACGTCGTCGTTCATCGCGAGACACATCGAGCAGCCCGGCTGGCGCCACTCGAAGCCCGCGTCGATCAGCAGTTGCGCAATGCCTTCGCGCTCGGCCTGGTCGCGCACCATGCCCGAGCCCGGCACGACCATCGCGCGCACGGTCGTGGCCACCTTGCGGCCACGCACGACCTGAGCGACGGCGCGCAGATCCTCGATGCGTGCGTTCGTGCAGGAGCCGATGAACACGCGGTCGATGGGCGTGCCCTCGATCGGCGCGCCTGCGGCGAGGCCAATGTAATCGAGCGCCTTGTGCAGCGTCGCGGCGTCGAGACCCGCGCCTTCGGCGGCCTCGGGAATGCGGCCGTCCACCGGCAGCGCCTGGTCCGGGCTCGTCCCCCATGTCACGTAAGGCGCGACGCGCGCGGCGTCGAAGCGATGCTCGATATCGAACTGGGCATCGTCATCGGTGCGCAGTTTCGACCACGCGCTGCACGCGGCGTCGAGCGTCCTGGCGTCGAGGTCGCGGACCTTGCCGGCCACGTAGTCGAGCGTCGTGCGATCCGGCGCGATCAGCGCGGCGCGCGCGCCCGCCTCCACGGTCATGTTGCAGAGGGTCATATGTGCCTCGGCGGAGAGCCCGGCGATCGCTGCGCCCGCATATTCGACGGCGTAGCCGCGCGCGCCCTGCGCGCCGATCTTCGCAATGATGTGCAGCACGAGATCCTTCGATGTCGTTCCCGCGGGCAGCGCGCCGTCCACCACGATGCGCATGTCCTTCGCGACGCGATAAACGAGTGTCTGCGTCGCCAATACGTGCTCGACTTCCGAGGTGCCGATGCCGAACCCGAGCGCGCCCAGTGCGCCGTAGGTCGTCGTGTGGCTGTCGCCGCACAGCACGACCATGCCGGGGCGAATCAGACCGATCTCGGGCGCCACCACATGCTCGATGCCCTGTATGGGATCGTGGATATCGAACAGATGAATGCCCTGCTCCACGCAGTTGCGCGTGAAGTTCGCGGCCTGCTTCGCGGCATCGACGATCTCGATCGTGCGCGCGGCCACGGGCACGGGCTTGCTGGGAATCACGTGATCGACCACGCCCATCTGCTGGCGCGGGCGGCGCACGCGCAGGCCCTTCTCACGCAAGCCCGCGAAAGCTTGCGGGCTCGTGTACTCGTTCATGATGTGCAGATCGGCGTAAAGCAGAACGTGCTCGGCATCGATTATCGATACGGTGTGCGAATCAACCAGTTTCCGGTAAAGCGTTTGTGAGGACATGATGAAGCCCGACTGAATAATGACGAACGAACGGATCAGCGCTGGAGAAACGGCAGCACGCGTTCGAGGAGCAACTGTGGCGCTTCTTCCGCGATGTAGTGGCCGCACGCCAGAGCCTCGCCGCTCACACCGGCGTTCCAGCTACGCCACTGCGCCAGCGGATCGAAGCACTGGCCAACCGTGCCATGCGCGCCCCACAACGCGAGGAACGGGCACGCGATGCGCTTGCCCGCCCCCAGATCCGCGCGGTCGTGTTCGAGGTCGATGGTGATCGACGCCCGATAGTCCTCGCAGATGCCGTGTGCCGTCGCCGGGTCCGAGAGGCAGCGCAAATACTCCGCGTAGGCCTCGGGCGCGAATGGCGCGAGCCCGGCGCTGCGCGCGCCCATCGTCTGCTTCAGATACAGATCGGGGTCGGCGCGGATTAGCGTTTCCGGAAACGGCGCCGGGCGCACGAGAAAAAACCAGTGCCAGTAAGCGCGCGCGAATTCGAACGACGTCTGCTCGTACATCGCAACGGTTGGCGCGACGTCGAGCGTAATGAGCTGGCTGACCGCGTCGGGATGATCGATCGCCATGCGCGCGGCGACGCGTCCGCCCCGGTCGTGACCCATCACCGCGAACGATGTGAAGCCGAGGGCGCGCATGAGCGCAACCTGATCGAGCGCCATGCGGCGCTTCGCGTAGCTGGCGTGGTCGGGCGTGCCCTGCGGTTTGCCGCTGTCGCCGTAGCCGCGCAGGTCGGCGGCAACTACCGTGAAGTGTTCCGCGAGCGTCGGCGCCACCTTGTGCCAGATGGCGTGCGTTTGCGGATGGCCGTGCAGGAGCAACAGCGCGGGGCCGCGTCCGCCCTGGATTGCGTGAATGCGAACGCCTTCGATGTCTGCCGAAGCGTCTGTGAAACCGTCGAACATGCTTGTCTCCCGAGGTTGCATGCAGTCTAATTGATGCCTTGGGCGATTGGGTTTCCGCAAAAGCAATCCGGTCGTAACTTTCAGGAACGAATCACACAAGCCAACGGGAGCGGCGCGATGGACGCGTTTTCCGATCTGAATCTGTTTGCGCTCGTAGCACGCAACCGCAATCTGGCGGCGGCGGCACGCGAGCTGGGGGTCACGCCGCCCGCCGTGAGCAAGCGGCTCGCGCAACTGGAGCAGCGCCTTGGCGTGCGGCTTGTGAACCGCACCACGCGGCGTCTTTCTCTCACGCCGGAAGGCGAGCTTTATCTCGCGAACGGCTCGCGCATCCTCGACGAACTCTCGGAACTGGAACAACTCGTCACGCGCAGCCGCGGCGAACCGGCCGGGCTGCTGCGCGTGAACGCGTCGTTTGGTTTTGGCCGCACGCATGTCGCGCCAGCGGTGTCCGCCTATGTCGAGCGCTTTCCCTCGATGAAGATTCAGCTGCAGTTGACCGAGCGGCCGCTCAGTCTTCAGGAAGAAGGCTTCGATCTCGGCATCCGCTTCGGCGAGGTGCCCGACGCGCGCATCAACGCGCGTTTGCTGCTGAAGAACCGGCGCGTCGTGTGCGCGTCGCCGGCGTATTTGAAGCGGCACGGCAAGCCATCGGCGCCGCACGATCTCACGCGCCACGCGTGCATCGTCCTGCGCGAAAACGACTCGGCATACGGCACCTGGCACTTCACGCGGGGCAAGCGCACGGAAACCGTGAAGGTCGATGGCGCACTGTCGAGTAACGACGGCAGCACCGTGCTGCGCTGGGCACTCGACGGTCGCGGCATCGTCGTGCGCTCGCAGTGGGAAATCGGCGAGCCTGTCGAGCGTGGCGAACTCGTGCCGCTGCTTACGGATTGGGCGCTGCCGAACGCCGATATTCACGCGATCTATCTCGAGCGCAACAAGCTCTCCGCGAAGCTGCGCAGTTTTGTCGAGTTCCTCGGCGACTACCTGCGCGATGCAGTCGGCGTGGAAATCGCCTAGCCGGGCGCGGCGCCGTTGAAGCTCACAAGCCGTCTGCAAACATCCGCGGCGCAGAGCGGATTTCAGGCCGCACAGCTTCGCGGCATCGCTCTGGCGTTCTCTCTATACTGACCCGCGTGCCCCCTGCCTCTTTCCACGACGCGCAGGTGCCGGCACGTTCCACCCGCATCGCCCCTCCCTGGACGCCGCCAAACACCGCCGCGCGAAGCGCGACCGCGCGCGCCAACGCGCCGGCGTCTGCCTGCTTTGTGATGCTGTAAAAGAAACTGGAGAGTTTCCATGAGCACCTTCACCACCCGCGATGGCACGTCGATCTATTACAAGGATTGGGGCAGCGGCAAGCCCGTCGTTTTCTCCCACGGCTGGCCGCTTACCGCCGACGCCTGGGACGCGCAAATGCTCTTTCTCGTGCAAAACGGCTTTCGCACGATCGCGCACGACCGCCGCGGCCACGGCCGCTCCGATCAGCCCGCCAAGGGCAACGACATGGACACCTGGGCCGACGATCTCGCCGACCTGCTCGACAAGCTCGACGTGCAGGACGCCACGCTCGTCGGCCACTCCACGGGCGGCGGCGAAGTCGCGCGCTACATCGGCCGCCACGGCACGAAGCGCGTCTCGGGCGCGGTGCTGATCGGCGCGGTGCCGCCCATCATGATCAAGAGCGAGAAGAATCCGGGCGGCCTGCCCAAGGATGTGTTCGACGGCATCCGCAAGGGCGTGATCGACGACCGCTCGCAGTTCTTCAAGGACCTGGCCGTGCCGTTCTACGGCTACAACCGCAGCGGTGCGAAGGTCTCGCAGGGCGTCATCGACTCGTTCTGGCAGCAGGGCATGTGGGGCGGCATCCTCGCGCTGCACGACTGCGTCCACGAGTTCTCCGAGGTCGATTACACGGAAGACCTCGAGAAGTTCGACGTGCCCACGCTGATCCTGCACGGCGACGATGACCAGATCGTGCCGATCGACGACGCGGGCAAGCTCTCCGCGAAGATCGTCAAGGACGCGACGCTCAAGATCTATCCGGGCGGCCCGCACGGCATGTGCACGACGATGGCCGGTCAGGTCAACGCCGACCTGCTCGCGTTCCTGAACCGCAAGTAGCGGGGTCCGGCGCGGCGTGCCCGCTTAACGCGCGCACGCCGTGAGCGCCTCCACGTATTGCGCCTGCCACGCCGGGTCTTGCGCGAACGCCGCGAGATCCGCGTGCAGATCGTTGGCGTAGGCGTTCACGCACGCGCGGTTGTTCGCCTCTACGGCGCGTGGCATGACGAGAATCGCCGCCACCACGCCGCCCACCGCCAGCCCGGCGATCGCCACGCCAATCGCCCAACGCCAGGCTTCCTCCCCCGTCCCTTTTAGCGCCGCTTCGTTCATCGCTCTTCTCCTTATTGATTAGCAAGACAATTATTGGATGTTTAAAAAAGGCGCGAACGCCTTATGCGAGTCCCTTGCGTATCTTGCGCATGCCGGTGACCGTCGACTCGAAGAGGTCCGGACCCACTTGCGCGCGCAGGCGCCGCGCGACTTCGGCGCTCGCGCCGTTGATCGGGCCGTCGAGCGCCGTGCCGCTCGCCGTGGGAAAGAGTCCCCATTCGCGGCCATCGGCCTCGCCCTGGCGGCGCTCGAGCAAGTCCTTCTCGCTCAGGTTGTCGACGAGACGCGTCGCCGTGGGCCGCGCGATGCCGAGCGTTTGCGCGACATCGCTCGCGAGGCACCCGGGCTTCGCCAGCACGACGCGCAGCACGAAGCCTTGCGCGGGCGTGAGGCCGAACGGCGCATAAGCGGCACTCCACTCGCGCTCGACGAGCCGCGCGAGCGCCGACGAATTGAAGTAAAGACAGTGATCGAACATGGGGGAATGAAACCACGAATTGGTTAGCAAGACAACCGTTATCGTAAGTTTCAGCGAGCCTTGCGGGACAAAATTCTTATATAAGACTCCCCGAGTCTCTTCTCTTTTCACAAGGGTCTTTACCAGCTTGACAGTCAATCAAGGGTGCGATCCATAAAACTTCGGAGCCGTTACCGGATCGCCGGTATCGCCTCGCAAAGCCTTATGCAACGGGGCTCCGGCGCCGAAACGTTTTCAGCGCGCGGCCGGCCGATCAAGGCAAACGCGCCGACTTTCTGGTCAATTAACATTGCGCAACAGCTTTCCACAATATGAAATATAGGCAAGGTTGGCCCCCGGCCCGCTGCAAATTCAGGCAAAATCCAGGTGTTTCGCCGACTGCGCGCAGCCGGTGGTGTTATCACCCCGTTTTTGAACCCCGCCAAGAAGCCGATGAGTACCCAGCAACCCACCATCATCTATACCCTGACCGATGAAGCGCCGCTGCTCGCCACCAGCGCGTTTCTGCCGATCATCCGCACCTTCGCTGCGCCGGCCGGCGTGAACGTCGAGACCAGCGATATCTCCGTTGCGGGCCGTATCCTCGGCGAGTTCCCGGAATTCCTCACGGAAGAACAGCGCGTGCCGGACAATCTGGCCGAACTGGGCCGTCTCACGCAGTTGCCGGAAACGAACATCATCAAGCTGCCGAACATCAGCGCATCGGTGCCGCAGCTCGTCGCCGCGATCAAGGAACTCCAGGGCAAGGGCTACAAGGTCCCTGATTTCCCCGAAGATCCGAAGACCGACGAAGAAAAGGCTATCCAGAAGCGCTATTCGAAGTGCCTCGGTTCGGCCGTGAACCCGGTGCTGCGCGAAGGCAACTCGGACCGCCGCGCACCGCTCGCGGTCAAGAACTACGCGAAGAAGCACCCGCACAGCATGGGCGAGTGGAGCATGGCTTCGCGCACCCACGTCGCGCACATGAAGCACGGCGACTTCTACCACGGTGAAAAGTCGATCACGAACGACAAGGACCGCGAAGTCCGCATGGAGCTCGTGACGAAGGCCGGCGAAACCATCGTGCTCAAGCCGAAGGTCAAGCTGCAAGCCGGCGAAATCGTCGACAGCATGTTCATGAGCAAGAAGCACCTGCTGGCCTTCTACGAAGACCAGATGGAAGACGCGCGCAAGACCGGCGTCATGCTCTCGCTGCACGTGAAGGCGACCATGATGAAGGTTTCGCACCCCATCGTGTTCGGCCACGCCGTGCGCACGTTCTACAAGGACGCGTTCGCCAAGCACGCCAAGCTGTTCGAAGAACTCGGCGTGAACGTGAACAACGGCCTCGTCGATCTCTACACGAAGCTCGAAAAGCTGCCGGAATCGCAGCGCGAAGAAGTCATCCGCGACATGCACGCATGCCACGAGCACCGTCCGGCGCTCGCCATGGTCGACTCGGCCAAGGGCATCTCGAACCTGCACGCACCGAACGACGTGATCGTCGACGCGTCGATGCCGGCCATGATCCGCGCAGGCGGCAAGATGTGGGGCGCCGACGGCCGCCCGGCCGACACGAAGTGCCTGATTCCGGAAAGCACGTTCGCGCGCATCTACCAGGAAATCATCAACTTCTGCAAGACCAACGGCGCATTCGACCCGCGCACGATGGGCACGGTGCCGAACGTCGGCCTGATGGCGCAGAAGGCTGAAGAGTACGGTTCGCACGACAAGACGTTCGAGATCACGCAAGACGGCACGGCGCGCATCGTCGACAACGCCTCGGGCGAAGTGCTCGAAGCGCTGACGCAGCCAGTCGAGCAAGGCGACATCTGGCGTATGTGCCTCGTGAAGGACGAGCCGATCCGCGACTGGGTCAAGCTCGCCGTCACGCGCGCGAAGAACTCGGACACGCCGGCCGTGTTCTGGCTCGACCCGTACCGTCCGCATGAAAACGAAGTGATCAAGAAGGTCGAAACGTACCTGAAGGATTACGACACGAACGGCCTCGACATCCAGATCATGTCGCAAGTCCGCGCCATGCGTTACACGCTCGAGCGTGTGATCCGCGGCCTGGACACGATCTCGGTCACCGGCAACATTCTGCGCGACTACCTGACCGACCTGTTCCCGATCATGGAACTGGGCACCTCCGCGAAAATGCTCTCGATCGTCCCGCTGATGGCCGGCGGCGGCATGTACGAAACGGGCGCCGGCGGCTCGGCGCCGAAACACGTGCAGCAGCTGGTGCAGGAAGACCACCTGCGTTGGGACTCGCTCGGCGAATTCCTCGCGCTGGCCGTTTCGCTGGAAGACCTCGGCATCAAGACGAACAACGCGCGCGCCAAGCTGCTCGCGAAGACGCTCGACGCCGCCACCGGCAAGCTGCTCGACAACAACAAGGGCCCGTCGCCGAAGACCGGCGAGTTGGACAACCGCGGCAGCCAGTTCTATCTCTCGATGTTCTGGGCGCAAGAGCTGGCCGCACAGAAGGACGACGCGGAACTCGCGGCACACTTCGCGCCGCTGGCGAAGGCATTGGCCGAGAACGAGCAGAAGATCGTGGGCGAGCTGGCCGCGGTTCAGGGCAAGCCGGTCGATATCGGCGGCTACTACAAGCCGGACTTCGCGAAGCTCGCTGAAGTCATGCGCCCGAGCGCGACGTTCAACGCCGCACTCGCAGCCGCTGCGAAATAAGTAATGGAAACCGTCCCCGTGCATTGCGCGGGGGACGTTCCACCAAACGAATCGAGCCTCTCACATCGCTGTGGGAGGCTCGATTTTTTTGCGCGGCTAATTGTGGCGGCCGATATCAGGCGGCGAGTTTTTGCTCGAGCGGCCGATCGTCCCGCGTCGGATCTCTCTCTTCGAGGGCAATGCCCGGCTTTACGTTACAACGATCGGTTGCCAGAGCCACAGCAAGATCCAGAAGATGCTTGCCCGAATCCGCATGACCCAGATGAGGCGGCATGACCTCTTCAATCCGGTCCGTGTCGATGGCCCGAGGGATCTGCGCGAGTAAATCTGCAATCAGCGTCTGTCGCCTGCGGAAGGCAGCACGCCGGTTTGACGGAACCTCGCTGACGTCGCGGTGATGCAGACGAAGCGGCAGCACATACCGCCCATTGCGTTCGACGCCACCCAGTTCCTGCCAGAAACCATCGTAGTCCGCGTGTATCTGAGCCCGCCTGGAATCGGAGACGTGCGTCTTCTTCGTCACGCCGGTCAGCATGTCCACCCCTGCCATCCTGGACAATACGCAGACCGCCTCCATGACAGCAGCCTTGGGCCGCAATCCATGGCATGCACGCGTCGCCTCGCGCACCCGCTCCCTGGCCGCGCCGGATGGCCCTTGCAGGCCGCCGATTAGCGCCCCGATTTTCCCCGATTCGGCGTGCCACTCGAAACTGATTGTCGCCCACGCAAGATCGACGCGATCGACCACGTCGCGCCAGGCGACGCTCAGCAACCCTTCGCGCCAACAACGTACCGGCTCGCTCACGACGATGGCGTACCTTCCGCTCGACGCCAACGTCACGTCTGCTGAATTCAGATAAAGACTGCGCACCAAATCCTCGCCGAAGCGTTCCCGCACGACCCGAAAATGTCCGCACAGTAGCTCGGCACGCGCGCAGGCACGCATGTCCGCCTGGACGAAGCGGCGAAAAGGGCGGTCAAGATAGCGGCGGTTACGGACGACAATATCGGCAAGCAGGGAGTTTGCCGCCAATGCACTCAGCCAGACGCGTGCCGCAAACGGGTGAAGCAGTGCGTACATGAGCACACGCCCCCTCCGAAACAGGGCGCCAGGACTTCTCCCAGGAATAACCCTCGCCAGCAAGCGGAAAATCTCGGAAATCGATTTCATTGTCCGCGATCCGTTTTCATGAATGGCCAAAATGCGAAGGCAACCGATGCAGCCGTGACGGCGTTGCGACTGGCGTTCGATGACGATCCGAATGCCGGTGGGTGGAATATGCTGCGCAAATGCATCGCAGTCCTTATAAAAAATTGCCTCACTCACCGATCTTCGATACACGGGATGTCACACAGCAGTCGTTCGGTCAGCCAGTACGAACGCTCTTACGAGGGTTTGACCAGCTGTCGAGGTCATGAAACATATCACAGTATTACGAACCGTTACAGATTTTTTCAACCGAGGGCGCTATCGTTATATTTTTGCAAGCCTTATGAAACCATCAAGCAACCGCACGGTCCAGTCCAGGGCTTGGCCGACCTCCAGCGCCGCTTCCCGTTTCGCGCGAATCCGTGATGCGCCGGCGAAAAAAAACCGCTCCGAGGAGCGGCTTCAGACTGCTGAATGCCGGGCGCGAAGCCCGTTGCAAATTCAATCGTCCAGCAGCGAGAGATCGCGCACGGCGCCTTTGTCTGCCGACATCACGAGCTTGGCGTAGGCCTTCAGAGCCGCCGACACCTTGCGCGGACGTACCTTCGCCGGCTTCCAGCCACGGGCGTTCTGCTCTTCGCGGCGGCGCGCAAGTTCCTCGTCCGGGACCAGCACGTTGATCGTGCGGTTCGGAATGTCGATGCGGATCTTGTCGCCGTCGCGTACGAGGCCGATTGCGCCGCCCGCCGCCGCTTCCGGCGAGCAGTGGCCGATCGAGAGGCCCGAGGTGCCGCCCGAGAAGCGGCCGTCGGTCAGCAGCGCGCACGCCTTGCCGAGGCCCTTCGACTTGATGTAGCTCGTCGGGTAGAGCATTTCCTGCATGCCGGGGCCGCCCTTCGGGCCTTCATAGCGCACGATCACCACGTCGCCGGCCTTGACCTTGTCGGCGAGGATGTTCTCCACCGCTTCGTCCTGCGATTCCGTTACGTGAGCCGTGCCTTCGAACACGAGGATGCTGTCGTCCACGCCTGCGGTCTTCACCACGCAGCCGTCGAGCGCAATGTTGCCGGTCAGCACGGCGAGGCCACCTTCCTTCGAGAACGCGTGCTCATACGAGCGGATGCAGCCTTCGGCGCGGTCCGAGTCGAGGCTCGGCCAGCGCGTGTTCTGGCTGAACGCAACCTGGCTGGGAACGCCAGCCGGGCCGGCCATGTAGAACGTCTTGACCGCTTCGTCCTGCGTGCGGGTGATGTCCCACTGCGCGAGCGCGTCGCCGAGCGTCGGCGTGTGCACGGTCGGCACGTCGGTGTGCAGCTTGCCGGCACGCGCCAGTTCACCCAGGATCGCCATGATGCCGCCGGCGCGGTGTACGTCTTCGATGTGGTACTTATTCGTGTTCGGCGCGACCTTGCACAGCTGCGGCACGACGCGCGAAAGGCGGTCGATGTCGGTCATGCCGAACTCGATGCCCGCTTCCTGCGCAATGGCCAGCAGGTGGAGGATGGTGTTGGTCGAGCCGCCCATGGCGATGTCGAGCGTCATGGCGTTTTCGAACGCCTTGAAGCCCACCGAGCGCGGCAGCACGCGCTCGTCTTCCTGCTCGTAGTACTGGCGCGCGAGTTCGACGATGCGGCGGCCGGCGCGCTTAAAGAGTTGTTCACGGTCCGCGTGCGTGGCGACCACGGTGCCGTTGCCCGGCAGCGAGAGGCCCAGCGCCTCGGTCAGGCAGTTCATGGAGTTGGCCGTGAACATGCCAGAGCACGAACCGCAGGTCGGGCAGGCGGAGCGTTCGACTTCGGCCACTTCGGCATCGGAGTACTTGGTGTCCGCCGCGATCACCATGGCGTCGATCAGGTCGAGCTTCTTGACCTCGATAGCCTTCGTGACCGGGTTCGCGAGGCGCGTCTTGCCCGCTTCCATCGGGCCGCCCGAGACGAAGATCACGGGGATGTTCAGGCGCATGGCGGCCATGAGCATGCCCGGGGTGATCTTGTCGCAGTTCGAGATACAGACCATGGCGTCGGCGCAGTGCGCGTTGACCATGTATTCGACCGAATCCGCGATGATGTCGCGGCTCGGCAGCGAATACAGCATGCCGTCGTGGCCCATGGCGATGCCGTCATCGACGGCGATCGTGTTGAATTCCTTGGCCACGCCGCCCGCGGCTTCGATTTCGCGCGCAACGAGCTGGCCGAGGTCTTTCAGGTGCACGTGGCCGGGCACGAACTGGGTGAACGAGTTGACGACCGCGATGATCGGCTTGGCAAAGTCTTCGTCTTTCATGCCGGTGGCGCGCCAGAGGGAGCGCGCACCTGCCATGTTGCGGCCGGCGGTGGAAGTTTTGGAACGGTATGCGGGCATTGTGGCTGTAGGAGAAAAATCGCAGAAAGGAAGCGGGCCACGGGAATAAAGGCCCCACGCACGCCCTTGCGAACAACCTCTTGAGCTGCGCTCTGGGCAAAGCTTGCGATTATCCCACACGCATGGGCGCTCCGCTGGATCGGCCGGCGGCGGTCGTGGCGGGCGGGCAGTACGCCCAGAGAAGCATCGGCCGTTTTCTCAGGGTTGCCGAACCTTGCCGAATCCACACGCCTGCACCACTATTCTGCGTCAGACCCGCGTGACGGAGAGAACCCATGTCCCTGCAGAACATCAAGCACGT
Organism: Paraburkholderia sp. CNPSo 3281; assembly: GCF_024206515.1. Lineage (NCBI taxonomy): Bacteria > Pseudomonadati > Pseudomonadota > Betaproteobacteria > Burkholderiales > Burkholderiaceae > Paraburkholderia > Paraburkholderia sp. CNPSo 3281. The sequence continues at coordinate 27,504 of NZ_JAMBPS010000034.1, read as the reverse complement.
CGTTGTCGTGATGTTCGAAAACCGTTCGTTCGACACAATGCTTGGCGGCTTGTACATGAACGGCAGCAGCCCCACGCATTTCCTGCCCGCCGCCAGCGCGGAACAGCCATTCGACGGGCTCAAGGCGGGCCTGAGCAACCCGACGAAGGCGGGCGGCACCATCGCCGCAACCACGCCGGCCACCACGGCCACGCTGCCCGACCCCGATCCGCAGGAGACGTTCGCAAACGTGCGCGTGCAACTGCTCGGCAACGCGGCAGGCGCAACGCCCATGTCCGGCTTCGTACAAGACTACGAAACGACCGCGACGACGGACGCGAGCCAGGTCATGCAGTGCCACAGCCCCGAGCAACTGAAGGTGCTTTCGACACTCGCGCGCGAATACGCCGTCTGCGACGCCTGGTTCGCCCCCGTGCCGAGCCAGACCTGGCCGAACCGCGCCTTCGCCCACGCGGGCACGTCGAACGGCCACGTCGACAACGGCGCGCCGCCGGACCCGTTCGACTGGCAAGTGCGCACTATCTTCAACGTGCTGGGCGACATGGACACGAGCTGGGCCGTGTACAGCGCTGCGCTCGTCGCGCCCTCGCTCACGCTCACGATGTTCCCGACGTTATGGGATGCGAAATATAAGGCGAACTTCCAGCGCTTCAGCAACTTCGTCTCTGCCTGCCAGAGCAACACGCTGCCACAGTATTCGTTCATCGAGCCACGTTTTCTGCTCGATCCCAACGACCAGCACCCACCACACGATGTCTATGCGGGCGAGAGCTTTCTCTACGACATCTGGCACGCGTTGAGCACGTCGCCCGCATGGCCCGAAACGCTGCTCGTGATCACCTACGACGAGCACGGCGGCACCTACGACCACGTGCTGCCGCCCGCCAGCGCCGTGGCGCCCGATGCCGCGAGCAATCCCGGCGACCAGAACTTCGCCTTCGACAGTTTTGGTGTGCGCGTGCCGGCGGTCGTGGTGTCGCCGTATATCGCGCCGGGCACCGTGTTCCGCTCACCCGGCGCCACACCCTACGATCACACGTCGATTCTCGCCACACTGCGCGACTGGCTCGGCATCGCGCCCGCCGACATGCTCGCGAGCCGGCGCGTCGCGGCCGCGCCCACGCTCGCTCCATTGCTCACCCTGGACACGCCGCGCACCGACCTGCCGGCTATCGCCGCGCCGCCCGCTTCCGGATTCATCGCCACCAATCTCGCCCGCCCGCTCAACGACCTGCAAAAGAGTCTCGTGAGCGGCACGGCGCGGCGCTCGGGGCTCGACCCCGCAGCCACGCTCGGGACGATGCCGACCCGTCAGCACGCGGTGGACTTCTTCCACAACCTGCTTTCGTCCGACCAACCCTGAGCCGACCAAAAAATCACCGGGCAGGCAAGGCCGCCTCAGGCTTCGCCCAGCCCTTCCTGCGAAATCAACGCGAGCAGCACGTCCGAAAACGCGTTGGCGGCGAGCGTGCTCGATGCGCGCCGCCGCCTGAGCAGCGCGACGGTGCGCTGTGGCAACGCCGGCGTGACGGGCAGCGTGACGAGCCCGCGATGCTCGCGCAGCACCGCCGAAGGCAGCAGCGTGGCGAGCGTGCCATCCTTCACGAGTTTGAGCACCGTCCCCACCGAGTTGGCTTGCAGCATCACCCGCGGAATCAACTGGTGCGCACGGAAATAGGCATCGGCGAAGCGTCGCACCACGAAGTCGGGGCTCAATAGCGCAAGCGGCATCGTCCCCAACTGCTCGGCCGTCACTTCCGCGCGGCGGCGCGCTAGCGGATGGCGCGTGGCCACGAGCAGCGCCATGTGCTCGGCAAAGAGCGGACGCACTTCGATTTCGTCGGAGCGCACATCCGTGAAGCCGATGCCGAGATCGAGTTCGTCGCGCTCGAGTCCGCCTTCGATATCTTCCAGCGGGCGCTCGCTCACCTCGAGCGCGATAGCCGGGTGCGCTTCGCGAAAGCCGCGCAGCGCCGGGCCGATCAGATATTCCGCGAAGGTCGGGGTATAGGCGAGCCGCAGCAGACCGCGCGTGAGGTCGCGCACCTCGTTGAGCGCGCGCTTGCCGGCGTCGAGATGCGCGAGCGCCTGGCGCGCGTGTTCGATGTACACGCGCCCGAATTCGGTGAGGCTGATGGCGCGGCCGCTGCGGTCGAACAGCGCGCCGCCGAGATCGTTTTCCAGCTGGCGGATCTGCTGTGAGAGCGCCGGCTGCGAGACGTGCAGCACTTCGGCCGCGCGTGTGAAATTCTTCAACTCCGCTACGGTGAGCACGTAGCGTATCGAGCGAAGCATCAAGATGGCTGCCTCCCGTGTGTCTCCGGTTTTTTTCATAAGGCGCGCTTATCGTGACGATCCGAATATCGTCTTGGACGTGGACGCGCGCCCTGCGCAAAATGGATTGCGATGGCGGCGATGCGGTGCGCAGTACGCGCGGCATCGGCCGCCGGACTCCATTCTACCGGGGGACAAACGGATGTTCGAGTCGATCTGGATGAGCGTGATGGCGGTGTTCGCAGGCTCGTGCCTGACGTTTCTCATCGCCGTCCTGCTGCCGGAACCCGTCGTGGCCAAAGGCGCCCGGGGCGGCCTGTATGCCGGGCTCGGCAAAGACGATGAAAGCGTCGCGCGCACGGACCAGGCGCGTACGCGCCGCTTTCGCGCGCTGCAAACGTGGCGCGCAGGCGGCCGTGCCTCGCAGAGCCACACCGAAGCCGCGCCGCGCCCCTTCAATAGACGTCGCGCAGGTAGCGCTTGTCCCGTCCGAGCGCACTGACGTAGTCGTGTGCGGCCTCGGCGCTCATGCCGCCATGGCCCGCCACCACCTCCCTGAGCGCCGCATCCACGTCCTTCGCCATGCGGCTCGCATCGCCGCACACGTAGAGGTGCGCCCCTTCCTGCAGCCACGCCCATAGCTGCGCGCCCTGCTCCCTCATGCGGTCCTGCACATAGACCTTATCGCTCTGGTCGCGCGAAAACGCGAGGTCGAGCCGGTCGAGGTGGCCGTCCTTGCGCATTTGCTCCAGTTCGTCGCGGTAGTAGAAGTCGGTGGCCGCGTGCTGCTCGCCGAAGAAAAGCCAGTTGCGGCCCGTGTCGCCGCGCGCCTGCCGCTCGTGCAGGAAGGCGCGGAAGGGAGCGACGCCCGTGCCGGGACCGACCATGATCATCGGCGCGTCGCCATTGCGCGGCGGCCGGAAATGCGTGCTCTTCTGCACGAACACCGGGACGCTGCCCTCCTGCGCACGGTCGGCGAGGAAGGTCGAGGCCACGCCTTTGCGCTCGCGGCGGCCGTTGTTGTAGCGCACGGCCGAAACGGTCAGATGCACTTCGCCCGCATGGGCCTTCGGGCTCGACGAAATCGAATAGAGCCGCGGCTGCAGGCGCTTGAGCATGCCGAGCAGTTCCGGCGCGCTCATGTCGACGGGATATTCGTGGAGCACATCGGCGAACTGCTGGCCCCAGAGCCAGTTGCGCAGATCGCCCTTGCGTGTTTCGTCGAGCATCTCGGCGAGACCCCGTGAGCGCGTGCGGGACGCAATGAACGCGAGCGCATCGGGGTTCGGGCGCGCGATCTCGTAGTGCTTGCCAAGCGCCTCGCCAAGGCGCATCTCGCCGTGGCCACTCACGGCGACCGGCGTGTCGGCGGCGAGGCGCGTGAGGTCAAGCAACTCGTCGACGAGCGCGGGACAGTTGGTGGGCCAGACGCCGAGCGCATCGCCCGCCTCATAGTCGAGGCCCGCCTCGCCCGTTGCCAGCGAGAAGTAGCGCGTGTCCTTCGTCGCGCCCTTCATATTCAAACGCACGTTCTTCAGCAGCTTCGAGGCGGCTGGACGCGCCTTCGTCGCCGCGCAGCCGGGCAGCACCTCGGGAAACGAACCGTCGGCGGGCACCGCGTGCAGCGCCGCATCCTCCTGCTTGATGCGCACGACAATGCGCTCGAGCCATGCGTCGGCAGTGCTCTGGTATTCGCTGTCGCAATCCACGCGCTCCATGAGGCGCGTGGCGCCCAGCGCTTCGAGGCGCGCGTCGAGCTTGCGCCCGTGGCCGCAGAACGCGTCGTAGTTGCGGTCGCCGAAGGCGAGCACGGCGAAGCGCAGCGAGGCGAGGCGCGGCGCGTTTTCTGCCGCGAGCGAGCCCCAGAAGGCTTCGCCGTTGTCGGGCGCGTCGCCGTCGCCGAACGTGCTCGTCATCAGGAGGACGTATTGCGCCGTGGCGAGGTTCGCGAGCGGGTAATCCGTCATGCAGGCCGTGCGAATCTCGAAGCCCGACTCCATCAGTTGCATTGCGTATTGCTCGACGAGCGATTCGACGTTGCCAGTTTGCGAGGCCCACAGCAGCACGACCTTGGGGCGCGTGTGGGCGATGCGCACGCCATGCGGCTTTTCTTCGGGCGCGCCCGGCGCGGTGAGCGCAGTCGTACGCGCGACGGGCTCGCCGCGGCTGAACAGCCCCGCCAGCAGGCCGTCCAGCCATACGCGCGTGTCGGCGGGAAACGGCGCGTGCACGGGCAGCATCGGCACGCCGACGGGCTCGGCGGCCCGCAACGAGCGCAGGCCGCCGACAAAGCCCGCGAGATACTGGCGTTGCGCGTCGCCCAGTTGCGGCGGGGCGACGTCATCGAGACCGAGTAGCGTCGAAAAGGCATCGATACGGGACATGTCGAGTTCCTGAGACGGGTTGACGGCTTGCGCCCCGCTGGCGTGTTCAGCAGACGCAACGGCGGCATCGGCGGCGTCCGGTACGCGCGTGGTCTCGCGCGGCGCGGCTTGCGGGCCGACGCGCGTGAGCGCGACCGCGCAGAATTTCAATTCGGGCTGCTGGGAAATCGGGTCGATCGCGTCGCTCGTGACTGCGTTTACGCAAAGCTCCTCGCCATACACGTCGTTCCAGTGCATGGGCGCGAAGCAGTTGCCGGGCCGCACCCGCTCGGTCACCACGGCGGGCAGCACCACGCGGCCGCGGCGCGAGCGCACTTCCACGCGATCCTGCGCGGCAATGCCGAGCGCAGCGGCATCCTCGGGATGAATCTCGACGAAGGGGCCCGGGTTGAGCTTGTTGAGCATCGGCACCTTGCCGGTCTTCGTCATGGTGTGCCACTGGTGCTGCAGGCGACCTGTGTTGAACACGACCGGGAACGTGCCATCGGGCAACTCGGCAGGGGCAACATGCGGACGCGCGAAGAACACGCCCTTGCCGTGCGGCGTGGCGAAAGCGATGCGAGGGCGCGTGCCGTCGGCGTTTTCCTTGAGCGTCTGGCTCATGCCGTCGTTCACATAGCGCAGCGGGTTGCGGTCGCTCGCGGCATCCGGTGCGATGGGCCATTGCAGCGGCGTTTCGCGCAGCTTCGCGTAGCTCGCGCCGCGCAGGTCGTAGCCCGTCTTCGGGTTCGCGAAGCGCGTGATTTCGTCGAACACCTCGGCGGCGCTCGCGTAGCTGAATGCCTGCGCAAAACCCATCTCGCAGGCCACGCGCGCGATGATCTGCCAGTCGGGCAGCGCCTCGCCCGGCGGCTCGACGGCCTGCTGCATGAGCGTCATGTTGCGCTCGGAGTTGATCATCACGCCCTCGGCCTCGGCCCAGAGCGCGCCGGGCAGCAGCACGTCGGCGTACTGATTCGTTTCGGTGTCCAGAAAAGCTTCCTGGGCGATCACCAGTTCGGCGGCCTTCAGGCCCGCCACCACCGTTTGCCGGTTCGCGACGCTCGCCACCGGGTTCGTGCAGATGATCCAGCACGCCTTGATCTCGCCCGCCGCCATGCGCGAGAACATGTCGATGGTGCCGCCGCCCACTTTCACGGGCAGCGTGCCGGGCGCGACACCCCAAGCCGCTTCCACGAACGCGCGGTCGTCTTCCGCAAGCACCGTGCGCTGACCGGGCAAGCCGGGCCCCATGTAGCCCATCTCGCGCCCGCCCATTGCGTTGGGCTGCCCCGTGAGCGAGAACGGTCCGCTGCCGGGACGGCAAATCTTGCCCGTCGCGAGATGCAGGTTGCAGATCGCGTTCGTGCTCCACGTGCCATGCGTGCTCTGGTTCAGGCCCATGGTCCAGCAGCTCATCCACTCGGGCGCCTCGCCTATCATCTGCGCGGCGCGGCGAATGTCGTCGACGGCGAGACCCGTGATTTCGGCGACCTTTTCCGGCGTGTAGTCGTCGAGGAACGCGGGCATCGCGTCCCATCCATCGGTGTGCTGTGCAATGAAGTCCGCATCGGTGTGGCCGTTCTTGTGCAACAGGTGCAGCAGGCCATTGAGCAACGCGAGATCGGTGCCCGGCGCGATCGGCAGGAACAGCGACGCCTTCTCGGCGGTCGCCGTGCGGCGCGGGTCCACGACGATGAGTTTCGCGCCCGCCTTCACGCGGTCCATCATGCGCAGGAACAGGATCGGATGGCAGTCCGCCATGTTTGCACCGATCACGAAGAAGAGGTCTGCGCGGTCGAAGTCCTGATACGAACCCGGCGGCCCGTCCGCGCCGAGCGAGAGCTTGTAGCCGCTGCCCGCGCTCGCCATGCACAGGCGCGAGTTCGATTCGATGTTGTTGGTGCGCACGAAGCCCTTGGCGAGCTTGTTCACGAGGTACTGCGCCTCGATCGACATCTGCCCGGAAACGTAGAACGAGAGCGCGTCGGGGCCGTGCGCGTCGAGCGTCGAGCGCAGGCGGCGCGCCGTATCGGCGATCGCCTGCGCGAGCGGCAGCGGCACCGGGTCCTCGTCGCGCGCGTGGCGCACGAAGGCGCGCTCGAGGCGCCCCGACTTGCGCAGCGCCACGTGCGCCGACGAACCCTTCGTGCAGAGGCGGCCGAAGTTGGTCGGATGCTCGGCGTCGCCGGAGATCTTCGCGACCTGGCCGTCCTCGACGTGCAGGATCATCCCGCAGCCTACGCCGCAGTACGGGCAAACGCTCTTTACGCTCTCGCTGCTCATGCGGTCGATCGATATCAGCTAGAAACAGATTCGGGGCGCACGGCGCATCCTGCGCGCCGCGCGTTTGTCACTACCGTTGTCACTTCGATCGGCATGTCAGGCGGCAATCCACACCTGACCGTTTTCCACGCGTGCGGGGAACGCGTTGACCGAATGCTGCGGCGCTTCGATGCACTCGCCGGTGGACAGATCGAAGTGATGCTTGTAGATGGGCGAGGCCACCACGATGCGCTCGCCGAAGCTGCCCACGAGCCCGCGCGAGAGCACCGCTGCGTGCGAGTTCGGATCGTAGTTGCCGATGGCGTACACGCGCGCGTCGCCGTCGTCGACATGGAACACGGCGACCTGTTCGCCCTTCACGAGCGCGCACACGCCGGTGTTCGGCACGATGTCGTTGAGCGTGCAGACGGGAACCCAGTTGCCTTGACTATGTTCGTTGCTCATTGCGTACTCCTCGGTTCGATGAAAGGGAATCAGACGGTTTCGACGACGACGGGAATGCCGGACAGCGCCTCATGTCGCTTGAATTGCGGCGCCGCCCGCGGGACCTGCGTGCGCTCCTCGGGTGTAGCCGGGCGAATCTGGCCGCGCTCTTCAATGAAGGTGACGTGCTGGTCACCGGCATCGCTATTGACGAAGTGACGGAAGCGGCGGCGCGTTTCAGGATCGGTTACGGCCTTCTTCCACTCGCATTCGTAGGTGTCCACCACGAGCTGCATTTCCGCTTCGAGTTCGGCGCCGAGGCCCAGCTTGTCGTGCACGACCACGTCAATCAGATAGTCGAGGCCGCCTTCGAGGTTGTCGCGCCACACGCTCGTGCGCTGCAGGCGGTCGGCCGTGCGCACGTAGAACATGAGAAAACGATCGACGTAGCGCACCAGCGTGGCCTGATCGAGATCGGCAGCGAGCAGTTCCGCATGGCGCGGCTTCATGCCGCCGTTGCCGCACACGTAGAGGTTCCAGCCCTTCTCGGTTGCGATGATGCCGACGTCCTTGCCTTGCGCCTCCGCGCATTCACGCGTGCAGCCCGAGACACCGAACTTGATCTTGTGCGGCGCGCGCAGACCCTTGTAGCGGTTCTCGAGTTCGATCGCGAAGCCCACCGAGTCGCCCACGCCGTAGCGGCACCACGTCGAGCCCACGCACGATTTCACGGTGCGCAGCGCCTTGCCGTAAGCGTGCCCCGATTCGAAGCCAGCGGCGATCAGTTCCTCCCAGACGAAAGGCAACTGCTCGACGCGCGCACCAAAGAGGTCCACGCGCTGGCCACCCGTGATCTTCGTGTAAAGGCCGTACTTCTTCGCCACCTGCCCCACGGCGATGAGGCCGTCCGGGGTGACCTCGCCGCCCGGCATGCGCGGCACCACCGAATACGTGCCGTCGCGCTGAATGTTGGCGAGGTAGTAGTCGTTCGAATCCTGCAGGCTCGCGTGCTCCTTCTTCAGCACGAATTCGTTCCAGCAGGACGCCAGAATCCCGCCCACGGCCGGCTTGCAGATATCGCAGCCCAGCCCCTTGCCGTGCTTCGCGAGCAGTTCGCCGAAGGTCTTGACGCCCTCCACGCGCACGATGTGATACAGCTCCTGGCGCGAGTAATGGAAGTGCTCGCAAAGGTGATTGTTGACGGCGAGCCCCTGGCGCTTCATCTCCGACTTCATGACCTGAGTGACGAGCGGCACGCAGCCGCCGCACGACGTGCCGGCGTTGCACGCCCCCTTCACCGCGGCGATGGTCGTCGCACCGTCGCGCACGGCCGCACAAATTTCGGCCTTCGAAACGTTGTTGCACGAGCAGATCTGTGCGGCGTCGGGCAGCGCTTCCACGCCGATCGCGGGCTTGGCCTTGCCGTCGGCCTGCGGCAGGATCATGAATTCGGGCGACTCGGGCAGATCGATGCCGTTGAGCATCATCTGCAGCAGCGTGCCGTATTCGCTCGCGTCGCCCACCATCACCGCACCGAGCAGCTTCTTGCCGCAATCGGACACCACGATCTTCTTGTAGACCTGGCGGCGCTCGTCGGCGTAGCGGTACGAACGGCTGCCGGGGGTCTTGCCGTGCGCGTCGCCGATGCTCGCCACATCCACACCCATCAGCTTGAGCTTGGTGCTCATGTCGGCGCCCGCGAAGCTCGACGCCTCGCCCGCCAACGCCCTGGCGGCGATGCGCGCCATGTCGTAACCGGGGGCGACGAGGCCGAAGATCTGGCCTTGCCAGAGCGCGCATTCGCCGATGGCGTAAATGTTCGCGTCGCTCGTGCGGCACTGGCCGTCGATCACGATGCCGCCGCGCGCGCCGACTTCGAGGCCGCAGGCGCGGGCAATCTCGTCGCGCGGGCGAATGCCGGCCGAGAACACGATCATGTCGGCGTCGAGGTGCGTGCCGTCGGCGAACTGCATGCGGTTGGCGGCCGTTGCGCCGTCCACCGTTTTACCGTCCACGATCGCCAGCGTGTTCTTCTGCGTGTGCACGCTCACGCCGAGTTCTTCGATCTTGCCGCGCAGCATGCGGCCGCCGTCGTCGTCCACCTGCACCGCCATGAGGCGCGGCGCGAATTCCACCACGTGCGTCTCGAGGCCAAGGTCGCGCAGCGCTTTCGCGCATTCGAGACCGAGCAGGCCGCCACCCACCACCACGCCCGACTTAGCGTGCGCGCCGCGCGTCTGCATCGCTTCGAGATCGGCAATGGTTCGGTAGACGAAGCAATCGGCGCGATCATTGCCCGCGATGGGCGGCACGAACGCCGAGGAGCCGGTGGCCAGCACGAGCTTGTCATACGAAATCGTCTGGCCGTTGGACACCTCGATGGTGCGCGCTTCGCGATCGATCGACACCGCCCTCGCGTTCAGCACGAGACGCACGTTCTCGCGATCGAAGAAGCCGGGTGCCACGAGCGAGAGATCGTCCGCCGACTTGCCCGCGAAGAATTCGGAGAGGTGCACGCGGTCGTAGGCGGGACGCGGCTCCTCGCAGAGCACGGTCACGCGCGCCTTGGGCGCGCCGTCCGCAAGGATGCACTCGAGAAATTTGTGGCCCACCATGCCATGGCCGACAACGACGATCTCCATCGCCGCCGAGCTGTTCACTTCGTTCGTTGCTTGCACCATGAGCCCCTGCCAATAAAAAAGGCGTCCCGCGATTCCAGCTTGCGCGAAGCCAGATTCGGGGGACGCCGTTGCCCTGAATACGAAACCTTTGTGCGCCGCGCTACTGCTTGCGGCCGAATCCCCATTGATTCGCGTGGCACTTGCTGCGAAGCAATACGCAAGCACTGTGCCAATCTGCGCGCATCCCGCGCAACGCCCCGTCCGGCGGACTTTGGCGGCTGGCGAGCGGGGCGTGCGGCACCTCGCCGGCGCGCGCATCGTGATGCAGGCCAGCACAAGATTGGTGCCGTGCAGCACATTCGCTGTGCGCCCTGGGCTTGCAGGTCGCGGCGTGGTCAATTGGGGCGGCCGGCTAGGTGCGGCCCGGCTCGGTGCGCCCGGCCCAGGGAGCGCCCCGCTAGCGGGCGGGCGGCGCGAGCGCGTGCAAGTTGGTCTGGAACTTGCGTGAGTCCGGGCGCCCGGCAGCGTTGCCGGGCATGCAACCCTGGTGCCGCGCATCGCGCACCGCGCACCGCGCGCCTCTTTTCGAACACACCGGACAATGGCGTCCCCTCGTCGCAAGCGGCGAGCGGACGCCATTTGTTTTATGGCGCTCCCCACGTGGGTGCGCGCAATACAAAGGAAGACAACGATGATGACGGGCAACGAAGGCAAGGTCACGCTGGTGAGCGCAGGTCCGGGCGATCTCGACCTCCTCACCCTGAAGGCGGCGAAGGTGCTCGCGAGCGCCGACGTCGTGCTGCTCGACGATCTCGTGAATCCGGAAATCGTCACGCTCGCGCCGCAGGCCCGCGTGATCCGCGTGGGCAAGCGAGGCGGCTGCCGCTCCACACCGCAGGCGTTCATCGAGCGGCTGATGCAGCGCTACGCGCGCCGCGGCTTGCACGTGGTGCGCGTGAAAGGCGGCGACGCACTGCTGTTCGGCCGCGCAGGGGAAGAACTCGCGGCATTGCGCCGTGCGAGTGTGACGGTGGAGATCGTGAACGGCGTATCTGCGGCGTTCGCGGCGGCGGCGGGACTCGGCGTATCGCTCACGCATCGTGACCATTGTCAGGGCGTGATCTTCGTGACCGCGCACTTGCGCGACCACAGCGAACCGGACTGGCAGGCGCTCGCCGCGACGGGCATGACGCTCGCCATCTATATGGGCATGAGCCGCATCGAGTCGCTGTGCGCAACGCTCGTGGCCGCGCTCCCCACGGCGACGCCCGCCGCCGTCGTGCAGTGGGCGGGCAGCGCGAACGAGCAGTGCGTCACGGGCACGCTCGGCACGATTGCGGCGCACGCGCGTGCAGCAGGCCTTGACAGCCCCGCCATCATCCTCGTGGGCAACGCGATTGGCGAGGCGGCTTCGTTCGCCATTTCGCCTGCGTCGTTCGGCGTGCATTCGTGCGAAGCGAGTATCGCGGACCTGCGTCGCCGCGCGTAAACGCGTTAGCGGCCCGTCGCTCGCGCGCGGGCCGCATCCTGCTAACTACCCAGGTCTTCAGTTGCTAGCGCTCGCCTGAGCGCCCTGCACGACAGCCGTTGCCGTCGCCGGCTCCTGGGGCAGCGCCCATTCGAGCCAGCGTGCGCGATGCAGCACCACGAGCCCGAATGCGGCCGCCGCGATCACACCGAACGTCGCGAAGCCCATCTGGTAGCTGCCGGTGCTCTCCTTGGCGATACCCATAATGACCGGCAGATAGAAGCCGCCGATCCCCCCCGCCGCGCCGATGATGCCCGACATCAGCCCGGTGCGGCCCTGCCAGCGGCGCGGGACGAGCTGGAACGTCGCGCCGTTGCCGAGACCGAAGCACACGTAGGTGAACGCGAGCAGCGCAATGCCGGCGGCGAACGGCGGCATCCACAGCGCAAACGCGAAGTCGCACGCCGAGATCGCGGCAAGCAGCACCACCAGCGCGCGCACGCCCGAGATCCGATCCGCGACAAGGCCACCGAGCGGGCGCACCATCGCGCCGGTCAGTGCGAGCAGCGACATCACCACGCCGGCTTCGAGCTTCGGTACCTGGTAGAGGGAAATCAGCAGCGTCGAGACATAGGACGACATGCCCACGAAGCCGCCGAACGTGATGCTGTACACGAGCATCACGACCCACGTGTCGCCTTCGGTCAGCACCGCGCGATAGTGGCGCGGCAACACGCCAATGGCGAGCAGCGCGCCGAACACCGGCAGCAGCAGCACACCGGTCTTGCCCGCGCCGAACACGCCGGCATGCACGGCAAGCACGAGCGCGATCAAGCCGGCGAGCGTGATGCCGAACGACCGCAATGCCTGCCGCGCGCTGCCGGACTTCTGGCCGAGGTCGCGGGCCCAGAACGTCACGGCCGTCGCGGCGAGCGCGAGCAGTGGCAGCGCCGCGCCCGTGGCGCGCGCCCATCCATAGTGGCTGGCGAGGCCCGGGAAGAGGAAGCCGTCGAGCACGGCGCCAATATTGCCGGCCGCGGCGAGGCCGAGCACGAGGCCCTGCACCTTCGGCGGATAGTTGCTGCCCGCCATCGGCAGCGCCACGGCGAAGCTGGCACCGCCCACGCCGAGCAGCACGCCGAGCACGAGCAGCAAGGTATAGGACGGCGTGCCCGGCAGCATCAGCAGCACGGCAGCGGGGATGGCGGAAAGCGCGATGCCCATCAGCGCGACACGGCGGCCGTCGTAGGCCTGGTACAGATTGCCGAGCGTCACGCGCAGAATCGCCGCGCCGAGCACGGGCACGGCCACGAGCAGGCCCAGTTCGGCCGGCGTCATCGCAATGTCCTTCTGGATGAACGGCGCGAGCGGGCCGAACATCACCCACACCGTGAAGCCAGTGTCGAAATACAGGAAACACGCGACCAGCGCGCGCCAGTTACCGCTCTTGAGCGAGCTTACTAGGTCTTTCACGAGGTTCTCTCCAGTAATGGATCTCAACCCGCCATGCGGGCATGCATCCGTTGATTTCGGAATCCAGAATGTCTTTCGGGCGCGCCATTGCGCGTTTCGGGCTTGCCGACCACGCCCTGCACGAGCCTGTCCATTTCGCCTATCACGTGCGTCAGCTCTGCCGTGATCACCGCGAATTCGCGGCCGAACTGGCCGGCGCGGGCGGCAGCCACCCGTGCATTGAGCGCGACGATATTCGCGCGCAGGGAAATGGCGGCGAGTTCATCGACGATGCCGGCCTGGCGCTTCGCCGCCGCGGCTTCCACGCTGCGCAATTCGTCCTGGTACGCCTGGGTCAGCGCTTGCAGCAGTTCGAGCAGCGGCGTGGCGGCAGTGGTGAGTTCCGTCACGGCTGCCTCGCACCCGCTATCGGCCGTCGCTGCCTGGACTGAGCGCTCAAGGCAAGCGCACGCGTGCGCGGCGAGTTTCGTGAACGCGCGAATGCGCTCGTCGGCCTTGCGTGCGCCGAAATAGAGTTCGCGCAACGCCGTCGAAAACACGCCGGGAAAGTGATCGTCACCCTCGACCAGCCGTGCGTGCGAAGCCGCAAACGTGTCGAGGCATTCGCGCGCGACGACGAGCGCGGCCGCGTCGCCGTGCAAGCCGAGCAGCGCATGCAGGACCACGCGCTGCGAGAGCATGCGCTGGCGCCCGGCCAGATTGATGAGCTCGCCGACGATTTCCGCAGAGATGTCAGGTATCGTTTCCCGCATGGTCATCTTTAGTAGTGCAAATCGCGTCGCCAGGGGTTTGCCAGACCACGGCGATTGCGCGACGCGCATAAAAAAAGCGTCCCGAAGCGCACCCGCCACGCACGCTGTGCCGTGGAGTGCCACTTCGGGACGCCGTTGCCCCGCACGATCGAAAGATCCCGCGCACGGCGGGACGATGATGCAATTCATTGGAGCCTTCATTGGCCCCGGTAGCGATAAAGCAATAGGTATGCCACCCGCTCGCAGACAGCCCGCGCGCCCCGCGCAACGCCCGGCTGGCGCGGGTTTCACGGTTCACGCAGCGCGTGCGGCCCGAAAAGCCGTAACCGGCTGCGCGCCACCAATCGTGTGCTTCAGGTGGCTGCTGCTGGTGCACTGCAGCGAACCCCCGCACCATCGCCGGGCACCGTCTTGCCCTTCGGCGCGACCGCACTAATCTGTAAACATGGATTTGAGGGCCGCGCCAGCGCGCATGCGTAACGCCGGCCTGGGAGGTGGATCATGAAGCCAACCGCAATCGCCCTCGCGCTCACATGGGTCACCTTCGGGCTCGGCGGCGGCGTCATCGCTTCAGCGGCGAGCGCCGCGAATGAAGCGACGATCGCTATCGTCTCCGGCACCTACGGCAGCAACTGCGGCGCGCCACATGGCAATGTCACACGCGACCTCGCCGCGCACTGTGACGGTTGGCGAACCTGCAGCTATCCGGTGTCGATGATCGCCGCGCAATCGGGCGGCTGTCGCAACGACTATCTCGCCGAATGGCGCTGCGGCGGTCATGAATTCCACAACGCGGCACTGGCTCCCGGCGCGGGCAACGGCGATCGGCTCGTTCTCAGTTGCGTGCCTTCGAGTGGTCCGGGGCATTGAGGTCTGCAAACAGGAATCAGAATCAGTATCAGAGCCCGCACGACGGCATTTTCAGCGCACTGCTAACCACTTTTCTCGCTGGTCCAAAGCAGGCCGCACGTTCATTGTCCCTTTTCAGTGCGTGTAATAGACTCAATTCGACGGAGCGCTCCGCACAACTCACAGGCGTCTGCAAACATCGTAGAGTTGTGCTCCCTGTCACGGGGTCATGCCAGGAAGGAGCGCAACGTCGGCGGACAGTTTCTCGTACTACCTGGGGTTCCGGCGGTCCTCGCCGGAGCGCGATAGGAGCCTCGGCGCGTCTGAATTGCGCGCCCGGGTCAGCGAGGAGACACAGACGATGCTGCTGCCCACTACATCAGCGCCAAAGGCGCAGTCCCGGGATCTGCTCGACGTCCTGATCCGCGCCGCGCTCATTGCCGTTCTGGCGATGTTTTGCTTTCGCATCTTCGCCCCGTTCCTCGACCTCATGGTCTGGTCCGTGATTCTCGCGGTCACGCTTTATCCGCTGCAAATGAAGCTGCAGCGCAGCTTCCCTCACAAGGATGGACTCATCGCCACGCTCATCATTCTCGTGGCGTTCGGCGTGATCCTCGCGCCCACCTGGCTGCTCGGTGTAGCCGTGGCCGATTCGATCGAGCATGTCATGGGCGTCGCGAAGAGCGGCACGTTTCATATCCCGCCTCCCGCCGACTCGATCGCTCACTGGCCAATCGTCGGTCAGCGCGTCTACGATTTCTGGATGCAGGCGTCGACCGACATCACCGGTCTCGTGCAGCGGTTCGCGCCGCAACTGAAGGCGGCCAGCCTCGCCCTGCTCGGCACCGTCACCGGACTTGGCGCCGCACTGCTGATTTTCTTCGTAGCCCTGATCGTTGCCGGCATTCTCATGGCGCACGGCGACAAGGGCCATCGCAGCACGGTGCTGATCGCTTCGCGCGTTTCCGGCCCGGAAAACGGCCCGCAAATCGCCGAGCTTTGCACCGCCACGATTCGCGCGGTCGCCCAGGGCGTGGTGGGCATCGCGTTCATCCAGATGGTATTGATTGGCATCGGCTTCATCGTGATGGGCATTCCCGGCGCAGGCCTGCTCGCACTGGCCGTGCTGCTGATCGGCATCATGCAGTTGCCCGCCACGCTCATCACCGTGCCCGTCATTATCTTCGTGATCATGACGCAGGGCGTGAGCACAGCGACCATCGTGTTCTCCGTCTACGAGTTCGTCGCGGGTCTCGCCGACAACGTGCTCAAGCCGCTGCTGCTTGGCCGCGGTGTGGCCGTTCCCATGCCCGTGGTGCTGATCGGTGCGATTGGCGGCATGGTCACGGGCGGCGTGATCGGCCTGTTCATCGGCCCGGTGATGCTCGCCGTTGGCTATCAACTGTTCTGGCGCTGGGTGAAAGACCAGCCGCAAGCCGAGCACGCACAAGACGAACAACAGGCTTGAGCCGCGAGGCCACCCTGTGATCCTCTGCGAGCGCCCTTACTGGCTCCCGCTCGGCGCCTGCTGCCTGAGCACGCTACTGGTCGCGTGCACGCGCGTGGGCCCCGACTTTCAGCCGCAACACGAGAGCTGGAGCGAGCACTGGAGCAGCGCGTCGATCGAGCAGGTCACGTCGATCGCGGCACAAGCCAATGAGCAACCCGACGCGCGACAATGGTGGCGCGTATTCGGAGACGAAAATCTCGAACAGTTGATTGCCGCAGCCGACGCGAACAACAGCGACCTGAAGATCGCCGCATTGCGCGTGATCGAGGCGCGCGCCCAGCTCGGCATCGCGCTCGCGGGGCGTTACCCGCAGGTGCAACAAGCCAACGCCGACGTGCTGGCCTCGGCGCGCAAGCGCCACGACGGTTTCGACCCGCGTTCGGGCGCGTACTTTCAGTACGGTCTTGGCTTTAGCATCGGCTGGGAACTGGACTTCTGGGGACGCTTTAGCCGCGCGATCGAATCGGCCGACGCCTCGTTCTTCGCCGCCCAGGACAACCGCGAGGACGCGCTCGTGCTCGTCCACGCGCAGGTCGCGGACACCTATTTCACGCTGCGCACGACCGAAGCGCGCCTGCGGATTGCGCGCGAAAACGCGCAGCTGCAAAAGCGCAGCTACGACATCACGCAAAAGCTCTTCAAGAGCGGCGAAACCGACGAGCTCGATCTCCAGCAAGCGAAAACACAGTATCTCGGCACGCTGAGCAGCATTCCCGTGTTCGAGAGCCAGATCGCAGTAGCGCGTCACGCGCTGTGCGTGCTGCTCGGGCGGCCGCCCGGCCCGCTGCCGGAACTCGATGTACAGCCGGCCAAGGCTGGCTTCGTCCCGCTCATCGACCGCGCCGTGCTTCAGGATGTGCCCGCGAGGCTTTTGCTGCGTCGGCCGGACGTGCGCGCGGCGGAGCAGCAGATGGCCGCGCAGTCGGCGCTGATCGGCGTGGCCAAGGCCGATCTGTACCCATCCGTTTCGCTGGTCGGCTCGCTCGTGTGGAGCGCCAGCTCGCTCGCAGGCGCGCCGAGCACGCTCGCCGTGGTGGGCGGCCCAAGCATCACATGGAATCTGTTCGATCACGGCCGCATCACGAACAACGTACGCGTGCAGGATGCCCGCCTGCAGCAATTGATCGTCGCCTACCAGGAGACCGTGCGCGAAGCGGCGCGCGAGGCCGATGACGCCGCAACGGCACTGAACGCGGCACTGCAGCGCGACACGATCCTGCACGACGCCCAGGGCGCGGCGCAGCGCTCCCTCACGCTCGCCAACACGATCTACCGCGAAGGGTACTCGGACTTCCAGCGCGTGCTCGACGCGCAGCGCGCACTCTCCGCGCAGCAGGACGCGTTCGTCGTCAATCGCGGCAACGCCGTGAGCAGCCTGATTGCGCTGTACAAGGCCGTGGACGGCGGTTGGGATCTGGATCAGCCGCTCATCGATCCCGCTACCCGCGCCCAAATGCAGCGACGCACGGACTGGGGCGACCTGCTCGACGAACCGGCATCGCCCTCTGCCGCGCAGAGCCCCGGCAATCAACCGGAAGGGCCGACACGATGAGCAGCGCGTCCGAACCTTCCAGCCCGCCCGAGGCGCCGCCGGCTTCCGACTCCTCGGGCAAGGCGCTCAAGTGGATCGTCGTCCTGATCGCCATCAGCCTGGTCTGGTACCTGCTTGCCGATCGCTTCACGCCTTATACGCAGCAGGCGCGCATTGTGGCCTACGTCGTGCCCGTTGCGGCAGAAGTGTCGGGACGCGTGACGCGCGTGCTCGTGCACAACAACCAGGAGGTCGACGCGGGCGACGTGCTGTTCGAAATCGACAAAGAGCAATACCGCATTGCCGCCGACCGCGCGCGCGCCGACCTCGAATCCACGCGCCGGCAGATCGGCGCGAGCACCGCCGGTATCGATTCGGCGCAAGCCTCATTGCGCGCGGCGCTCGCCAACGAGGTCAAGGCGCGCCAGGATAGCGACCGGCTGGAACGGCTGTACCGCGAAGACGAGGGCACGGTCTCGCTGCGGCGGCTCGAAGTGGCGCGCGCCACGCACGAGCAGGCGCAAAGCCAGGTCGAAGCGGCCCGTGCCGAAATCGAACGCGCGCGCGAACAGCAAGGCGGCAGCGAAGCGGAGAACGCGCAGTTGCGCAGCGCGGCAGGCGCGCTCGAAAAGGCCGAACTCGATCTCGCCAATACGCGCATTCGCGCGCGCTCGGCCGGCGTCATCACCGACCTGCGCACCGAAGTCGGCCAGTTCGCGGCAGCGGGCAATCCGGTCATGACGCTCATCGCCATTCACGATGTCTGGGTCAGCGCGGACATGACGGAGAACAATCTGGGCCGCCTCCATGCGGGCACGCCCGTCGCCATCGCGCTGGATGCGCTGCCGGGCGAAGTGTTCACCGGACGCGTGCGCAGCATCGGCTATGGCGTGAGCGTCGGACAGAGCACGCCGCCCGGCACCCTGCCCACCGTGCAGAATAGCCGCGACTGGCTGCGGCCCGCGCAACGCTTTCCCGTAATCGTCGAGTTCGACAGCGACGAACGCGCACGGCTGCGCAACGTTCGCGTGGGTGGGCAGGCGGAAGTGATGGCGTTTCCGAGCGCCGGCAACCCGCTCAATCCGCTCGGCCGCGTGTTCCTGCGCGTGATGAGCTGGCTCTCCTACCTCTACTGAGCGGCGTCCATGCAAACGAGCCCTTCGATTCCCGGCCGCCGCGCGCTACGCGTTGCCACCGGCACGGCGCTTACGCTTGCGATCAGCTTCGCGCTCGCCTTTCCGATTCCAGTGATCGCGCCGGTGCTCGCCGTCTTTCTGCTGGGGACGCAAAACCGGCCGCTTTCGCTCAAGGCGGCGCTCGCTCTCGCACTGGTCGTCGCGCTCACGACGGGCAGCGGCCTGCTGCTCGTCCCCGTGCTGCGCGATTACGCGTTCGCGGGCGTGCTGCTCGTCGGCCTCTGTCTCTTCCTCGCGTTTCGCGCCGGCCTGCGCGGCGGCAACAATCTCGTGGCGACGTTCCTCGCGGCGGGCCTCACGATGATTACCGCGGCCGGCGTGGCCGACCAGCAACTCGCCGCCACGGTGGTCGGTGCGCTCGTCAAAGGGCTGCTGCTCGCCGTGCTCGTCTCGGTCGTGAGCCATGCGCTCTTTCCCGAGGCCGGCGCCGCGGTGGCGGGCGCCAAACCGGCCGCGCGCGTCCTGCCGCGGGGGACGGCGTCGCGCATCGCCTTGCAGGCCGCGCTCGTGGTCATGCCCGCCTGGCTGCTGGCGATGAACGACCCCGCGAGCTACATGCCGATCATCATGAAGTCCGTGAGCCTCGGCAGACAAAGCTGCACCACGTCGGCACGCGGCGCGGCGCGTGAACTGCTCGGCTCCACGGCGCTCGGTGGACTGCTCGCCGTCGCGTTCTGGTTTGCGCTCAGGCTCTTCGTGAACATCTGGATGTTCTATCTCTGGATGCTGCTGTTCGGCCTGCTCGTGGCGCGCAAGCTTTATCGCATCCGCCCCACGCGTTATTCGCCCGGCTTCTGGCTGAACAGTCTCGTCACCATGATCATTCTGCTGGGTCAGTCGGTCCAGGACAGCGTGGCGGGCAAGGATGTGTACCGCGCATTCGCCGTGCGCATGGCGCTCTTTCTTGCCGTCACCGCTTACGCGTGCCTGATGCTGCAGATAGTCGAGCGTTTCGCACAGCGTGGCGCAGCCACGCCCAAGAGGAATACACCATGAACAATGCGCCAACAAGTGCGGACCATGCCCCGAAAGCACGCGAAATCCTGCTGGAATCGAGCCGGACCATCTGGTACATGCGTCTGCTTCTGGGCGGGCTGCTACTGATATTCGTCGTCCTGACGATCGGCATGTTCTACTTCGGCGGCGCCGTGGAGACGCTGAACCGCACCCCTTCGCCGATGGGCGAGACCGTGTACTTCTGCGCGATCACGGCGCTGACCATCGGTTACGGCGATGTGGTGCCGACCACCGCG
This sequence comes from Paraburkholderia sp. CNPSo 3281, assembly GCF_024206515.1. Classification (NCBI taxonomy): domain Bacteria; kingdom Pseudomonadati; phylum Pseudomonadota; class Betaproteobacteria; order Burkholderiales; family Burkholderiaceae; genus Paraburkholderia; species Paraburkholderia sp. CNPSo 3281. The sequence goes on along the minus strand of NZ_JAMBPS010000034.1, from coordinate 7,505 downwards.
TTCGGCCGCATCGACGCGGTGCTGCTCGGACTGATCGGCCTCGTGTTTACCGGATTGATCGTGGCCGCCGCCGTACGCGGCGTGCAGGAGGCCTCACGCCATGCGCGCAATCGGGCGTGAGAAGGCTTTAAGCAAATTCGAGCAGGTGCAATCAGACCCCATCGGGCATCGGGAACCGGCAGGATCGAACATGACGAACACCACCGTCCGTTGGCTGCAGCTGCGCATCGCGCTAGTGAGGACTGGGGCGGCGATGCTCGCCGCAGTGCTGCCGTGGCAAGCGCACGCCCAGAACGTACCGGGTCAACTGTCGAACCAGACCGTGATAGGCGGCAACATCAAGCAGCATGCGGACGCCGTGCTGTCCATCATGACCTACACCACGGTGCCGGACGTCACCACCAGTTCGCTTTCGATCAACAACGGCACCACCGGTAACCCAGGCTTCGGGCAGACACAGCTAGGCGGCGGTTTTACGCTGAGCCGGTCGTTTCCGTTGTACATGGAAGGCACGCTCGCCTATAGCCGCTACGACCCGACGTTCATCGCGACCGACGGCGCACAGACGCGGGCGGTGCCCACGCGGTGGAATACCTTCAGCGGCACGGTGGGGCTTGGCTGGGACTTCCGCATCACCAACGAACTCGTGTTTCGCCCGATCATCAACGGCACGATTGGCCGTGTTTCCAGCGATCTGCGCGTCGGACAGACGTTGTTCAACCATGTCACGGACAGCAATCTCCAGTTCCTCAATAACGGCTATCTGGACGCGTATGGCTACGGCGGTTCGCTGATGCTCGACTATGAGCACTACCGCGAAAACTACGAAATCGATGCGGAATTGCGCGCAACCGATATCTACCTGCGCAGCTTTGGAGGCAGTTCGCAAGCCGTTCAGGGTTCTGCCATGGCGCAGCAAGTGAGCCTCTGGACGCGCTGGCGCGCGCCAACGGGTTGGCACGCGCTCGACAAACCGGTGCGCTACGTGCTGGAGTTCGCCTACTCGCATTACTTCGGCGACAGCGCCGGAGTGCTCGGCTTTAACGAACTGACCTCGCTGGGAGTGGGCCTGGAACTCGACAGCAGCACGTATCCCATCATCATCACCCGTACACGGGCAATGGTCCGCTATGTGTTTGGCCACAACGTGCACGGCGTGTCGTTTGGCCTGGCGGTCAGCTTTTAGGATGTCGAACGATATTTCGCATTGAGGAGAACTGTGATGAGTCTACGGGGCGAGCGTCAATGTTCCTCAACAGCAGGTTCAGTCGTGAGGGGTCTCATGCTCGCAGGGGTTTGTGCCTGCCTGCTGCCACTGGCGGGATGTCCCTACTATGCGGTGCCGCCCGGCACCGTGGTCATGACGCCCGCCAGCTACGACCGGTCATTCGCCGCCGCATCGGGCGCCATGCGCGACGAGGGACTCGCGATCACGGTGCAGGACCCCGGCACGGGCACGATTGCGGGGACACTCGACGGTGGCACCGTGACGGCGAACGTGCACCAGCAAACCGACGGCAGCGTAGTCGTGAAGTTCGATACCGCCGACGCGCGCGACCCCACGCTGATTCACCGGGTCGTGAGCAGCTACGACCGGCGCATGGGGCGCTAGGCAGATCGTTTCCCGGCCGCTTGCGGAGTCCGCAAGCGCCACCGCACTCGCTTACGCTACGTGCGCGGCAAACCCCGTGCGCTCCGGCGCAACGCCTTCACGCAGCGTGAGCGCCGGGATTTCATACGCGCCGCCATTCTGCTTGCGAAACGCAATGGGTTCGGTCTTTGCCAGCGCATCGAGGCGAGCACCGAGCGCGTCGCGCGTTTGCGCATAGCGCACCTCGTCAATGCGTCCCGTGCGATACACGAGAAACGGCGGCAGCACGTCGTAGCCCGGGTAATAGAGCACGCCATGATGGATCGGGAACAGAATGTCGTCGATCGGGCCGTTCACGCCCCGAGGCCCGTAGTGCGACGCCCAGCCGCCCATCGTCACGACGAGCATCGCGCGCTTGCCGGCCAGCGTACCTTCGCCGTAGCGGTTTCCCCAGCGCACGTCGGAGTGCTCACCCACGCCATAGGCGAAGCCGTACGCGAATACACGCTCCACCCAGCCCTTGAGGATGGCAGGCATGGAGAACCACCAGAGCGGAAACTGCAGGATGAGCGTATCGGCCCACAAGAGCTTGGCCTGCTCCCGCGCGATGTCCCCGGCCTGGAGGCCGTTCTCGAAAGCGTGCTTCGAATCGAGCGACGGATCGAACGGCGCGCCGCCCCGGCGCTCGACGCTGTCCTGCGCGTCGAGCGTCGCTTTCCAGTTCATGGCATAGAGGTCCGACACCTGAACGGCGTGACCCGCCGCCTCGAGACGCCGCACGGTGAAGTCTCTGAGCGCGCCGTTAAGCGACTTGGGTTCGGGATGCGCATAGACGAGCAGGATATTCATAGGAGGGCTCCGTGATCTGGTACGAACCCAGCTTAGTTTCCCGGCTGCTATAGTGGAAATGAATAACGGAAATACCAGCCATTATGTCCGCTAATTTGCGCAGCCTCGATCTCAACCTGCTCGTCACGCTCGTGTTCGCCCACAAAAATGATCAAAAAAGAAAACAATAAAAACGAGAACAAGCACCTGCGTTTGACCCAATAAAAACTGAAACATGTAAGCCAACAGAAATATCGAGAGATGTGTTCAGAGGGCACAACGGTGGTGGGAACGTAGCGGCGATAACGCCGCTTATCACGGCACGCCCCCCACATCGCCGGCCCTCCGGAGTCGCTGAGCAAGGGCCCCCGTCCCCGCCGCGGGGCTGCCGGGCGGGTTTGGCGCGCGGTTTTCCCACCCCGCGGGTGTCAGACCCGGTCTCGCGCAGGCTCGGCGCGGGTTTGACGATGCGAGCAATCCTGCTGCGCCCGTCCGCAATTGCAACCGACCACGCCGGTCGGCGCTCGCCGTCCAGACCGTGCCGCTGGACACGGGTTCTGCCGCAGCCTGGTGCCACCAGCCAGCGTTTTGCAGCGACCGCGCGCGGCGACCAACCCACTCACGGCAGTGCGTGCGCGAGCCGCTCCAGCGCTTCCGCGATGGTCTCGCGATCCGGTTCAGTGAGCAGGCCAGCGCGCAGCTTGCGCGCTTGTTGCTCGGCACAACGTGCGAAGCCGGTCCCGTCCGCTGATGTCAATAGTTCGACATCAGCGGTCAAGGTGCAAGTGAATACGCCGTCAGCTCGTACGTGTAATTTTCCAGATGGAGATAGTTGGTCCACTGGTACACGTACTTCACGATTCGTTTTGTACTGGGCGCGTACCAGTACGTGATGTCGAATCGCGACGCGGGACCGCCGCTGAGCTTTCCTTTGTTCAGTCCGTGGACCACGATTTTGTAGGCGTCGAAGGATCCGGCGTCCACCTGCACTTTCTCGAACGCTTCGACCGACGCGTGCGCGCTGACGACCATGTTCCCTCCCGACGCCCAGTGCCTGACGTGACGAATGTCCCAGCTTTTGCCGACCGCCATCGGGAAATCGAGCAACCCTTTAGCGGGCTCATAGGTTGAGCCACCATCGCTGATAACGTCGCCCTGGGCATTAAAAACCATCTCAAGGGGCGGCGCACCTTTTCTCGGGACATTGAGTGTGGTCTGATTGTCAGCCACGGTGACGACAGACTCGACGTGCTGGACGGCAGCATCGGAGTTTGTGTTCGTCGTGCACACCGAGAATGTCCAGGTGTCGCCGACCTTGTAGACCGGAGCCGCGGTCGCGGGGTTGCCCGGGGTTCCCTCGGACTCCTCTGCCAAGACGGGGCCTGCAAGGCAGCTGAGCACCATGGCGACACAGCATATCTGCCGCGTGGCCTTCGCCAGGTAGGCAGTCACGACGATGGACTTCATCGCATCACCCATCAAGAGTCTATCTTGGGCAGCGTAGCGGCCGGCGCGTGGGCTTCATTTACACTGACATGCATGCCAGCCAACCATCTGCCCGATGACATCGCCGCTCTCAAGCGCATCGTTGCCTCGCGCGACGAGACCATCGCGCAGTTGCTGGCCGAGATCTCGCGACTGAAGCGATGGCAGTATGGCCGCTCATCGGAGCGCATGACAGAACTGATGGACCAGCTGCAGCTCGCGCTCGGTGAGCTGCCTGTTCCTGAACCAGCTATGGCAGCACCGGCGAAGGCGCCTGATGCCGACGCGAGTGCGGATACGTCGGCCACTACGAACCTTGTTCCGCTGCGCCGCAAGTCACGGCACTTCCCTGCCCATCTTCCTCGCGAAACGGTTGTGCATGCGCCGTCAAACTGCGGATGCCCGGAATGCGGCAAACAGATGCGTGCGCTCGGCGAAGACGTCTCGGAGGTGCTCGACTATGTGCCCGGCTACTTCAAGGTACTGCGTCACGTACGTCCGAAGCTGAGCTGCCCGCGCTGTGCCGCAGTAGTACAGGAGCCGGCACCTTCGCGGCCGATAGCACGCTCGATGGCGGGTGCGGGGCTGCTCGCACAGGTCGTCGTCGCGAAGTACGCTGACCATATGCCGCTATACCGGCAGGCCGGCATCTATCGCCGCGCGGGCATCGAACTGGACCGGGCAACACTGGCTTCGTGGGTGCGTGAAGCGGCTGCGCTGCTGCAACCCCTGTCCGACGCACTCGGTGGTTACGTGCGCGCCGCAGACAAGATCCATACCGACGACACGCCCGTGCCGGTGCTGGAGCCGGGGCGTGGCAAGACACGCACGGCGCGCCTGTGGACCTATGTGCGGGATGACCGCCCGGCAGGGAGCCGCGCGCCACCAGCAGTCTGGTACAGGTACTCACCCGACCGCAAAGGTGAGCGACCTCGGGAACATCTGGCGGGCTACACGGGAATCCTGCAGGCAGATGCCTTCAGCGGGTATGACGCGCTGTATCGTGACGGCACGGTCATCGAGGCCGGATGCTGGGCGCATGCGCGGCGCAAGTTCTACGACCTGTACAGGCTGGACAGCTCACCGATTGCCGAGGAAGCACTGCGCCGCATTGGGGCGCTGTATGCTGTTGAACGCGAGGTTCGTGGCCAGACGCCGGACGTGCGCCTGTCTGCGCGTCAGCTACGCTCGGCCCCATTGCTCACTGAGCTGAAGGCCTGGCTCGAACACACGCTGTCACAGGTCTCAGCGAAGTCGGGGCTGGCGAAGGCGATCAGATACTCGCTGGGGCACTGGCACGCACTCACACGCTATTGCGAAGACGGGCGCGTCGAGGTGGACAACAATACGGCGGAGCGCGCGATCAGGCCGCTGGTTCTCGGCAGGCGCAATTATCTGTTCGCAGGCTCCGACGGTGGTGGCGAAAGCGCGGCGGTGATCTATAGCCTGATCGGTACGGCGCGCCTGAACGGCATCGAGCCGTTTGCCTGCCTGCGCACGGTGTTTGAGCGCATCGCCGATCATCCCATCAACCGCATCGACGAGTTGCTGCCGTGGCGCCTGATGCCGGCTGCACACATCGAGCAGCAAGCCGCCTGACAATCAATCCGATGGTCCAACCCCGCAAACCTGCAGTGCGCCTGGTCAAGGCGCCAGTGCCCGATTACGTACTGCGCGTTGAGCTGAAGTACATCAAGCCGGCGATCTGGCGACGAATCATCGTTCCCGGCTCGATCCGTCTGGGCAAGCTGCATGTCGTGCTGCAACTGGCCATGGGCTGGGAAGGCGGGCACCTGCACGAGTTCGTCTTCGGCGAAACCAACTATGGTGAACCGGATGACTTCGGATTCCAGAGCGATCCGCCGATGCTCAATGAAGCACGGGTCACGCTGGCGAAGGCGCTGGGCGGGCTGAAGTCATTCACCTACATCTACGACTACGGTGACAACTGGCAGCATCGGATCAAAGTCGAGAAGGCACTCGTGCCTGATCCAGATATGCGCCGGCCGTTGTGCCTGGACGGGCAGAATGCGTGTCCACCGGAAGACGTCGGTGGAGTGCCAGGATATGCCGACTTCCTCGAAGCGATCGCCGATCCGAGGCACGAAGAGCACGACCACTTCCTTGAGTGGTGCGGCGGCAGCTTCGATCCCGCCGCCTTCGATCTCGTGCTCGCGAATCAGCAGCTCTCGGAAGTCAAGTTCTGATCGTCAAGACGGCCTCAGATTGACGCTTACGCTGTAGGCGCTTTTGCCTGCTTTTCTGTTGTTAGCGGCGCTTGTTCGATTCGCTACAACGAAGCCATGGGGGCACGATGGACGACGAAGATCAAATTCATCAAAACAAGTTGCCGGGAAAAACCTACATTAGTCCGCGGATTTATATCGATGCACATGAGGCAGTGCGGATAGCCTCGAAGGTGATCGACTCAGACGGGCTTCACTATGCGACAGTGAAAAAGGAAGTCTTGCTGCGGCGCACCGAAAAAGGTCGTACCGAGATCGTCGCCAAGTTTCTGGAATCTACAAGAGACTTGCGTGTCCTGACAATTCAGGCTTTCAATGGCCAAACAGGTACGCCACATAAAACTCATTTCTCATTTATTGGCGAAGAGATTCCGAAACTGCTTGCTTTCTTTGAGCACATTGCGTCCGTCGAGTTTGCGTCGCAGGACAAAATCAACATCACTGATACTGAACTGAGGCGGCTTGTCTTATCGAAGGAACAAGCTGCCAGCTTAGTTCAGGACAACCAAGACCTCTTCTCAGAGGTCGTCCGTCAGGCTATCACGAGAGAAGACGTTGTTGCTCTTGGCTATCGCAAGCGGCAAGTTTCCACGTTTGCGAAGTTACTGAGCGAGCCGACCTACTTCAACCAACTGAAGGCGGCTAAAGGCGTGAATGGAGATGAAGCATTATGGCAAGTGAACCGCACCGGGAATCGTGGAGGCCGGTTGGTTTAAGTTAATGCGGGCACGTCAGTGATATTTCTGAGTTTCCCGTAGTAGTTTGCCTCAGCTTCAGCGGGCGGGATATAGCCCAGCGGCTCCATCAACCGATGATGGTTGTACCAGGCCACCCATTCCAGCGTTGCCAGTTCGACGGATTCCCGCGTTTTCCACGGGGCGCGCCGATGAATCAGTTCTGTCTTGTACAGGCCGTTGATCGTTTCGGCCAGCGCATTATCGTAGCTGTCGCCACGACTGCCGACGGAGGGCTCGATACCCGCTTCGGCCAGACGTTCGCTGTAGCGAATGCTGACGTATTGGGCGGATTCAACCGGTCGTCGCAACACCTCTAATATGGAGGTGTTAAATGGGAAGACCACGAGGTTGGGCCTCGCAACAAACAGGGTGTCACCTTCCGGCATAAAGGAGCCGGGTATTTCCGGCATATAGGCGCCAGCAGAAGTGGGTAGAAACGAGCATCTTTGTGGTTTAAGAATGGGCCGTTTAAGTCGCGTTTGCAAGGTTCAAGTGATGCTCCGGAAGGTGCCGCGGGCTTCGATAGGAGTGACCGTCGAGCACGAGGCAATAAGCGTTGTGGCGCAGCCGGTCGAGCGTGGCCGAGGCGAGCAGACGGTTAGACGGGAACGCCTGGTC
>NZ_JAMBPS010000033.1:0-88630 GCF_024206515.1 Paraburkholderia sp. CNPSo 3281 | reverse complement strand
CTACGCAAGATCGTCAAGACGCGTGGGCACTTCCCCACGGACGAGGCCGCGACCAAACTGCTGTGGCTGGCCTTGCGCAATATCACGGCTGACTGGAGCCGTGCCGCACATGACTGGAAAGCCGCGATGAACCAGTTCGCGATCCTCTACGAGGATCGCTTCACCAGGAATCATTTGTAGAATGCAATTGATGACCTGCCAGACGGCAGGTTTTTATCTGCCTTGCACACAAAAATTCAGACACTTCCACGCGAACACAAGGAAAGCCAAAAGGAAAGCGCAAAAGCGCCGACTAGCCGCGAACAAAAAGCATCACAGCGCCCCACCGCATACCCGCTTACTGCTGCGGAGCACCCTGCCAGGCAGGCAGCGTCGCCCCGTGATACACGGCAATAATCTCAGAAGCGACATTAGCCTGCTGATAACTCTCCACAAGCGCACGCACCCAACCCGCATTGGCATCCTTCTCATTCACGGCAATGAAGTTGCGATAAGGATTGCCAGTCACCTTCTCCTGAGCAATCCGCTCCTGCGGAATCTTGATCCCCGACTTCACGGCCCAGTCCGTATTGACAACGGCCGCATCCAGATCGCCAATCGCACGCCCGACAATACCCGAATCGAGTTCCTTGATACGGATATTCTTCGGATTCTTCGCGATGTCGCGTGCGGTCGGCAGCAGGCCGACGTCGTCGCGCAACGTAATGAGCCCCTGTGCCTGGAGCAGCAGCAGCGAGCGGCCTTCGTTGCTCGGATCGTTCGGCACGCCAATGGTCGCGCCCTGCGGCAGGTCCGTTACCGACTTCACCTTGCGTGAATACAGCCCGATAGGCTGCACGTAGGTAAAGCCCACCGGCACGATCTTGTAGCCGCGCGCCTTGATCTGTGCGTCGAGATACGGCTTGTGCTGGAACGAATTGGCGTCGAGGTCGTGGCTGGAAAGCGCTTCGTTGGGCTGCGTGTATTCGGAGAACGTGGTCACCTTGATCGTGAGGCCGCGCTTCGCGGCGTTGGCGGCGACCACGCGCCATACGTCCTCGTCTTCACCCGACATGATGCCCACGCGCAACGTCTGGTCCGCCGCGTGCGCGAGCGTCACGCCCCCGAAACTCACGGCCATCGCGAGCGAAGCCAGCATCGTGCCCAGCAAGGTTCTTTTTTTCATAGGATCCGTTATTCGAAGAGTTGTGGATAAAGCGATGCTAGAGAGCGCGTCGCAAGCGGACAACCAATTTTGGGAGGATTGCTTATCTATATTCGTCGTTTTGCGGCGCGCAACGGCGTGGCCAGCCCTCGGGCTACGAGATCGATAGCGAAGACTACGCGGATGAGCCTGACGCCGCGCTTCAACGCAGCTCGGCATAGCCCTGTCGAGCCGCAGTGCTGGCGAACGCCTCGATCTCGGCGTACGCCTCGCCAGTGAGCCTGGCGAACCCGCGCAGGCGCAGCTTGTGTGCACGCTCAGGATCGGCTGCGAGCGCGGCGTCCAGCGCATCGCGCAATCCATCGGCTTGATTCTTGCCGAGCGCGCGTGAGGCGATCAGCGGGAGGCCGGGGGCGGAGGCTGTCATGCCGATGGTTTGCACGCCGTCGAACCGTTCGGGCTGCGAATCGTGAAGCAGCGCGAACGTGACGCAGTCGATGGCGCCCACGTCGGCCGTGCCGTTCGCCAGCGCGCGTAAGGTGGCCGCGTGCGAGCCTGTCCAGCGCACCGAGGCGAAGAAGCGGCCGTCGCGTGCGAGCGGCGCGACCGCGTGGCGAAACGCGTTCATGCCGCTATGCGAATCCGCGCCGTTGCATGCGGCGCGCAAGCCGCGGCACGCTGCCAGCGTTTTCGCGCCGCGCTCCCACGCCTGCGCCGAAACGACGAGCACGCTGCGATAGCGCGGACCTTCGCAACCGGGCGCGTCGAATATCGGGGTCGCAATCAGATGGACATCTTTGGCGAGGCCGAGCATCCGGTACGGATACCCGCAGGTCTGCGAGAGCAGCAAATCCTCGCGCCGCCAGTGGGGCATGAGTTCGCCCTCCGGCGCGTTCTCGATCGCGATGTCGCCCAACTCGAACGAGCGTGCAACGATGGCCAGACAGTCGCTCAACAGCGAGCGCCACGATGCCGCATGTTGCGGCGTCACGTTGTACATCGGCAGGGAGGCGATCCAGCGGGTCATCGGCGCATTCTACGCCGCACGCTCGTGGCGCGTCGCGCGGCGCGGTGAAATAAGCAAATGGCAATTCGTTGGTTGGTGAAGCGCCGCGCGTTCGGTATGGTGAGGACCTGCGTTGCTTTGCTCTCCGTATGGAGTGGCACCATCCTTCATCGCGGGAGCTGGCGAACATGGCCGAATACTTCGACGCAGATCACGCGCGGGAAATCGCCGCGCTCGCCACAGGGTTCACCGCACGCACGGAATGGCCCACGTGGCTGCTGATCGCCGTGATCTACGGTGGCTGGTTTGCGGTGCTGGCGTTCGTGCGCTCAGGTCTGGTCACGCTCGTGTCCGCCACGCCATGCCTCATCGTGTTGTGCGCATGGCATATGTCGCTCCAGCACGAATTGCTGCACGGTCATCCCACCCGTTTCGCATGGCTGAACATGGCGCTGGGCTGGCCGCCGCTTGCCGTCTGGTTTCCCTATGCGGTGTACCGCGAGAGCCATATGGCGCATCATCGCGACGAAGCGTTGACTGTGCCTGGCATCGACCCCGAAACGAACTACGTGCGGCACGAGCGATGGGCTCGCCTGCCGCGCTGGCATCGCGTGCTATGGCACGCACGCAAGAGCTTCGTGGGCCGTGTGGTGATCGGGCCGCCCATGAGCGTGGCCGCCATGCTCGCCGGCGCGGTGAAAGCGCTGCGAAGCGGCGACTGGCGTGACGTGCCGATGTGGCTCGCGCACTTCGCGGCCGTTGTGCTGCTGCTCGCGTGGGTGCAGCGTTACGCGGGCGTGCCGTGGTGGTGGTATCTCGCCGCCGTCACCTGGCCCGCGCTCGGGCTCGCGATGGTCCGCTCGCTGTACGAGCATCGCGCGGCGTCGCATCCCAAGGCGCGTATCGCCATCAACGAGGCCGGGCTCGTCATGCGCTTTCTGTATCTGAACAACAACTACCATCTCGTGCACCACGATCTGCCGCGCTTGCCGTGGTTTCAGCTGGCGCGCGCCTACCGCATGCGGCGCGACGACTATCGGCACAAATGCAGTGGTTTCGTGATCGAAGGCTATGCCGCGCTCCTCAGGCGTTACGCGTGGCGCGCGACGGATGCTCCCGCGCATCCGTTCGGCGATAGCACAGCGCAGTGACGCTCACTGCCGGAACCGTTTAAAGAAGCGCCGAATGTCGGCAGCGAGCAGATCGGGCTCTTCCATGGCGGCGAAATGGCCGCCACGCGGCATGTCGGTCCATTGCGCGACATCGAACACGCGCTCGAGCCACGACCGCGGCGGGTGATTGATCTCCTTGGGAAAGTGCGCGAAGGCGACGGGCAGCGCCACGCGTTGCCCGGCCGCGAAGCGAAACGGCTGGAGACGGTTCTCCCAGTACATCTGCATGGATGTGCCGATGCTGCCCGTGAACCAGTACAGTGAAAGGTCCGTAAGCAACGTGTCCTTCGAGAACCGCCGCTCGATGTCACCGTCGCAGTCGCTCCACGCGCGAAACTTCTCGCCGATCCATGCGGCCAGTCCAGCGGGCGAGTCGTTGAGCGCCGCCGCCGCGGTTTGCGGCCTGGTGCTGTGCATATGCGCGTATCCGCCCTCCAGTGCTGCCCAGTCGGCCTTTTCGCGCAGATAGTCCTGTTCCACCGGGGTGAGCGGGGCTTGCGCAGCGTCGATTGCGGGTTCATACGAGCTGGGCAGGAAATTCAGGTGGATGCCCTCCACGGCCTGGCTGTGCCGCGCGGCTAACGCGATGGACACACCCGCGCCGAGGTCGCCGCCCTGCGCGCCGAAGCGCTCGTAGCCGAGACTGCGCATGAGCGCGGCCCACAGGTCTGCGATCTGGAACGCGGAGGTGCCGGGCGCTGCCGGCGCGGGCGAAAAGGCAAAGCCCGGCAGCGACGGGACGACGACATCGAACGCATCGGCTGGGTCCGCGCCGTATGTCGCGGGATCGCAGAGCCGGTCGAGCAGCGCGTGGAATTCGATGAACGAGCCCGGCCAGCCGTGCGTGATGACGAGCGGGTACGGCTTCGGGCCCGCGCCGCGCCGATGCACGAAGTGCACACGCTGGCCGCCCGCACCACCCGCACCACTCACTTCGGCCATGAACTGCGGCAACTGGTTCAGCGCGCGTTCGGCGGCGCGCCAGTCGTATTCGTCTGCCCAATATGCGACGAGCTCGCGCAGCCATGCACTATCGGCCCCTTGTTGCCACGCCGGCGAGGGCGTAGCGTTGGCCCAGCGCGTGGCGCGCAAACGCCGGCGCAGGTCGTCGAGTGCCTCTTCGGGAACGCGAATTTCAAACCGGTCGATATGCATGGTGGTTCATCCGCACGCTGGCAGGCCGAGGAACTGTCCATTATGAGCGAATTCGCCGCCGCGCATCGGCCGCCCCCAACGACCCTTCGAATTCCATCCATCGCTTACCAGATGTTTATCGAGGCATCGATTTAATTTATCGGCGTTTGGCAAGCGGCGGCGGGGCGGCGCGACGCCTCAGTCGGGCAACGCGGCGCGGCGCAAACCCCACGGCGTCCGTGGTTTCCAGTATTTTCAGCCGCCGGCTGCCGCACCCGCTTATTGGCATGAGCGGCATTTTTTGCGCAATCTAGGTAATAGCCCTGGCTACTAGCGCGGTGGGGCTAATTCGTACCGTAGCGCAACGATTCGAATCAGCAGCAGGGGTCCCAATGATCATCGACATTCATGGCCACTACACCACGGCGCCGAAAGCGCTGGAGGCGTGGCGCAAACGCCAGATAGCGGGCATCGCCCATCCATCCGATATGCCGAAGGCGTCGGAACTGAAGATCGGCGATGATGAATTGCGCGAATCGATCGAACTCAATCAGCTCAAGCTGATGCGCGAGCGCGGTCTTGATCTCACGATTTTCAGCCCGCGCGCGAGTTTTATGGCCCATCACATCGGCGACTTCCAGGTGTCGAGCACCTGGGCCGCGATCTGCAATGAGCTGTGCCACCGCGTGAGCGAGCTCTTCCCCGAGCATTTCGTGCCGGCCGCGATGCTGCCGCAAAGCCCGGGCGTCGATCCCGCCACGTGCGTTGCGGAACTCGTCAAATGCGTCGAGCAGTACGGCAATGTAGCGGTCAACCTGAATCCCGATCCTTCGGGCGGCCACTGGGCGAGCCCGCCGCTCTCCGACCGTCACTGGTATCCGATCTACGAAAAGCTCGTCGAATACGACATTCCCGCGATGATCCACGTGAGCACGAGCTGCAACGCGTGCTTCCACACCACAGGCGCGCACTACCTGAACGCGGATACGACCGCATTCATGCAGTGCCTGACGTCTGACCTGTTCCGCGATTTCCCCACGCTGCGCTTTGTGATTCCGCACGGCGGCGGCGCGGTGCCTTACCACTGGGGGCGCTTTCGGGGCCTCGCGCAGGAACTGAAGAAGCCGCCGCTCAGCGAGCATTTGCTGAATAACGTGTTCTTCGACACCTGCGTGTATCACCAGCCCGGCATCGATCTGCTCACGCGCGTGATTCCCGTGGACAACATTCTGTTCGCGAGCGAGATGATCGGCGCGGTGCGCGGCATTGACCCCGAAACGGGCCACAACTACGACGACACGAAGCGTTATATCGAAGCCGCACATGTCGACGCCGCCGATCGCTACAAGATCTACCAAGGCAACGCGCGCCGCGTGTATCCGCGCCTCGATGCGCGGCTTAAGGCAAAGGGATTGTGAGCGCACACGCAGCGGCTCGCAATCTGTGCAATACCGGCGAAGCGCCCTATAAGGCGGCCTCGCTCACTCTCGACTGAAACGGAAGTCAATGACAAAGGACGATGGGAAAAGCAACGCCGCGCTGGCGGGAGTCGGGTCGATGGCGACGCGCCTCCTGCTTGCGGGGCTCGCCGAGCAATACGAGCGCGAAACGGGGCAGCGGCTGACCGTTGCCGCGATAGGCGGCATGGAAGCCGCGCGGCGCGTGCAGGCGGGCGCGGCGTTCGATTTCGCCGTGCTGGCCTCGGCTGCTATCGAGCGCCTGGCGGCGGGCGGGCATCTCATCGGCGAGCGCACGGACGTCGTGCGCTCCGGCATGGCGGCGGCCGTCGCCGCCGGTGCGGCGCACCCGGATATCGGCACTGAAGACGCACTGCGCGAGACGGTTCTGCGCGCGGCGCGCATTGGCTATTCGACGGGGCCTAGCGGCGACCATCTGCTGAGGCTGCTCGAACGCTGGGGCGTGGCCGAAACACTCGGGCCGCGCCTCGTGATGGCGCAGCCGGGCGTGCCGGTGGCCAGCCTGATCGTGGAAGGCGAGGTCGAGATCGGGTTTCAGCAATTGAGCGAGCTAAAGGACGTGCCGGGCGTCGACGTGATCGGGCCGCTGCCCGCAGGCGCGCAACTCGTCACGGTCTTTTCCGCGGCGATCTGCGCCGTGTCGCAGCAGCGGCAGGCGGCGGCGGACTTCCTGACATTCCTCTGTTCGGAACGCGCCGAGGCGACCAAGCGGGCGTTTGGCATGGAGCCGGCAGGCGACGCGGACTACGGGCTGTAGCAGAGCAGCAGAGCACGAGCAAGGCGGCAATAAGAGAATTAGAAGGAACAATAAGACGATTAGATTGGACATCTCATGTCGCACGGTCTACGCATCTACATTAATTAGATATCCTAATGAGAAAAAACAGCATCGGAGGCGTGAAAAATGAATCAGAACAACACCAATACGGACAACGCCAGGAGGCAAGCATGAGAAACCTGCATACCCGGCGGATTTTTACGAGCGTGCGCGCTCGTGCAGCCTCGCTGCTCTCGCTGTTCTCCCTCTTCGCGGCGGCCACCCTCGTGGCCGCGTGCGGCAGCGGCGGCGGCAGCAACAGCAGCGGTGATGCGTCGAAAGCGCCGCTAGCCGTCGTGGCGCCCGTGGTGGATTGCTCGAAGCTGGCATCGGTGGACATCACCGATATTGGCGGTTCGGGAAGCACGATTACTTCGGCTACCGTGACCACGGCGACCATCAACGGTGCTTCGGTCAACTTCTGTACCGTGAAGGGCACGCTCGCACCTTCGAATACGTTCGAAGTGGCGCTGCCGGTGAGCACGTGGACGCAGCGCTTTGCGGCGCTGGGCTGCGGGGGCCTGTGCGGCAACGTGAGCGACCCGACCGAGCAGTCGTCGTTCAGCTTCAGCTACACGTGTCCGCTCGTGCAGGAAGGCGGCTTCGTGACGGCGGCGACCGATATGGGCCACTCGGGCAACGACACGACGTGGACCGCGGACCCGCAAAAACAGGCCGATTTCGCCTATCGCGGGCAGCACATCACGACGCTCACGGCGGAAAAACTCATCAAGGCCTATTACGGGCAAACGCAGAAGTACGCGTACTTCATCGGCTGCTCGGACGGCGGCCGCGAAGCGCTGATGGCCGCGCAACGCTACCCGAACGACTATAACGGCATCGTCGCGGGCGCGCCGGCTGCACACTTCCAGATCCAGAACTCGCTGTATCACGGCTGGAGCGTGGAGTCGCAAAGCACGACCGGCGGCAGCACCGGCAACGCGACCCTGTACGCCGACAAGGCGCTCGTGCTGCACAAGGCAGTCGTCGCGGCATGCGGCGGCCAGGCGGGTGTGCCCGATGGTCTGATCGCCGATCCGCGCACCTGCAATTTCGATCCCGCATCGATCCAGTGTGCTCAAGGCGCGACGAACACGAGCAACTGCCTGAGCGCAGCCGAAGTCGCCACCGCGAGCAAGATCTATGGCGGACCGGTGGACGCGACAACGGGCGAGCGTATGCTGGCGGGTTCCCCGCAGATGGGTTCGGAAGAGAACTGGGTCGGTGTGGAAGTGCCGACGACGAATTCGACTGCCGCGCCGGTTTCGGTGAAGAGCCTCTTCAGCTACATGATCGTGACGGGTGCCTACAACCTGATCTTCACGGGCTCGCCCGCCATGCCGACCATCGACACCTTCGGCTACACGGATGCGAGCTTCTACCCGACCTACCTGCAGGCCAATCATCCGCTGATGGACGCGACGAGCCCCGACCTCTCGGCGTTCAAGAAGGCGGGCGGCAAGCTGATCTTGTGGCACGGCTGGGCTGATCAACACATTTCGCCGCTCTTCACGACCCAGTACTACGAAGCGATGCAGAACACGATGGGCGCTTCGAACGTGAGCGATTTCGCGCGCCTGTACCTCGTGCCCGGCGTGGCTCACTGTGGCGGCGGCGAAGGCTTCCCGAACATCGACCTCGTCTCGCAGATCACGGCTTGGGCCGAGCAGGGCACGGCGCCGAACGCGGTCATGACGTATCAGACCGATTCGTCGAACAACGTGACGGCCAGCCGGCCGGTCTATCCGTACCCGGCAGTCGCGCAGTTCACGGGCACTGGCGACTGGCACCTCGGCGCGAACTGGACGCAGGGCGCACCGTTGTACAACCAGCCCACGCATGCCTGGGCAGGCTCGAGCTTCTATGCGACGTACACGCCGACTACGCAAGGCGTTGCCGCGCCTTAACGGGCTGACTTCGGGCAACCTCGCGTGATTCACCGTTGAACCGGCCAGCCCTTCGGGGCTGGCTTCGTTTGTATTGCGATAACTGAATCGCATGGCGAATGCGCGGCGCTGATAGCGGTTCGAACTGCGCCGCCGCCTCGAAAAGCGGCGCGAATGAGAGCGCCGCCCAGCGAGGTAGCGGCAACTGAATTCCGCATGATCGTCCAGCTCGTTTGCGAATCCTTTCGGAGAGTATCGATTTTGTTTATCACGCTGGATTCGATTCCGGCCCCAGACCGCGACAGGCAAAGCGCGGGCTGATTGCGCCCGGCCTTTACGCGGCGCGGCTTCCGGGGCGGCTTCGCGGCTGCGGGCGTGCCGAACTCGCCCATGCGGACGGGTACGGACATATCCATATGTGGTTAACCCGCACTTTCGGGCGAGGGGTTGGCCACCTATCGTGCCCCCGACGGATAGCAGTTCGTTGAAATTCGACTCGGGCACGAGCGAGCGGCAGACCACAGAACGGACAGGAGACTACAGATGTCTGGCAGCAAAACAATCGATGTCAAGGCGTTCATCGACGAACGCCACATTTCGGCCTATCAGTGGCTACTGGTGGCGCTGTGCTTCCTCGCGGTGACCGCCGACGGCATGGACGTGGCCATCATGGGCTTCGTCGCGCCCTCCATCATTCACGAGTGGGGCATTTCGCGCCCCGAGTTCGGGCTTGTCATGAGCGCCGCGCCCATCGGTCTCGTGATCGGCGCGCTCGCCGCGGGTCCGGCCTCGGACCGCGTTGGCCGCAAGTGGGTGCTCATCACCTCCGTGTTCCTCTTCGGCGTGTTCACGATTCTCACGGCATTCACGCAGTCGCCGGTGTCAATGGCGGTGCTGCGCGTGCTGACCGGTGTCGGTCTTGGCGCGGCCATGCCGAACTCCACGACGCTGCTCTCGGAGTACTCGCCGCAACGCCGCCGCGCGCTGCTCATCACGATCATGTTCACGGGCTTCAACCTCGGCTCCGCACTGATCGGCTTCGCGGCCGGCTGGCTCGTGCCGAACCACGGCTGGCGCGCGGTGCTGATTTTCGGCGGCGCCATTCCGCTCGCACTCGTGCCGCTGCAAGCCTGGCTGCTGCCGGAATCGGCGCGTCTGCTCGCCGTGCGGGGCGCGACGAGCAAGCGCATTGCCGCGACGCTGAACCGCGTGACCGGCGCGAACTTCGCGGGCGACGAGAGTTTCGTCTCGACGGAGCCGCCGCTGCCCACGCGCAAACCGATCGGCGTGCTGTTCTCGGAAGGCTATGGCGTGATGACCCTCGCGCTGTGGGTCACGTATTTCATGGGCCTGCTCGTGATCTATCTGCTGACCGGCTGGCTGCCCACGCTGATCAAGGACGCGGGCCTCTCCATTACCGTGGCGGCGAACGTCACGGCCATGTTCCAGATTGGCGGCACGATCGGTGCGGTGCTGGTGGGCTGGATCATGGACAAGGTGCGTCCGGCGCGCGTGATCAGCGCGGCGTACGTCGGCGGCGGCATTTGCGTGCTGGCGCTGGCCGGCGTGGGCGCGCTTTCCTCGTCGCTCGCGCTGCTGGTGTTCGCTGCGGGCTTCTGCATGAGCGGTGCGCAAACGGGCCTGAACGCCTACGCACCGGGCCGCTATCCGACGGTTGCGCGTGCAACGGGTGTGAGCTGGATGCTGGGCATGGGCCGCTTCGGCAGCATCTTCGGTTCGGCCATCGGCGGTGCCCTGCTGGGACTCGGCTGGGAATTTGCCGCGATTCTCGCGATGCTCGCCGTACCGGCGGTGCTCGCGGCGATTGCGATCCTGGTGTCGCAGCGTGCGCGTCAGTCGGAACCGGCTACGCAGGTGAGGGCGGCACACTGAGTTTGATATAGCAACAGCGCTGGACTGATCGGCGCGGCGGTGCGGGTTGCACTGCCGCGCCGTTTTTTTTGTCTGGCGTGAGAGCGGAGACACAGCCTCCGCTTGATTGCAGCGTCAAATCCTGAACGCGCTCACCGTTTCGATCACGGTCTGCGCATTCCTGCCAAGCGTACTGGCCGAAATCGAAAAGTGATTCACGAGTGCGCTGTCCTGCTGCGTGAGCGCTTCGATAGGATCGAGAGCCTGCTGGTCATCGCCTGTGTCGCCCACTCATCCGTTACTTCGTCAGGCGCACAACGTACAGCGCCGCCTGGCTCGGAGAGCCGGCGACGCTGTAGTTCGGGCTGACGGCCATCAGCGGTCCCGGAACCGTCGGAGAATAGGTCACGCCCGCAGCCGTAACGGTCGCCAGTTCGAGTGCAGGAGTGCCCGTCACAGTCTGCGTTGTCGAGATATTGAACGTCAGCATCCGGCTGTCCATCTGCGTGATATCGCCAGCGCCGCCTTCCGTGATTTCGTAGGCGAAGGGCGTCGTGACGCCAGCGGGCACCGGGTCAGGTTTCCCCAGGCAGAGCGTCAAGGCGCGCGTGACGCCACCCGTGGAGCCTTGAATTTCAAGGTTGCGATATTGTCATTGGACACCATCGCACGGTGGCACCAATCAGACCCATCAAAAATTTTCGGCGCATTGTTAGCTCCTTATGGTCAGTGAATCGCAATCAGAATTGCCCCGTCACCTGAAAGCCCAGCGTCACGCTCGGCGCAGGGAAGCCGCGCGGCGCGTAGACCGGCGTGCCGGCGAACACGTCATAGCTGAACGCGCCCAGGCGCGAGGGTACGGAACCCTTGAAGCCGAGGACCGCGCCCGCGAGCTGCGTCCCGGCAAGAAACGCCGTAGATGGTCCCCAAAGGTGGCCGTAGTCGAGGCCCGCATAAAGCAGCTGGCCCGTCTGGCCAATCGGATACTGGAGTTCGTTGCGCCAGTAGAAGCCCTTCTCCGCGGCCAGCATCGTTTCACCGCTGAAGCCGCGAACCGTGTAGCGGCTGCCGATGGTCAGGTCATCGATATAGTTCAGTTCGTCGTTGGTGAACTGCCCGTGCAGCGTACCCACATAGCGCAGCGTCTTGCCGGCCACAGCGAACGGAACCGAGAGATTGGCGTCGAGCGTCGCCATGTGGAAATAGTACGTAGGCCCACTCGCTGTATTCGGCATCGCCCCGAGCCAGCCGATACCCTGGCGATAGGCGAGCGTGCCGTCGAACTGCGCCGCGCCGAAGTAATGGCGATTGGTCAGCCCCGCCTCGATGAACGTGTTGTCGCGCTTCTGCTGTGGGATTTCGACGTCATCGATGAAGCTCGCGCCAAAGCGCTTGATTAGCTGAAACTCGACGCCCGAAACATCGTTCTGGCTACGACGAATGACGCGCTCCAGCTTCAGACCGGCTGTCTGCGCGTTTCCGCTCGAAACGAACGTCTGGTTGACCCCGGCAATCTGCTGGTAATACGTGTTTGTGTAGCCGAACAGCGTGCCTGTCCAGTAGCCCCACGGCACCGCATACGAGGCATTCCAGCCGTGTGTACCGAGGTCATGGTTGCCGAACTGCAAATCCTGGTTGTAGCCGCCTGAAAGCACGTCGTTGATGCCCAGGAGGTTATAGAGCGCGAGCGACACGTTGCCGATGTAACGGCCCGTCGCGTCGGTGCCCGAGTTATCCGCCGAGACGACGAGCGACCATGGCTTCGTGCGCTTGACCGTAACCACGACATCACTCTGGCCGGGCTCGGTACCGGGCACAATCTCCATGGAGGCGTCCTGGTTCGGGACGCGCTTCATCTGCTCCAGCCCCTGCTCAAGGTCGCGCAACTGGAGGATGTCGCCGTCGCGAGCCGGAAAGGCGGTTTTCAGCGTGCCCCGTGTACTGGCGTCGGCAAGCTTCAGGTTGCGGATCACGCCCGGTATGAGCGTGAATTTCATCGCCCCTTTCGAGAGGTCCTGGGTCGGCATCAGTACACGCGTCGTGATGTAGCCGTGGCTCAGGATAACGCCTTGCAGGCCCTTCGCCAGCATGTCAACGCCCTGCTTGCCAACGCATTGCCCCTCATAGTGGCGCAGCCAGTCATGCAGGAATGCGAACGGATCGAGCGGCAACGCCGATGCACCCTTTACACGAACCACTTCAGGGAGCGTATCGGGCACCTCGACCGTGAACGTGTCGATGCGAAAGCACGGTGTCTCAACGGGCAGCACGGGGTACTCCCCGACGACAGGGGCAGTCGAGCGTACAACGGGCGCGGCGACGGTCGCGGCGCGCTGCTGCGCGTCGCGCCGCTGCTCGACCTGCTGTTGCTGTTCGGCGTTGGTACGGGCCGCCACATCGGGCGGGGTCTGCGCGTGGACAGCGAGCGGAATCAAGGCCGTCAGTGTTCCCGCTGACAGCCGCTTGGTGCGAGTCATTTTTCGTGGAAACCGGTTATTGCGGAAGGATGCCGCCCTTTACTTCTTCCTTGCTCGACTGCATGGCGAAATTTTTCACGACACCCTTGTCGTCAAAAAACACCACAAGTTCCTTTTTGTCCACGTCCTGGCCAGACATGAATATGTTGGCGAGAGGCACAAAATTGATTCCTTTGGCCGTGGAGTGCGAATAGCGGTAACGCCAGATTTCATTGCCGCTGTCGGTAAACGATGTTTCGGTTGGATCCCCGAATGTAGCGCGCACGTCATCCTTCGTGCTCTTGCCCTTGGTAATTTTCTCGCCTACCGTTGTGGCGCTCTCATCCTTGAGTTGCTGGACGCCCGCACTGGCGCAGCCTCCCAGTACAACAGCAACGATCAACCCAGTAGCGATATTTTTGTAGAACACTGCCTTGTTCCCTTTAATAATGTCGGCCCTATCTATCTTCGCCGCTGCCGACCCCACGACGAAGAAGTGAATGATCAAACGTGATGGAAAAGCCCAAACTCTGGCGGTTCAACAGAGCGCACCCCTCGCGCTACGGACACGCATCCCGCTGCTGCTGGACCTGTCGCTACTGTTCGGCGGTCGTGCGGACCGCCGCATCGGGCGGAGTCTGCGCGTGGGCCGCGAGAGGAACGAGAACAGCAAGCGGTACTGACGAAAAATTCCTCTTTTTAATTTTCACTTGTTGCTTTCGTCATCGTCATTTTCGTAGCTCTTGCGGGCCTTCTTGTAGCTGTTATCGAATGGCTTGATATGCAGCATATGTGCACGGCTAGTAAAACCACCCAAAACCATCATTCCGAATCCCAACAAGAAACCACCCAACCTGGCCCATCGCGGCAACCACTCAAGCGCCAAGCTACCACCAAAGATCGCCAGCCCCACCACGAACAACGCTACGCGAAGCCAACGGGGAAAGTTCCCATCGTCAATCAATTTCACTTTTTCGCCCCATTCGAATTTGAGTTAAAAATCGAATTCGATTTTTGAGTTAGCCAATCTTGGATTGTCGTCGCCAGCGGGACATTGTTGATAACCGCGGCAGCTCCATTCACAGCCAATGATCCCGCTGGATTGTAGTCTCCAGCAATCTGCCCGGCCAGCGAGACTACGCCTTGGTATGTATATTGGCCGACATTAGGTTGCGCCAATTGTGATAATGCATCAGCGGCAGTGCCGACAACCGTCGCTCCAAAGGCAATTTCGCCCAGAACGGGTGTGAGAGGAGATGGAGTTGCAGCGCCCATGGCAGCAGAGGAACCGATCCAGCCCGCAGTATTAGAAACCATCGAACTCGCGTTTGAGGTTGTGCTGCGCACGTAGTTGAGGTCTGATTGATCGAAATTTGTGAACGGTCCTGTCACTTTGATCGAGCCGCCACCGCCGCTCGACGGATATGTGAATTGGCTAGGCACCTGCCCCGGCGAAACGCTGTTGTAGTTCGCCAGAATGTAGCTCTGCAATGCGGGATCGGACGGCGCAAGTATTTGCGTCAACACCGGCTGCCCGTTTGCAGTTGTCCCGGCAGACATCCATTTTGCTCCAGAATCTGTTGGCGTCCGACCCACGAGGGTGGCGGGCGCGCCCGATGTCGTTGTGCCGTTGACGCTCATTTCCATCTGGCGCATCTGGTCCTCGATCTGCGCTACGGTATATCTCCCGCCGCTCGCATCGGCGAGTTGCTGCGCGAGGGACTTCTCCTTGGGATCGAGTTGACGATTGTAGAGGTCCACGTTCGTTGCAGTTGCTGCGCCTGCTGTACCTCCGCCGACCAGTGCGCCGCCCACGCCCGCTGCCACGTTCGCTGCAAGGTTGCCCAGGAGGCTGGAACCCGTCTCCGACGCCACGCCCTTCGAAAGGCTATCCAGTTGGTTCGCCATCGTCGAGGCAATGCCCGCGCCAGCCGCGCCCCCGACCGCCGTAAAGACGCTCCCGCCGCCAAGACCGCCAATAAGCGCACCGCCTGCCGCCTGCAATATCGCGCGGCTCTCTCCACCTTCATCCCACTGCTTGGCAGTAGCCGCGTCTGCGGCAAAGGCTGCCGTATCGCCGTTCGCGGCATCTATCTTCGCTTGGTCTACCGCCGCCTGCCGTTGTGAATCAGCATACGCGCCAATGCCCTGCGCTACTACCTGGCCTGCCGCCTGCGCCGCCTGCATTGTGTCGGCCTGCTGGTTCAGGATCGCGTTCACGTCCGGCGTGCCGGCTACCGTGCCGTTGGTGTTGGTCGTATCGCGGCTCAGGGTCGATACATCCTGCGTCTGCGCTGCCTGGTTCGTGATGTTGATCGAACCCGCGCTGATCGCGCTGCGCGTGGTCGCGCTCGAATCACCGCTTTCGTTCTGCGACATCATCGGTGATACGCCACCCGTCCCGCCGACCGAGCCCGGCCCGATTGCTTTGCCTGTACTGCCAACGCCTACGCCCGCACTGATGCCGTTGCTCGTCGCGTCATAATGCGACTGGTTCTGGATATCGCTGAACGTGAGGGTACCGGTCGTCAAACTGTTCTTCGACGGGTCAGCGGTGCTCGAAATCACCGCGCCCGTCAGGTTCGTATTACCGTTGACATTGACGTTAAAACCACCGCTACCGGCCTCGATGCCCGCCTGCTCGGTGACCTGCGCATAGTTCGAATCGGCGTGACCGTTCTGGGCGCTGAAGCTCGCGCTGCCGCCGCCCTGGCTGATGCTGAAGCCACCGCCCGCGCTGCTCTGGTGCGCGGTGCTCACGGTCGTGTCCTGCACACTCTGGATGTTGAAGTTGCCGCCGACATTCGCGGTCACCGTGCCGCCCGCGACATCCGAGCCAACGATATTCGTATCGCCGCCACTCGTGATCCTCACGCTGTTAGCGCCCGTGACATGCGAGTTGTTCTGGACCGCCGCGTCGCTGTTCGCGTCGCCGTGCGCGTTTGACATTGACGCTGATACGCCGAAGCCCTGCGTGCCATACGAAACGCCAACACTTGCGCTGCTCGATTTGTTCGTGCTGGCCGTCTGGTCCGCATTCGTGGTGTTGACGATATTCACCTCGTTCTTCGCAGTGAGGGCGACATCGTTCGCGCTCACGTTCGAACCGGCAATCGTGACATTGCCCGAGCCGGGCGTGCCATTGCCCGTTGCCGTAAAGCTCGCGGTGCCGCCTGCCTGGACGGTCGAGCCCTGTTGCGTGACCTGGCTCTCGCTGAACGTACTGCTGCTCTGGCTGGACCCAAAACTGAGTTGCACACCAATGCTCGGACTCTGGCCCGCCAGCGCGCCACCTGTCGCACCGGCCACGGCAATCGCTGCATCGCCTGCCGCCGCGATGGCGTGCAGGGCCGTCGCGCGGCTGTCGCTGTTGCCGCTTGCGACTGCTTGCCCCTGCTGGTACGCCCCGTTGATGGCGTCGCCCACGCTGCCCGAAAGACCGAGTGTGAAACCGCTCTTTTTGGTCTGCGTGGTCTCGCTGTAGTTCGAGGTGTTGGTTGCGGAGTCGATGGTGACATTCGCAGCCTTGCCTGTCACGTTTTGCGCAGCGATGACATCGCTGCCGGTGATGTGCAGGTTGTTGCCGGCGGTCATCGATACGCTGCCGTCAAGGCTGCCGATCAGACTTCCGTTATTCGTGACGCTCGACTCCTGGTCGGTCTGCGTAAGCTTGCTGGTGCCAGCCGTGACCGTCAGACCGCTTGTGCCCAGGCCAGAATGCTGCTCCTGATACGTGCCGGAGGACTGCATGGTGTCCTGCGTCGTGGTAACGGTCAGGTCATGCGCGGCACTCAACGCCACGTCGTTCGTGCCGACAATCGTGCTACCCGCGACGTTGATGTCGTGTCCGCTACTGATGGACACGCCGTCCGCCGAAATCGTGCTGCCAAGCGTCTGCGTGGTGGTCGTGTCCCGCGCGCTTGCGACCTGCTTGCTGCTCACAATGTGACTGGTGCTCGATGTCTGCTGCGTATCCGAAACCTGGGTCGCAGTGGTCCCGCCGATATTCACGTCATTGGCCGCCTGAAGGTTCGCATTGCCCTGGGTCAGCACAATCGAACTGCCGTTCACGTTGATGTTGTTGCCCGACACCACGTTCAGCGTGTTGCCACTCGTGAGGGTCGTGCTGGTCAGGGCCTGGCTGGACAGATGCTCCGCATCGGAGTAGTTGCCATTGTGATCGCTGGTTGCATGGCTACCGTCGATGGTCGATGTGGTCGTCGCCGCCTGCAACGTCACATTGCCGTTCGCTGCGATGGTGCCGCCACCGGCCAGGTTGATGTTCGCGCCGGTTACGGTCAGGTCGCCACCCACGCCAATCAGCGAGGCCCCGCCCACTTTCACCGAGCTTCCAGTCGCGCTATTGATGTTCGTATCCGACACGCCGTTCGCGCCATGAACCACCTTCTGCTCGCCGGTCTGCACCGTGCCGATGTCGTAGTTGCCGCCAACGGCCATGCCGAGGTTGCCGCCGACATTGAGGTTGGCCCCGTTCTGCTCGAGGTCGCCGCCCGTCACAATCGCAGCATCGCCCTTGACGTTCAGATTCGCGATGGGGCCGAGCGTGGTCGTGGTTCGCGTGGCACCCGTTGCGCTGACCTGTTTCACCGTGTTCGTTGCCGTGTTCAGCAGCAGATTGCCGCCTGCGCTCAGCGCCAGGCTTCCGGCGTTCACCGTCGCGGAGGTGAAATTCACGTCGCCCGTTGTCGTCAGCGACATGAGGCCACCGCTTTGCAGCGTGCCGAACGCGTTGTCGATCGACTTACCTTTGATCGTCAACGTATTGCTGGCCTGCATCGTGCCACTATTCGTGAAGGTCTGCGCGTTCTGGAGGTCGATGTCGGTCGCTGTGATGAGCGGCCCGTTCATGTTCTGCTGGCTGGCCTGCGCGAGATAGACGACCGGCACGAGCACCGATTGTCCGTCAACCATCTCGGTCTGCATGATGACGACGTTGGTCGTCAGGGCCGCAACTTGCGCGGGAGACAGTGCCATGCCCAGCGGAAGGTTCAGGGATTCGGAAAGCGATGCGCCCGCTGCCATCAGCGACTCATACATCGACTGCGTATCGGTGTAGGGGCCAAGCACGGCCTTGCCGGTCAGCGACGTGATCTGGTTCTGCACGAGCTGCTGCTCGTAGAGACCATCGCCCAGGCGCTTCTCCACCATCTGCGGATTCAGGCCAAGCTGCTGGAGATAGTAGTCGCTTGAAATGAATGATTTCGCGCTCGTAAAGGCAGGGCTCGACTCGATCAGATACGGCGCGTTCGGTGCCGTATCGCGACTGAACAGGCCGCCCTGGGGAACCGACAGGTTGCTCAGGACGCTCACCGCCGTCGCGTGTGCGATGACCGGATCGACCTGGGTCGCGTTGCCCTGGACAGATGCCGCGCCGCTCTTTGTGCCGTTCGCACTGCCGCTCACCGAACCGACATTGACGCCCGAGATCGACTGACCGTTGACCAGGCCGAGCGACGGAATTCCAGCGTTACCGGCGGTATTGTTGATGCTTACGCCGTTACCGGAAATCGTGCCGCCCGCACCCCAGGTGGATTCGTAGTCGGGCAGACCGTAGAGCTTGACATCCGCCGGGGCCACCTGGTAGCCGCCCGGATTGGAGGTGACGAATGTCGCATTGCCGAACGGCAACTGCCAGTTATGTTCCGAGTTGTCGTAGTTGTCGTAGTGGTACTGGCCTGAGTAGGTCACCTGCACGCCCGGTGCAAGCTGTCCGGCCCAGCTATTCGCGTCGAGGGAGGCCGGCATCGCAATGTTGCCCACGGCAACCACCGCGCTCCAGTAGGTCTGGAACAGGCCCACATTCGACAGGTCCAGGTTGCCACCCGACATGATCTGCGCCTTCGGGCTGATGGCGGTAATCAGGTTACCGAGCGCCACGCCCGTATAGGTCGTGTACTGGTACGTACTGTTCCACTGGCCGCCGTGCGGCGGATCGATCGGCATGCCGCCTGGCCCGGCCTGCAATGCAGCGATGACGGCGGGATCGTAGTTGGAAGCATTCGGATCGAACTGGATGCCCATGACCTGCGGATTGCCAGGACCGCATGCGGCCATGTACGCTGCCGTACACCCCGACAGGCTGATACCAAGCTTCTCGATGATCGACGGATCGACTGCTTCGATGTAGGCCCCGTCGGTCGTCATCACGCGGCGCGTGTTCGTGACCTGATTCGAGTACATCGCCATGTCAGCCGAGGACTGGATGAGCGCCGATACGTTGTCGATCAGGTTCGCGTTGGTGTAATTGCCGTTTGCGTCCTTGCCGCCCGCGAGCACGACCCGGCCAAGACCGAAAATCGCGGTGGTCGCCTGCGTGTCGGTGGCCGTGGTGTCGTCGCGGTTCTCGATGTCGGGCGCGAGCAGCTCAAGCAGGCCGTTACTGTCGGTGGCGCCAATGAGCGCGGTCGGACCCACGTTCGACATACGGCTGGTCGCGTTCAGCGATACGCTGCTGCCCACAATCGCGCCCGAGTTTTCGAGCGTGTTCGATTGCGTTGAAAGGGTACCGCCCGCCATCATGGCGCCGCTGTTGTTGATGTCGTTCGCGTTGACATTCAGGTTATCGACCGCCTGGAGGGTGGCGGAATTGGTGAACGTGCCAGGCAGGGTGAAGGTGAGGTCGTGACCGGCCGTGAACTGCATGGCCGACGTCGGCGCGAAGTCACCCTGCAGGTTTGCCGTCACGTCATTGGCTGCGCTGTATGCGCCTCCCCCCGTGAGCGTTGCGGCACTGATCAGCAGGTCATGATCGGCGCCGATCTGGCCGTAGGTATTCGACACAGCCCCCGTGGCCGTAATATCGACGTCACCGCCCGAACCGGTAAAGGTGCCAATCTTGCCCGCAGTGTCATCGAGCGTGCCCGTCTGGATCGAGACGGCCGCGCCGGCCACCTGGCCGTTCTGCGTGTTCGAGATGGACGACGCGTTGAGCTTCACGGCCCCGTTACCCGCAATGAGCCCGTTACTGTTGACGATCTGGCTGCCGCCCTGCACGGTGGTATCGCCCGTGCCGAGGTTGCCGATGAGGCCATGTGTGGAATCAATCGACGCGGCCTGAACACCGAGTGTGCTGGTGTCACCGGGCGAACCCGTGCCGGACTGGATTTTCCCGTTCACGTTCGTCAGCGCACCGCCGCTCGCGAGGTCAATCGAGGACAGCGATCGCACAACGCCCTGGTTGTTGTTCACGTCCCCCGCAACGGTTGCCGAGATAGCCCCCTGTGCCGCGAGTGCTCCCGCCTGATTGTTGACGCTGCCAGCCTTGACCTGAAGCTGCCCCGCCGTGAGGACCTGGCCGCCCGCATTCGAGAAGGAGCCCGAACCATTGCCCGGATCAATCGTGAGCGTGCCAGTACCCGCATGCGTGATCGTACCGCCATTGTCGTTGATGAGACTGGCAGGGGCGAGTGTGAGGTCCGTACTGTTGGTCTGGATGACACCATTCGCGGAATTGTCCAGCGTATCGCTGACATCGAGTGCCATCGGTGATGCGCCAAACTGCGTAATCGTTCCGCCGTGGTTAAGCAGATCCGTCGCTGACAACGCAAGCTGATTGGCCTGCGTTTCGCCGCCACTGTTATCGAACGTGCCACCGGTCGTGATCGACAGGTTCGGTGCCACAAAAACGCCGCCGCTGTTTGTGACTGAGCCAGCATGGATCGTTTCGTTCGCACCCGCGCCAGCCTGGCCGCCATCATTGGCCAGCGTGCCGCTCGCGAGGCTCAGGTCTGCATTCGACAGCAGTCTTCCGTTTGTGTTGTTGAGCGCGCCGCCCACCGTGGCGGTGAGGCCGTTCTGGCCGACAACCTGGCCCTGGGTGTTGTTGAATGCACCGTCCCGGGCAACCACTTCGCCGTTGCTCTGAATCTTGCCATTGACGTTTGACAGCGTGCCCGTGCCGTTACCGGCGTCAATCGTCAGCGTGCCGGTCCCTGCGTGCGTGATTGTGCCGCCATCGTTATCGATTGCAGCAGAGGCGAGCGTGAGGTCGGTACTGTTGGTCTGAAACGTGCCGCCTGCCGAATTGTCGAGCGTATTACTGACATTCACGCTCATCGGCCCGGAACCGCTCTGCGTGATCGTGCCTGCGTGATTGACAAGGTTCGTTGCGTTGAGGGAGAGTTGCGCGGCCTGGGTGACGCCCCCACTGTTATCCAGCGTCCTCGCGCTCAGGCGCGCGGTCCGGCCCGCAACAATGGCACCGCCGTTGTCGGTGAGCTGCGCTCCGGCGTTGATCGTTGCATTATTCTGCGCCTGAAGCGTGCCCGCATCGTTATTCAGGGACTGCGCATCAACCTGGAGGTTTGTTTGTGCGCTGACCGCGCCGTGGTTGACAATGCTCCCGCCCTGCAACGTCACGGCACCGTTGCCGCCGATTACGCCACCCTGCGCGCCGCCTGCCGTGGTCCCCGCTGCGTTCAGAAGTTGCCCGGTCGTGGTGACCGAAAGGCCATCGCCGGAGAGGGAGGTGATGCGCCCCGCCGAATTATCCAGTGACGCGCCTGCGACCGATACGCCCGCAGCACCCTGCATGACCCCCGCGTTATTCGCAATGGCACCGCCGCTGCTAACCTGCATTGCGCCCTGAGAGACAAACTGGCCGCCCTGGTTCGCAATCTGTCCCGAGGTCTGCGCGACGAACGCACCCTGCGAAGTCATCTCGCCCTGCTGGTTCGAGAGGCTGCCAGAATCAAGCGTGACGCCGTTGCCAGCACTCAGGGAGCCCGAGTCGTTGACCAGTGCGCCGCTCGCCTGTGCGTTCACGGCGCCGCCAGCGCTCGTGGTCGCGCCAGCAAGGTTCACGTCACCGGCATAGGCCGCCAGCGACAGGTAGCCGTTCGCTGCTGTCTCGCTGCCCGCGAGATTCACGCCGCCGCCCGTAAGCGTCGCATTGCCGCCCGCCAGGTTCAGCCCGGTGGCGTCAAGCTGTCCCGACGCGGAAAGCAGCAGGTCACCGCTGTTGCCCACCGCGCCGTCGCCATTCACACCCGCACCGAGTGTGCCAGTCGATGCGATATTGCCAGCGGTAATCGACGTGCTTTGTTGTGCAGCAAGGGTCCCGCTGTTCGAAACGGTTCCCGCCGTGCTAATGGCGGTATCGCCCTGCGCGTAGATGGTGCCCGTATTCGCGACGCCCGTCGCACTGATTCCGACATTGCCGCTCGCATTGACCTTGCCGGACTGCACAAGCTGACCCGCGCTCGTGAGGATGAGGTCGCCCGCCTGCGCCGCGATGGTGCCCGCATTCGCGACACCCACACCGTTCTCCGTGCCAACCAGAATGATGCGGCCACTGTACATACCACCCAGTTGCGATACGTCGATGGCGACGCCGGGTGCGGGTCCGCTACCCGCGACAGGCGTGGGAACGAGGCTCGTGTAATCGATGTTGTTGGCGCCCGTCACGACATGAAGTGTATTGCCGCCGTATATGGCCGCATTCACTTCGAGGGCTCGGGACAACAAATCGACCTCATCGATATTCGAGGCGTTCAGGCCCGCGCCCTGGACAGTAATCAGGCCGCCCGTTACACTGAAGCACGTCAGATTTCCGCTGCCATCGATAAGCGGATTACCAGTCGTTAAAATTCCACGTGCGCTATTGATAAAGCCGCCGCCATCGACCACGATCCCGGAACCGTTCGAAATCACGACATCGGCTTTTCTCCCGGCGACCTCGACGTAACCTCTCAACTGGGATGGATTATTGCTGTTAACCTGGTTGACGATAATCTTCGCTGCGTCATTCGGGCGAAAATTCGGATTCCCCGATATTTGCCCGGCGAGTTGCGTTCCTGTAATAACACGCGAATTATTGAGAATTGTTCCGTTTTTCTGGACGTCGAATTGGGAATATGTGTTAAGTGACACACCAGCCGCGGAGGGCTTGGTAACGTTCACTTGCGGGAGCCCGTTTGCCGTAGTGATTACATCTGGCGCGCGCGCGCCGGACGGCACAATCTGCGCTTCCGAGAGCTCTGGCGCGAGACCAAAGAGAACGAGCGCAGCAAACGCTGCATGACGCATTGAAAAGAGCGTAAAGGACTGAAGCGCGCACGTCGGGCCGGTTTCTCCATGACAGGTGCTGCTGTTTCCCGTCGCTGTTTCTGAAACTGCGACCAGCATGCCCCGCACCTTGCTGAAGACAAGCCGATAACAACGGTCATTCATTTTTATTAACCCTTGAGGCCAGATGATGCCAGGCATTGCAGGAGCGAGATCCGGCAGTTTCACGCGATACCGGTCCGGCATCGCTACAAATTAAGGCGCGCGCGGAAGGCTAAATCATCGCTTGGGCGGCAGAAAAAATCCGTCAAGAATCGTTAAGCGAAATGACGGTCGACAACAATTGAGGTAAATCAAATTTTGAGATACCTGATTAGCATTACTTACGCTTCGCTGGCGATGTGAATGCCACGTTCTGTCAGTTGTGCTGAGCAGACTTTTCGGACTGCGGCTCAAGATGCGGGTAACGGCTTCAGTGCAAACGGCTGGACATCGACGCGCGGTAGGTGTCCATTACGGCGCTGAGTTCGCCGGCCACTGGTGGCAGCCGGACACCGGAAAGGTGCGCCTGGGCGATTTCTTCACCCAGATTCGCAATGAGGTGGTCAAGTGACGGCCGCATGGCCTGCGCAAACTGCATACGCTCCCCGGCCGGCGCACGCGCACGACGTTATGAGGCTGCCCGATCAGGGCTTCGCGGGAAAGGCCGCTGGCTTCGATGAACGCGTCGTTGCAGTGGGTGTCACGCCGCGTGTGTCGGTCGGGAAACGAACTGTTTGCCGGGCCGGAGAGCGGCTTCTCCCTGATGGTTCGGTCGGGTCGATGATTCGGTATGCGTGATCTCCGTCGTTTTTCGATTGGGTTGTCCCGCTGACCGCTGCTTATCGGCCGGTGTTTTCGATCATGAATGGGGCCGTTCGAGGCCAAA
Organism: Paraburkholderia sp. CNPSo 3281; assembly: GCF_024206515.1. Classification (NCBI taxonomy): domain Bacteria; kingdom Pseudomonadati; phylum Pseudomonadota; class Betaproteobacteria; order Burkholderiales; family Burkholderiaceae; genus Paraburkholderia; species Paraburkholderia sp. CNPSo 3281. Next base: position 64,711 of record NZ_JAMBPS010000033.1, on the reverse strand, counting down.
ACTCATCGCCGCGGCGAAGGAGAGCGATAAATGGAGCGGAGCGCCGGGGCGTGGGCCGGGGCACCACGGCTGAAACCCGCACCGCATAAGGCTTGCAGCCAGGAACGCAAGGGCATCGAGGCGTTTGAGCGGGTGTTTGCATGCACAACACCCGATAACTTCTTCGCAAGTCGCTCAAAGCAGATTCGATACGACCGTTCGAAATGCATCCCGCAGGGGCTGGGCGGCCATGCCAGGCGCGCCGCCCGGACGCGCAGCAAGCGGCACAGCGCATACAATTGAGCCGGACACACTCAGAGTAAAACGGCGATGCGCATTCTTGTGATCGAAGACGAGCCGAAGACCGGCGCGTATCTGAAGAAGGGCTTCGAGGAATCCGGCTATGCCGTGGACGTTGCCGGTGACGGCGCGGAAGGCCTCATTCTCGCGAAAGAGGCCGCGTACGACGTGATCGTGCTGGACGTCATGCTGCCCGAAATGGACGGCTGGACGGTGCTCAAGACACTGCGCGCCACGCACACCACGCCGGTGCTCTTCCTCACCGCGCGCGACGATATCAGCGACCGCGTGAAGGGCCTGGAGCTGGGCGCGGACGACTACCTCGTCAAGCCGTTCGCGTTCGTCGAGCTGCTCGCGCGCGTGCGCACGCTGGCCCGCCGCGGCCCCCCGCGCGAGAGCGACGTGCTCACGCTGGGCGACCTCGAAGTGGACGTCACGCGCCGGCGCGTGAAACGCGGGGCCACGCGCATCGACCTCACGCCAAAGGAGTTCTCGCTCCTGCAACTGCTCGTGCGCCGCCAGGGCGAAGTGCTCACGCGCACGCAAATCGCCTCATACGTGTGGGACATGAACTTCGACAGCGACACCAACGTCGTGGAAGTCGCCATCCGCCGCCTGCGCGCGAAGGTGGACGACGCGTTCGACGTCAAGCTGATCCACACGGTGCGCGGCGTGGGCTATGTCGCTGAAATCAAAGGGAACGCCTGATGCCGCGCATGGCTGTGCGCTCGCTCGCCACAGGCCTCGCGCTGAGTTTCGCGGGCACTACGCTCGCGGTATTCGCGCTCGTGGGCAGCACGCTCTATTTCACGCTGGACCGCGAAGTGAAGCAGCAGGACGATCTCGATATCGTGCTGATCTCGCGGCATACGCGCCGCCTCGCCCAGGAGCTGCACAACGAGCACGACGTGCGTGAACATGCGGAGCGGCTCACGAGCCAGGTGCTCGGCAATCCCGCGCTTTCCATGGAAATACTCGGCACCGGCGGCGCGCAACTGGTCGAGCACAACACGGCGGCCATTGCGGACGCGGCGTTTCCAGAAGCGGCGCTCGCACGGCGCCTCCCTCCGGCGCAACGCATTACCGAAGGCGACGTCGTGGAGTGGCGCAACGCGCGCGGTGTACCCGTGCGCGGACTTGCCACGGACGCCGCGCTGGCGGACGGCACGCCCGTCACCATTGTCATCGCGCGCGACATGACCGACCGCTGGCGGCTGCTCGACCACTATCGCGAGCGGCTCTACGGCTTCGGCCTGGCGGGCATGCTGCTCGCGTTCCTCATGAGCTGGCTGCTCGTGCGCGAGTCGCTGCGGCCGCTGCGCGAGATGGCGGCGCGTGCTGCTACGGTCACGGTGGACCGGCTCAATACGCCCATCGAAGTCGAACGCGCGCCGAGCGAGCTTGACACGCTCACGAAGTCGCTCAACGCCATGCTCGACCGTTTGCACGGCGGCTTCGAGCGGATGTCGCAATACACGGCGGACCTCGCGCATGACATGCGCACGCCGCTCGGCAACCTGCGCGGCGCGAACGAAGTGGCGCTCGCGCGGGAGCGCAGTACCGCCGAATACGAAGCCCTGCTCGAATCGAATCTGGAGGAATGCGAGCGACTTTCGCGCATGATCGAAAGCGTGATCTTTCTCGCGCGCGCGGAGCACCCGCAGTTCATGACGACGCTCGCGGAGTTCGACGTGCACGATGCGCTCACGCAGATTGCCGACTACTTCGAAGGTCTCGCCGACGAGGCGGGCGTGCAAATCCGCGTGCAAGGAAAGGGCCGCCTGCGTGCGGACAAGGAGCTGTTCCGGCGCGCCGTGGGCAACCTGCTCGCCAATGCGCTGCGCTACACGCCGCGCGGCGCAGAGATTACCATGAGCGTCGAACAGACGCCAACGGCCGTCGAGGTCACGGTGGCGAATCCGGGCACGCCCATCGAAGCCGCGCTGCTGGAGCGCATTTTCGACCGCTTCTATCGCGCGGATGCGTCGCGCCACCGCGAGCCGCGCGCGGGCGCTTCGACGGGTCTGGGGCTCGCGATCGTGCGCACGATCATGACGCTGCACGGCGGCTCGGCACGCGCCGAAAGCGACGCGGTGCTCACGCGTTTCATCCTGACGTTCGCCCGCCCTTAGCGCTCAAGTTGCCCAGCGCCGCGCGGTCCCAACCGCCGCCGAGCGCCTCTAGCAGATGCACGCTCGCATCGAGCCTTCTTGCCGCGATCTGCTCATCGTTGCGTTCGTTCGAGAGCGCGATGGTCTGCGCCGTCACGACATCGAGATAGTTCACCGCGCCCGCCTGGTAGCGGTTGGTGGTGAGCTTGAGCGAGAGTTGCGCGGCGGCCGTGGCGCGTTGCTGGCTTTGGGCTTCGCTCGCCAGCGTATCGAGCGCGCTCAGGTTGTCTTCGACTTGCTGGAACGCCGTCAGCACGGTTTGCCGATAGCCGGCCACGGCCGCGTCGTATTGCGCGTTCGCGCCTTTTAGCGTGGCGTCGCGCCGGCCGCCGTCGAAGAGCGTGCCCGCCAGTTGCGAGCCGAGCGACCAGAAGAGGCTCGGCGCGCTGAGCCACGGCGCGAAGAAGGTGCTTTCGAGACCCGCCGTCGCGGAGAGCGTGAGGTCGGGATAAAAGGCTGCGTGCGCTGCGCCGATTCCTGCATTGGCCGCCGCCACGCGCCGCTCGGCCGAGGCGATGTCGGGACGCCGTTCGAGCAGCGCGGAGGGCACGCCCGCGGGAATCGACGGCACGACGGCGGGATCGACACGCGGCGGCAGACTGAACGTCGAAGCGGGCACACCGATCAGCGTGGCGATGGCGTGCTGGCGTTGGGCGCGCTGCACGTCGATGTCGCTATCTGCCGTGCGCGCGCTTTCGAGCTGCGTTTGCGCCTGGGCGATGGCGGAGGCGTCGATCGCGCCATCGGCAAGTTGCTGCTGCACGATGCGCAGCGCGGCCGTGTAGGCGGTCACGGTGTCGTCGAGTAGCTTCTTCTGGCGATCGAGCGAACGCAAATCGAAGTAGTCCGTAGCAAGCTGGCTCGTAATCGAAAGGCGTACCGATTCGAGGTCGGCTTCCGCAGCCTGCGCGTTGGCATGCGCCTCCGTGGTTGCGTCCTTTACGCGCCCAAACAAGTCGGGTTCCCAGCTCGCCGTGAGGCCCGTCGAATAATCGGGAATCGTCTTGCCCGCAAGCGAATGGTCCACGAGATTCTGCGAGGTCCGGTAACGCTGCGCCGCCACGCCCGCCGTGACGGTAGGCGCATAGCCCGCGCGTTGATAATCGATCATCGCGCGCGCGGCTTCGAGATTGGCGACGGCCTGGCGCACGCTCTGATTCGACACGTCCACGCGCGCCTCGAGCTGGTCGAGGTCGTTGTCGCCGAAGAGGGTCCACCACGGGCCGCGTGGTTTGACGTCGGCGGGCGTGGCGACCGTCCAGCCGGGCGCCGCCGCGAGTTGTGTGGCGTAGTGCGCGGGCACGTCTAGCGGGGGCGCGCTGTACTGCGGCAACGTGGTGCACGCCGCGAGCGAGGCTGCCGTGCAGGCGACGACGATCCGGCGCAGCGCAGGAAGAGGGTGTTCGAACATGGTGAGCCTCGCTTACGCTTTCGCTTTCGTAGCCGTCGAGGGCGCCGCCACGTGCACGCTCTGGCCGCTGGCAATGGCGTCGCCGGGATTGTTGATGACGCGATCGGTCGGCGTGAGTCCGGTGGCGATTTCCACGTAGGTGCCGAAGTCGCGGCCTATGGTCACCGTGCGCAATTGCACCGTGTTCTTTGCATCCACCACCGCGACGGTCACGCCGTCCGGGCGGAACAGCAGCGCGCTCACAGGCAGTTCGAGCGCCGGGGCCGCCGCCGTGAGCGCAAGATGCACCTGCGCGTAGGCGCCGGGCATCAGCGCGCCGTCATGGTTGTCCACATCGACTTCCACGCGCAACGTGCGGCTCAGCGGATCGATCACGTTCGAGCTGCGCGCAACGCTCGCCTCGAAGCGGCGGCCCGGATATTGCTGCGTCGTCAACCAGACGGTCATGCCAGGCGTGACGAGGCTCGCGTCGTCCTGAGGCACGTCCACGTACACGCGCAGCCGGTCGGTCTGCGAGAGATGAAACAGCTCGCCTGGCATCGTGGCGAGGCCGGGCGTGCCGCCCGCGGTGACGAGCGCGCCCACCTGCACGTTGCGCGCCGTAACGACGCCGTCGAAAGGCGCCGTCACGTTCTGGTAGGCAACCAGCTCCTGCAGCCGCGCCACGTTGGCCTGCGCCGCCTGGAGCGTGGCGAGTTTCGCGGCGGCGTCGCTCGTTTTTGCCTGGGCGTCCTGCTCGGAAACCGATTGCGTCTGCAGCATCGTCTGCCAGCGCTGCGCCGTGCTGCTGGCGAAGCGATAGTTGGCCTGTGCGGTGGCTTCGTCGGCGCGCGCCTGCTGGAGTTGCGCGTCGAGTTCGGGCGTGTCGATCTGCGCGAGCGTCTGACCCGCCTTCACGTGCGCGCCGATATCCGTGTACCAGTGCTGCACGTACCCGCTCGTACGCGCGTAGATCGAGGCGTCGGCCCAGGACATGACCGATCCGGGCAGCAACAGGTCTTGCGTCGCGGGCGCGCGCGTGGGCGTGAGCGTGGAGACGATCAGCTCGCGCTGCGCCGCGACCTGCCGGGCTTGCGCGGTGCGCGCTTCGAGGCGCGGCACGATGCCCGCGGTGAGGAGCGTGACGGCGATGGCGAGGCAGGTAAGGCCGACGACGACAGCGGTGCGGCCTCGCGTTGCGGTTGGCGCCGCGGCATCGCGTTCTTCGTGCGGTGTCTGCGATTTCATCTGGAATCCTTATTCAACGTGAGTGGTTACACTGGCTTGCGCATCGTTACTGGCATTGCGCGCGGCGCGGCGTTGCGCGAGCCAGCCATGCACCATGCCGAACACGACCGGCACGAACACGAGCGTGGAGAGCGTGCCGATCGCGAGGCCGCCAATCACGGCGCGTCCGAGCGGCGCGTTCTGTTCGCCGCCGTCGCCGAGACCCAGCGCCATCGGCAACATGCCGATCAGCATGGCGAGCGCCGTCATCAGCACCGGGCGAAAGCGGTTGAAGCCCGCGTCGAGCGCGGCGGCGAGCGGTTCCATGCCGGCGGCAAGCGACTCGCGCGCCGTATTGATGACGAGAATGCTGTTGGCCGTGGCGATGCCCATGCAGAGGATCGTGCCCGTGAGGGCCGGCACGCTCAGCGTGGTCTGCGTGACGAACAGCATCCACGCGATGCCGGCGAGCGAGGCCGGCAGGCCGCTCACGATGATGAGCGGATCGAGCCACGACTGGAAGTTCACGACCATCAGCAGGTAGACGAGCGCGATGGCGAACACGAGGCCCGCTGCGAGGCCGCTGAACGAGGCGTTCATCGACTGCACCTGGCCGCGCATCACGATCGATGAGCCCGGCGGCAGTTGCGCGCGCGCGGCGTTCACGAGTCGGTTCACGTCGGAGGCGACGCCGCCCAGGTCGCGCCCTTGCGTCGAGGCGAAGATGTCGAGCACGGGCTGCACGTTGTAGTGAGAGACCACGGCTTCCTGCGAGCTGCGCGAGACCGTGCCGAGCGTGCCTAGCTGATTCTGCGGCGTGAACGTGACGGATTGCGACGTCGTCACCGGAATATTGGCGAGCGTTTGCAGGGAATGAATATCGTATTGCGGCACCTCGGTCACGAGCGGATAGCTCACGCCGTTCTTCGGATCGAGCCAGAAATTGGGCGTGGTTTGCGAGCTGCCCGAGAGCGCGATGAGCAGGTTCTGCGCCACATCGTGCTGCGTGAGGCCCGCTTGCAAGGCCTTCGTACGGTCCACGTCGACGTTGAGGGTGGGCTCGTCGCCGGGCTGCTGGATGCGCGCGTCGACGAGGCCGCGCACGCCGCGCATCTGGTCGAGCAGGCGGTTCGCCACGACGCGATTCTGCGCGAGCTTGTTGCCGACGATCTGCACGTCGATGGGCGCGGGCAGGCCGAAGTTCAGGATCTGGCTCACGATGTCGGCAGGCAGGAACGCGAACGTCACGCCGGGAAACGACGCGTTGAGCACGTTGCGCAGTGTCGCCACATATTGCGCGGTGGGTTTGTGCTTCGGCGCGAGCGTGATGAGGATGTCGGCGTCTTCGGGGCCGATGGGGTCCGAGGAGTCGTACGTGAGGTTGATGCCGCTCACCGGCACGCCGATGTTGTCGAGCACCGCGGCCTGTTCGGCGGGCGGAATCACGCTGCGGATTTTCGCTTCGACTTCGTCGGTGAGGCGGGCCGTCTCCTCGATGCGCGTGCCGGTGGGCGCGCGCAGATGCAGGCGGATTTCGCCGGTATCGACAGCGGGAAAGAAGTCGCGGCCGGTGAACGGCACGAGCACGAGCGAGCCGAGGCACAGCGCGACCCACAGCACGACGAATCGGCGGCGCTGCGCTATCGCGGCCTGAAGCAGCGCGCGATAGCGGTTGCGCACCGCTTCGAAGCGTCGTTCGAAGCCCGCCTGAAAGCGCGTCAACAGACCCGCGATGCCGCGCCTGGGTGCAGCGTCAGGCTTGCGTGTGCGCAGCAGATACATGGCGAGCGTGGGAATCAGCGTGCGCGAGAAGAAGTACGACGCGCACATCGCGAACACCACGGCCTCGGCGAGCGGCACGAACAGATACCGCGCCACGCCCGAAAGCAGGAACATCGGCACGAACACGATGCAGATGGAGAGCGTCGAAACGAACGTCGGCACGGCGATCTCGCCGGAACCGTTGAGGATGGCGTCGTGCAGCGGCGCGCCGCGCTCCAGGTGATGCGTGATGTTTTCGATGGCGACGGTGGCGTCGTCGACGAGGATGCCGACCGCGAGCGCGAGGCCGCCGAGCGTCATGATGTTGATGGTCTCGCCGAGCGCCGCGAGCGCGATGAGCGACGTGAGCACGGCGAGCGGAATCGTCACGGCGATGATGAGCGTGGCGCGCCAGTTGCCGAGAAAGAGCAGGATCATCGCGGCGGTGAGGCAAGCCGCAATGAGCGCTTCGCGCACCACGCCCGAGATCGCCGACTTCACGAATACGGACTGATCGGAGAGCGGTGTGATCCTGAGCGCGCTCGGCAGGCCCGCCGCGATCTTCGGCAGCATGGCCTTCACCTGCTGGATGATCGTGAGCGTCGAGGCGCTGCCGGTCTTTTCGACGGTAAGGAGTGCCGCGCGTTTGCCGTCGGCGCGCACGATGTTCGTTTGCGGCGCGTAGCCGTCGATCACATGCGCGACGTCGCGCACATATACCACGCTGCCGTTCACGGTCTTGATGGGCAGGTCGTTGAGCGCCGCCACGGTTTGTGTGCTGCCGTTCATCTCCACGTTGTATTCGCGCGAACCGATTTTCGCGGTGCCGCCGGGCAGGATGAGGTTCTGCGCGTTCACGGCGTTGACGACGTCCGCGGGCGCGAGACCCTTGGCCTGCAACGCTTTCGGATCGAGCTGCACCATGATCTGGCGGATCTTGCCGCCATAGGGCAGCGGCACGGCCGCGCCCTGGACGGTCGCGAGCTGCGTGCGGATGAAGCTGTTGCCGAGGTCGTAAAGCGACTGCTCGGGCAAGGTCGCGCTGGACAGGCCCAGTTGCAGCACCGGCACCGTGGAGGCGTTGTACGTGATGATGTTCGGCGGCAGCGTGCCCGGCGGCAGGACGCGCAGGATCGAAGCGGAGTTCGACGCCGCCTCCGCAATCGCGCGGTTGATGTCGGCGCCCGGATGGAAGAACACCTTCACGACCGAAACGCCGTTGAGCGATTGCGATTCGATGTGCTCGATGTCATCCACGTCCGAAGTCAGCGCGCGCTCGTAGTTCGAGGTGATGCGGTGAGCCATGTCCTCGGCGGAGAAACCGTTGTAGGTCCAGACGATGCTGACCACCGGGATATTGATGTTCGGAAAAATGTCCGTGGGCGTGCGCATGATGGCGAGCGGCCCAAGGATGAAGAGCAGTATGGCCAGCACGATGAACGTGTAGGGCCGTCTGAGAGCCAGTTTGACGATCCACATGACGGGGTCCGGGTTGAGGCAGGAGTGGCGCAAGTATCGGGAGGGCGCGCTTACCCCGTGCTGACCTCGACATTACGGATTTGTCATCTTCGCCGCGCAGGGCGCGTTGGCCGCTGTGAGCGCGTTGCGCCCAGATAACGAATTCGTAATCAGCAGGTCAGCTTTGCGTCAGCGCCGCGCGACCAGAATGCGCTCAACCTTCGCGACATTGCCGAGGGCGGCTGCGGCGGCATCCTTTCCCGATGCGGCGGCCATTCTTTGAGAGGTGAACATCATGAAAGCACTCGTTTCCACATTGCTCGTTGCCTGCGCCCTGGCCGCGCCGGCTGCCGCTTTCGCACAGACCGCCAACCCCGCTAACGCGCCGGTCACGCGTGCTCAAGTGATCGCCGATCTCGTGCGGGTGGAGCAGGCGGGGTATCGTCCTGTGGCCAAGGATGTCAACTATCCTGATGACATCCAGCACGCGGAGGCGATCGTGGCTCAGGAGCAGGCGCAAAAGACCCAGCAGGCCGCGCCGGGCAACACGGCGGTCGGCGGCGTGGCGATGACGGGCAGCTCGGACGCGGGCGCACCGGTCATGGCCAGCGTCGGCGGGCGCTCGATTTATGCGGGCCACTGAGCGAGCCACAGGGCGGCGCAGCCGCCCCGGCGATAACGCCGGGCGCCGCCGCGCATTTCGATTCGCTTGATCAAACGTTTGCGCGGACGTAATTCGCCCCATTCGCGCGCAAAAAAGGGTTATTCATTTTTATTAAAGTCGCGAACTTGCCCCATTAATAGCGGCGACGTTAAATCAGTTGCATTGGCAAATTCACCACAATATCGCGCGTTTTTACGGTGTCATCTTTCAGACGCACGCAAATTCATAGTGCGCTGGTATGATACGCGCGAATATGGGATGGCCGCTCTCCATTCCGGACTATCGGCGCGAATCCAGACCACTCGCGCTGCCGGAAAAGGAGTCCGCGTCATCAGGCCGACGGGGAGCGGCCGTCTTGCACTACGAATTGCGCTCCATGTTTAAAAAAAGCGCGTACGTTCGGATTGTGTGTTTAATCGCAAGCGTTTGAGACTCGCGTTTCGCCTTTCCGGCGAATCGTCTGCCGCCGCTTGCCGCTGTTGCGCCTTGCGCAGACGGTCATTCCCCTCGCGGTCTAATCCCGCCGTCATGCCAATCAGGCGTATCAAACAGTCGCACATACTGGCCGAACCCGTCATGTCCACCCAGTCGACCCACCATCACCGCCTCTTTATGGCGCTGGTCGGTGTCATCAGCGCGGCGCTCAATACGGGCGCGCTCGTCGCGCTGCTATTGCTGCGCGGACAGAGCGGCGACACGCCGTACACGCGTGCGTTGACAGGCGCGTTCGCCGTGGCCGCGTTCGTCGTGTTTGCGCGCTTTCACCTGATTGCCAGCGCGCGTCATCTATGGTGGATGCTGGGCCGCGGCGCGTGGCGGTGGTGCCGGCTGCCGATCGCGCTCATGGTGCTGCTGTTCGTGACGCATGGCGATAGCGGCACGACGGCCCTGCGCACGCTGGTCGCGCAGTGGGCCGTCATTGCGCTGCCGCTGCAACTCGTCGGCCTCGCTGTTTTGCGCGGCGTGGCCCACAGCGTCAACAACGCGCCCGGCAACCTGCGCCGTGCGGTGTTCTTCGGCATGGGTAGCGAGGCGCGCAAGCTGAACCTGCGCCTGCAGCGTTCGCCGATTCTCGGCATTCACGTGAAGGGCTATTACAACGATGCGCCCGCTGCGCCGCGTGACGGGGAAACGCTGCCGCCGTATCTCGGCCGCTATGAAGACGCCGCCGCGCGCATCCACGCGAACGACTACGAAATCGTGTTCCTCGCCATGGGGCAGGCCGGGGTGGTGCGAGCCGACGCGACGGCAGTGAAGGACATCACGGCCGACATCGTGTCGCGCCTCTACGATTCAACGGCCGCGATCTATCTCGTGCCCGAGCTGCATTATCTCGAAGACGTCGCGACGACCGGCGCGGACCTCGCCGGGGTGCCGCTGCTCGCTCTGCACGACGTTCCGATTCTGGGGCTTTCGCGCATGCTCAAGCGCGCGGTCGACATTGCCGGCGCGGCGTTGCTGCTCGCGCTGCTGTGGCCAGTCATGCTCGCGATCGCTCTGGTGATCCGGCTCGATTCACCGGGTCCGGTGCTGTTCAGGCAGCGTCGCAACGGCGAGCACGGCCGGGCGATCGTCGTGCACAAATTCCGCTCGATGCGCGTCGCGGCGCAGAGCGAGGAAGATGCAGAAGAGCAGGGTGTGCGCCAGGCCCGCAACGGCGACGACCGGATCACGGGCGTAGGGCGCTATCTGCGCCGGACTTCGCTCGACGAGTTGCCGCAGCTCTTCAACGTGCTGGGCGGTTCGATGAGTCTCGTGGGTCCGCGTCCACACGCGGCGGAGCACAACGAAGAGTACCGGCAGCTGATTTCCGGCTACATGCTGCGCCATAGCGTGAAGCCGGGCATCACGGGGTGGGCGCAGATCAACGGGCTGCGCGGCTTGACCGATACGCCCGACAAGATGCAGCGCCGCGTGGAGTACGACCGTTACTACATCACGCACTGGTCGCTATGGCTCGATCTGCAGATCCTGCTGAAGACGGTCCCGTCGATCGTCTCGGGCCGCAATGCGGTGTGAAGCGAGCGCCGCGCGAGACGTGGCCGGACCTGAGCCGGCCGCGCTCGCATCGGCGGCTTTACGCCGCGCGCTGCTGCGTGCGCGCCATGCGCCAGTGACGCCAGAGGATGGCGAAGAAGCGGCGGTCGTCCACGAGGTAGCGGCGCCACAGGCGCGCGGGGTCCTGTTTGATGCGCCAGCACCATTCGAGGCCGCAGCGCTGCATCCACACGGGGGCGCGCTGCTGCAGGCCGACGGCGAACTCGACGGCCGCCCCCGCGCACAGCATGAGGCCGCCCGGCAGCTTGCTGGCGTGATGCAGGGCCCAGCGTTCCTGCTTGGGCATGCCGAGGCACACGAACACGATATCGGGCGCGGCCGCGCGCACGCGCTCGGCCACCGCATCGCCCTCGGGGCCGGTCGGAACGAACGTCATGGAAGGCGCGATCACCTCGACGTCGAGGCCAGGATAGTGCTGCGCGAAGCCATTCAGGAGCGTGGCTTCGTGGCCCGGACGACCGCCCACCACCACGACTTTCCAGCCGCCCGCGCGGGCGCGCTCGCACAGCGCGGGCAACAGGTCCGAGCCGGTCACGCGTTCCGGCAGCGGCGCGCCGAACAGGCGGCTCGCCCAGACAACGGGCATGCCGTCCGCGAACAGGAAGTCGGCGGTGCGGTAAAGGCGTTGAAGGTCGGGCTGCGTGTCGAGACGCACCACGTGATCGACGTTCGGCGTGACCGCCACCCGCGCCCGGCCGTCGCGCTGCACGGCGGCGGCACAAAGCACGTCGAGCGCGGTGTCGAACGACACGGCGGCGATATTGAGTCCGAACAAGGGAATGCTCGGCTTGAAGACACCCCGTGCGGCTGCCTGCGGCGCCGCCGTTATGTAAGGCGTGCTCATCCTGTTTTTGTGACCCCGACGTGCGCACACGACGTGAGCCACGCACGGCGCCCGTTGAACCGGCGTCGTGCCACCCCGTCATGCGTCGAACGTTATGTTTTTTTCTGGTCTCCTGGCTTTTGCCAAGGCGCTTTGGACTTCAGACAGAATCTTACTGCTGTGTCGGTGCGGCGGGTAACACAACAGTGTTTTTTTAGAGACAAAAATCGGCATGCGTCTGAAATTTCTCTGCTTGCGCCGGCGGTTGCATGCGTGCGATCGGCTACTATCGCCGCGGCCCGTTTTTCCTTTACCGTTCATGACAGACGATGATCACCGACGCCCGTGAGATTCCCGCCGGCACGACGCTGCGCGCGGACCTGTGCATTGTGGGCGCCGGTGCCGCCGGCATTGCGCTCGCGCTCGCGCTGGAGGAGAGCGGGCTCGACGTGATCGTGCTGGAGAGCGGCGGCGATGCGCCCGAGCCCGCCACCCAGCAGCTGTACGCGGGCACGGTGGCGAATGCGGCGCTTCATCCGCCGCCGGACAACTACCGTGTGCGCCGCTTCGGCGGCTCGACCACGCTGTGGGGCGGCCGCTGCATGCCGCTCGACGCGCTCGACTTCGAGGCGCGCGACTACGTCGCGCACAGCGGCTGGCCGATCGCCTTCGCCGATGTGCTGCGCCACTACCCGCAAGCCAACGCGCTGTGCGAAGCGGGCGAATTCGCCTATACGGCCGAAGGCGCGTTCGCCGCGCCGCTGCGCCCGATGATCGGCGGCTATGCCAGCGACGTGTTTTCGACGCACACGCTCGAGCGCTTCAGCTGCCCGACCGATTTCGGTCAGCGTTACCGGGCGCGCCTCGCGAAAGGCCGCGTGCGCGTGCTCCAGCATGCGAACCTGTGCCGCCTGCCGATGCTGGCGGGTTCGACGCGGCGTGTCGGCGCGGCCCAGGTGCGCGTACTGAACACGACGGGCGCGACGGACGCGACGGGCGGCGCAACGTTCGAGGTGGCCGCGCGCGCCTACGTGCTCGCGGCCGGCGGGCTAGAAGTGCCACGCCTGTTGCTCAACAGCCCTGGGCCGAGCGGCCGGGGACTCGGCAACGCCCATGATGCGGTGGGCCGCTATTACATGAGCCATCTCGCGGGCACGATCGGCACGCTCGATCTCGCGGCGGCGCAGTCGGTGTGGCACGACTACGAGGTGACGGAAGAGGGTATCTATTGCCGCCGCCGCCTCGCGCTGCGCCCGGAGCAGCAAGCCGCGCTGCGCGCGGGCAACTTCATTGCGCGCCTGCATCATCCGCGCATTCCGGACGCCGGGCACGGCAACGGCATCCTCTCCGCGCTGTATCTCGCGCGCGGCATCGTGCCCTACGAATACGCAAAGCGCCTCTACGACGGCACGCCAGAAGGCTATGCGGGCTCCACGCTCGCGCACCTGAATAACGTCGTTGCCGACGCGCCGAACACGGCGCGTTTCCTGTGGCACTGGCTGCGGCGGCGCACGCTGGCCGCGCGCAAGTTCCCCTCGGTGATCGTGCGGCCCGCGAATCTGTGCTTCTCGCTCGACTTCCACGCGGAGCAGGAGCCCAATCCGGCGAGCCGCGTCACGCTCGGCGACGAAACCGATACGCTCGGCCTGCGCCGCATTCATGTGGACTGGCGCTACACGCAACAGGACGTCGCGACCGTGAGCCGTGCGCTCGCCGCGCTCGCGCACGAGGTCGAGCGCGCGGGCGTCGGCCGCTTCAGCTACGACCCCGCGCAGGTCGAAGCCGAAATGACGCGCTACGGCGCCTATGGCGGCCATCACATCGGCACGGCGCGCATGGGGCGAGACGTGCGCACGAGCGTGGTCGATGCCGACTGCCGGCTGCACGAAGCGGACAACGTCTATGTGACGGGCGCCGCGGTGTTCCCGACTTCGGGCCAGGCGAATCCGACCTTGACCATCGTCGCGCTCGCACTGCGGCTCGCCGAACACCTCAAGGGCGCCGCCGATATCGGCGCGCTGTCCGTTCCCACTGCAAACCATTCCGAACCCGCGTGATGAAAGCCCGTATTCTCGTTCTCGGTGCGACCGGCTTTGTCGGCCGCCATCTGGTGAAAGCGCTAAACAGTACCGAATGGGCCGAGCCGGTTGCCGCCTCGCGCAGGCAAGGGAGCGGCTTGCGCCGTGTCGATGCGGCGGACCCCGCGTCGCTCGCCGCCGCGCTGGCCGACGTGGACGGCGTGGTCAACTGCGTGGCAGGTGCGCCGGCGACGATCGTCGCAAATGCGCGCGCGCTGGCTGCCGCGCTGGAGGCACGCGGTGCGCCGCTGCCCGTGGTCCACTTCAGTTCGATGGCGGTGTACGGCGCCGCCGAAGGCCGCATCGACGAAGCAGCCGTGCTCGACGCCGCGAGCCCCTATGGCCATGCCAAGGTCGAGTCGGAACGACTGCTCGCTTCGCTGCCTGCGCTCACGATATTGCGCCCGGGCTGCATTTATGGAGGCGGCAGTCCGCAATGGTCGGCACGCATTGCGCAGCTGCTGCGCGCGCGGCGCCTGGGCGACCTCGGCGCCGCTGGCGACGGTTGCAGCAATCTCGTGCACATCGACGACGTCGTGCAGGCGGCGCTGGCTGCGCTGCGCACGCCGGCTTCGGGCGCACAGGCCTACAACCTGGCGATGGCCCAGGCGCCGCGCTGGAACGAGTACTTCGTCGCGTACGCACGTATTTTGGGGGCGACGCCGGTGGAGCGGATCGGTGCGCGGCGTCTCGCGCTCGAAACGAAGGTGTGGGCGCCTGCGCTGAAGATTGCCGAGATCGCCGGGCGGAAACTTGGGGGCGTGAAGGTGCCGGCGCCGCTGCCGCCTTCGCTCGCGCGGCTGTGGCAACAGGACATCCGGCTCGATGCGCGGCGCGCGGAAAAAGCTTTTGATATGGCGTGGACGCCGTGGCGCGTCGCGCTGCAGGCCGAAGCGTTCGTGGCGGCGGCGTCGCGCACCGACTGAACCGGTTGGGTTAGCCCGGGTGTCGGTTCGTCGACATTTCGGGCTGCGGCGCGCCCGTTATTGTTCGGATTCCTATTAATAGAAATCGCGAAACACTTGGCGGCGAACATTGACCGGTTCAGGTGCGCTGCGAAGGGAGACCGTACGCTCGTGTTGCCATGACTTAGTGGTTCCGGATCGCGGTGCGACGGCTATTCAGCGGCGGCATAAAAAGGCGCGCGTTGCGATCGGCAAATCGGCGAATTGAGGCCATAAAAAAGGCCTGTTCGCGACGCAGACGCACGCGCGCGCCCCATAGAATTTGATCGTAGATGCACTCACGCAGCGTCAGGCGACCGATACCCGTCGGATCGCTTTCCCACATCGGATTTCCGGTTAATTCAGCATGACACGGCTTGCACGGCACTACGTCCCAGAACAACCGCAGCACGTTATCTTGCAGGGGCTCACGGGGCCCGCATTCCTCGACGAAGGAGACTACCTCTACTTCCTCGCCTGCCTGGCGGACGCCGCGCGCGTCGCCGATCTGGCCATCCACGCGTGGGTGCTCATGCCCGACGCGGTGCAGTTCCTTGTCACGCCTTCATACGAATCGAGCGTGGCCATGGCGATGCAGGCGGTTTGCCGCCGCTATGTCGAGACGTTCAACCGCCGCCACGGACGCCGCGGTGCGATGTGGCGTGGCGAGTACCGGGCAACAATCGTTGAACCCGACCGCTATTTCCTGCTCGCGAGCCAGGTCATCGATCATGCGCCGGTGCGCAACCGCCTCGTGGCCGAGCCGGGCAACTACCCGTGGTCGAGCTACACGCACCACGTCGGGCTGCGTGTCGACAGGTTCATCAAGGATCATCCGCTCTACCGGGCGCTCGGCAATACGCCGTTCGAGCGCCACCAGTCTTACCGCGATCTGGGCGCGCAGCCTGCAGACGAATGCGAAGTCAACAACCTGATGCAGGCGACGCTCGAGGGCTGGGTGCTCGGCAGCGCCGCCTATTGCGAGTGGGCGGCGCAGACGGCCAACCGGAGGCTGATGCCGCTGCTGCTGAGCGACCGGCCGCCCAAGGTTCGCACGCCTAGCGCCTTCGCATGATGAGGCACGACGGGCTCGAAATCACGAGCGCGCGCCTCCTTGCTGGAGGCGCATAATAAGCGCTCGGCGAGTCATCCAGCTATTGTTCACGCGCAGGTGGGAAGTGTGACCCTCCCGTTCTTCACGATCGGCCATTCCGACCGCACCCTCGATGAATTTATCGGGCTATTGAGGGGTGCGGACATCGGCATGCTCGTCGACGTGAGAAAAATGCCCAGGTCGAGAACCAACCCGCAATTCAACGAGGAAACCCTGCCTGCTGCGCTTGCGGCATGCGATATCTCGTATGAACACGAAACCGTACTCGGTGGGCTGCGCGGAAAATCGCGAACCGTATCCGGAGACGTCAATGGCTTCTGGATCAACAGCAGCTTTCATCATTACGCCGACTATGCGCTTTCCGAAGCGTTTCACGCGGGCATCGATCATCTGGTCGAACAGGGGCACGACAGGCGTTGTGCCGTGATGTGCTCGGAAGCCGTGTGGTGGCGGTGTCACCGACGCATCATCGCCGACTATCTGATCGCGCGAGGCGAAACAGTCATACACATCATGAGTGCGCAACGACACGAACCCGCGCGGCTGACGGCGGGTGCGGTCGTTCGACCTGATGGGTCGATCGTCTATCCACCGGTGGACCAGGCGAAAACCTGAATTGCCATCCGGGCGATGTCTACGGCACGCCCGCCTGCCAGGCCCGGAGCGCCAGCATCAACGGCCGCGCCCATCGAACTGACGGCTAGCCGCCCAGCGCGATGATCGCCACCGTCAGCACGATCCCAAGCAGCGTCATGGCGAAGCCCGCTTTCATCGCGCCCGCGCCGGTGTAGCGTCCTAGCGCAAAACCGGCAGTGAAGAGCATCGCGAGCGTGAGTACGCGTGAGAGGACGAGCGCGACTGTGTGATCCCTCACGAGGATAAAGGGCAGCGCGACGGGGAACGTCGATATGACGACGAGCAGAAAAACGCCCAGTGCCCCAAGAAAGTCATCGCGCTTAAAATGCGCGCGAGGTGGCAGCGTAGGCGCCGCAGCGAGGCGCGCGCGAATCAACTCGAGTTCTTCATCGTCGACGAGCGGCTCCAGCGCCTTCGGCAACGCGGCGCGCAACGCCCGCACCGCAGCGGCGCGTTCCGGTTCGCGCTTCACGGTCAAGGCGAGTGTCAGGCGCTGTCCGCGATCCGCGAGTGTGCGGACAAGATACATCACGGCGTCGGCGAGGCCCCAGGCGAGATTGCATCCGAGCGCGGCCAGGAACAGTTTGCGGCCGGCGTCCTCGCCCGCTGTGACGGCCTTGACCGCGCCGACGAACGTCAACGCCATGAACAGGCCAAAGCACAGTTCGGTCACGCGCTCGACCGTATTGAGTATGGGCTCGCGCTTTTCGGCCGCGCTCTGCTGTGTCGGGGTAGTGGTATTCATATGGCCTCTTGCACGAGGAGATGAGCGCTCATGGCGTTCTCTGTCCGGGATCGATGTTGGAAGAAGATACACGATCGCGCGACACGGCATGCTGCGCCTGCCACCATGCGGCTAGCGCCTGTTCGAGATTGAGAAACATGCGCTCATGTCCGAGCACGCTGCCGAGCGGCGCTTTCTCGACAACGGCAAACACCTCGGGATTGAGGCCCACGACCCAGACTTCGATCCCACTCTCACGACATTTCCTCTCCGCCTCGGTCAGCATCTTCAATGCTGTGTACTCCACATCGAATACCGCCCGCATATCGAGCGCCATAACCCTGGGGCGCGTCTGGGCGAGGAGCGGCATGATCTTGTGCACGATGTTGGAAGCGTTGAGAAAGAAAATTCGCCCCTCGGGACGCAGGAGCAGCAGTCCGGGAAAGTCCTCGTCGTCGGGATGCTCGTCCGAAATCGGCCGGAATACGTTCGTGCCGCGTTTGCGCCGCAGCACGTACACAGGCGGATCGGAGACCTGATGGGCGAGCGCCACGAGCGAAACGACGATGGCGATCAAAATGCCCTTTAGCGTTCCGAGCAGCACGACGCCCACCAGCGCCACGACCGCCCAGACAAACTCGGTACGACGGATAGCGAGGATCGCGCGAAAGTCCGCCGGGTTGAGCAGGCCGATCGAATAGACGATCACCACGGCAGCGAGCGTGGCATGCGGCATGAGACCGATGACGGGCGCGAGCAGCACCATGGTGCCGAGCGTCACGGCCGCGGTGGCGAGTTCGGCCAGTTGGGAATGCGCACCGGCCAGCCGGTTGACGGCCGTCTGGGTCGTCCCGCCGCCCGCGGGCATCGAGCCGAACAGCGCGCCCACCGCGTTGCCCAGACCCGTCGCCAGCAGTTCGCGGTTCGGCAGCGGAACGGGTTCCCCGCTGAGCGCGAATGCGCGCCCTGAAGCAATCGTTTCGGTAAAACTCATCAAGGCGATGCCCACCGCCGCTGGCCAGAGCGCGTCGATCAGCGACAGATCCGGCATCACGAACGAAGGCAGTCCGGTCGGGATCTGGCCGACGATCTCCACGCCGTACCGCTGCACGCCTGCGAAGGCGACACACGCTATCCCGAGCGCCACCGCAATGAGCGGGGCCGGGGACTTCGGATACCAGTGTTCGAGCGCGACCAGCACAGCGATCGTCAGTGCGCCCATTGCAACCGTCGCCATAGACGCATGGGGAAGCCCGGCAGCGAGCGCATACACGTTATGAAAGAACGTTCCTTTCACGACATGAATGCCAATCAGTTTTGGCAATTGATCGAGCACGATGACGACGGCGATGCCGGCCTTGAAACCCGTCAGCACGGGCTCGGAAATGAAGTTCGCGACAAACCCCAGCCTGAGCAAGGCAGCGAGAACGAGGAAGAGGCCGACGAGCAGCGTAAGCGTGGCGGTCGCGACGGCCAGCTGGGCGGCATTGCCGCCCGGTGCAACCTCAGCGAGCGCGGCCGCGCTCAGGATGGCCAGCGTCGCGCTGGTGCTGACGCTCAACGGCCTCGACGTGCCGAAGAGCGCGTAGATCACCATCGGCACAAACGCCGTGTAGAGTCCGGCCTCGACGGGCAGTCCGGCAACGGTCGCGTAAGCCATCGCTTTGGGCAACACGACAGCCGCCGCCGTGACGCCCGCGATGATGTCGGGCTTGATCCACGATGTCTGGTAGCCGCGTACCCACTCGAGAACGGGGAGACGAAAGCCGGATTTGCGGTGCGACGCGGACTGATCGCGCATGATGCTGTGGCCTCCAGGAACGGGAACACTACCGACGCACGCCTACGTCGAATGTCTCACCGCTGCCTTCCTGTGGGCTACTGCATTCAACACGCTGAAGCGGAAACTAGACGAATCCCATGTCGTGGATCAATCGTCAATCGGACTTTGGTCCTACTGCTGCCAGGGTGACGCGATCCATCACCGTGACGACCGCGTTCACCTGCTCGATGCCCGTGCTCTGTGTTCGCCGCGAGCAGTCGCGCCGCGCGAGCGCGCCGTAGCGCGGGTTCACGCGGGCAGCGGCACCGGACGTGCCGGCGCGGCTGTACAAGTGCCTTCGCCACGGCGATGACGGCGAGCGTGATCGCTTCCGTTTCCGTGTCCTGGCCAATCTCGCGCACGAATTCGCGGTCGATCTTGAGGCGATCGACTCGAAAGCGCTTGAGATACCCGAGGCTCGAATAACCCGTGCCGAAATCGTCGATGGCGACGCGCACGCCCATCTCCCGCAGACCGGCCAACGTGCGCGCGGCGAGAGATGCCGCGAATCAGCCCGGCGACCGGGATGAACGCCGCCGGCGACACGCTGCCGAGTTCTGCATCGGTCCATCGCACAAGCGCCTCGGCGCCGATCATCGTGCCCGACGCACGCGACGCCCGGGTGACCGACCGGTCGAGGTGCGCGTCTTCGTCCATGCGGATCTCGCCGATCTTCTGCATCGTCTGGAAAAAGCGCGCGTCGAGTTCGCCCAGCGACGGCGTATCCATCGTCACGCTGCCCGGCTTGAGCATGGAGTACGTCGCGAGCCGGTTGCTCAGGGCGCCCAGATGGCGAATCATGTCCTTCAACTCGTCGAGCAGGGTGATGCAGCGCTCGCGGCCTTCGCAGGTCCGCACGCTGCTGCGCGAGCGCATACCGCTGCTCATGAGATTGCCGCAGGGCGATGACGGTATTCAGGGCGATGGCCGACAGGATCGCAATCAGTGCCAGCGGCGCGACCAGCCGTGTTTTCGCATGCTCCATGCGTGCAGCACGCGCCATAGCCCGATGGGCGCCGGCCTCGCGGCCGGATTCCGTGCGCCATTCCCCATCTTGCTGTCCCCACGCTGCATACTCGTCACCCTGCGCCCACAATCAATGCAATTGACATATCGACAAAGATCCGCGCAACTTGAGGGCAGGCAATCGCTATTTCGCCAGGGCGAATTGGGGGCGCGCGAAGAGCGGCCAGACTGTTCAGGCGCTCAATTGTGCGCAGTCACGTTAAAATCCCGACGCTCAATAAAAATGAAACGTTGAAACAGGTGTAATGCGTATGCGAAGTGGTCTGGATATGCGTCGGGAGGTCCGTACGCCGCTGTTGTTCGCCCCTGTGCTTCTGAACAAGGACGGTAGGGCGCTCGCACAGGTCGCTGACCTTAGCTCGCGCGGGGCGCTCCTGCACGCGCGCAACGGACTGCTCTTCCGGGGAGAGACGGTCTCGGGGTGGCTGCAGTCGGCGCCGATCGACGACGAAGACGACATCGTCCTGGCCGTCGCGCTCGATGTTCGCTGGATCTCCGAGGATCAGGAAAGAGGATGGAGCCGCGTGGGTTGCGAGATGCACCCGCTGGATCAGCGCTCGATGGCCCGTCTGCAGGACCTCATCGCGAAGGCCGCGCCCTAGCCGTTCAACAAGTCACGCCCAGACGCTAAAGTTTGTGTGCCGGCCGCCGAAAATCCCAGCATGGCGCACGAACAACCCAAACCACCGCAAGACGATCCGATCTGGGCAGAAGCACGGGCGCTGGAAGCCAGCATCCGCGCGATCAGACGGGCACAGGGAAAGCGGAATCCCGAAGACTGTGTGCCGGGCAGCCCGGAGTCTCTCGCGATCATGGAAGCGTTCGTGCGCGATGTCGGGCGCGTGCTCGCGCTCGATATGCTCGAGCGCGAAAAGGGCAATGACATCGATCTGAACGGGGCGAGTTCGGCTGGTTAGACGATTAGCGCAATAAACGATAAACGTTATCATCAGGATTCCAGATTGACATCGTGAATGGATTAATCGGCCGAAAGAGATCGCTGCATTCACAACGTCATGGAATAGCCGCGCTGCCCTGATACAACCTGTTACATTGAGTCAAACGCACGTCCCTCAAGCCTCCCGCGCTCCTGTGGAAGACAACCGAAAGTAATCTTTCACGGCATTTTCTCATTCCGCGACTTATCTCCTCTAGGGCGCTTTCGCGCCCAATTCATAATTCATATCAAGAGGTGAAGAATGAACGCGTTCGGAAAATGGTTTGGAGTCAGGGCAATCGTCAGTGCGAGCGTGCTGGCGTTTGCGAGCATGACCGCGACAGCGCAGGATCAGGATGGCGATCACAACCAGCGATACACGCACGTTTTGCTGATCAGTGTGGACGGGATGCACGAGGCCGACCTGGAAAACTACATCAAGACACACCCGCAATCCACCTTCGCGAAGCTCGTCAAACACGGTGTCGAGTACACCCACGCATCGACATCCAGGCCTTCCGACTCGTATCCCGGCCTCCTCGCATTCGCAACCGGCGGCAGCCCGCTGAGCCACGGCGTCTTCTATGACGACACCTACGACGCGACCCTGTACCCGCCAGGCAGCAATTGCACGCGCACGCCCGGCACGGAGGTGACCAACTTCGAAGCGCTCGACTGGGATCTCACCCAGCTCGACGGCGGATCGCCGCCCGCGGGAGCCGCGTTCGACCCGCGCAATCCGCACATCAATCCCGCGAAGCTCCCGCTGCGCAAGACGGCCGGCGGCGCCTGCGTGCAGGTCTGGCCGCATCTGTATCTCAAGAACGGCACGAACACGATCTTCGAGATCATTCATCAGGCCGGCATGCGCACCGCCTGGTCGGACAAGCACCCGGCGTACGAGATCGTGAACGGGCCTTCGGGGCTGGGTCTCGACGAACTCTACGCGCCCGAGATCAACTCGACCTCCCTGCAAGCCAATGGCTTTCCGGGTGCGCCCGCGACCGACGACTGGACCGCCGACCCGATCTATACCCGGGCTTATGACGGCTTCAAGGTCAAGGTCGTATTGAACTGGATTCATGGGCTCGATCAGACCGGGACGAAGCAGGTGGGCGTACCCGCGATCTTCGGCATGAACTTTCAGGCGGTGAGCGTCGGACAGAAGGTCACGTCCGCGATGGAAGGCACGACCACGACGCGTGGCGGCTATCTCGATGCAGCCGGGACGCCGACACTGCCGCTCGAGCAGTCGCTCGACTTCGTCGATGCCTCGCTGGGCCAGATGTACGATGCGCTCAAAGCGGGCCATCTCCTGCATTCGACGCTGTTCATCGTCGGCGGCAAACACGGCCAGTCGCCGATCGACTTCAAGAAGCTTCACATGCTGAGCGGTTCGAAGAACGCGTATGCCACCGCCGATGTGAGCGATGTCGCCACCGTGCTCGGCAATGGCGGCGTGCCGGTTGCCCAGGAAACGGCCGACGACGTGTCGCTCATCTGGCTCAAGAACCACGGCGATACGGCCAAGGCGGTCTCGATCCTTGGCGCTGACGAGGCGAGCGGCAATTCCACTCACATCCAGACGCTCTACCACGACGCAGCGCTGAAGGCGATCTGGGGCGATCCTGCCCAGGGCCGTGTCCCCGATCTCATCATTCAGCCGATACCCGGGACGATCTACAGCAAGAGCGCGGCGAAGCTGGCCGAACACGGCGGACTCTACACGGACGATACGAACACGCTGCTGGTGGTCTCCAATCCGAAGCTGCAGAAGAATGTCGTCAATACGCCGGTGACCAACATGCAGGTGGCGCCGACCATCCTGAAGATGCTCGGTCTCGACCCGCACAAGCTGGTAGCCGTTCAGCGTGAAGGCACCCAGGTCCTTCCGGGCCTCCAGACCACGGGGGACGACGACTCGGGCGATCGTTCGGAGCAGTAGCAGTGAGTGCGCCGACGGTCCCTTTTTGCTGAGGGCCGTCGGCGTGTCCGGTGTGCGTCTTTGCTGCGATCAGAACGGCAGCATTCCCGCCGCGCCCTCGTTTCCGCTGTCCGCTCCGGACTGCCTGGCGGGCTGGAACTGGAAGGCACTGAACAGGTCGCCGATCGCCGGCGCGTTCGTCGGCACGTATGGGCTCGCGGGAAGCTGGACGGGATTGGGAAGATTGTCGCGACTGCGCGCCGTGATCGGTCCCAGCGACCAGTTGTGTTCGATGAATTTCACGAGTGACACGTGATCCGAATAGTCGTGAACGACATGGCCGCCGCGCGAGTATGGCGATACGACGATAAGGGGAATGCGCGGCCCGTCCCCGAAGAAGTCCACGGGTTGAATGTAGCCGGAGTCGTAGTAGCCGCCGCCCTCGTCGGTCGTGATAAAGATCGCAGTGGATGCCCACAACGCGGGGTTCGCCTGAACAGAATCGATGATCTTGTGCACGAACCCTTCGTAGAGACCGAACTTCGAAGAAGACGGATGCCCATCGAGCAGTCCGCCGGGTTTCACAAACGATACCGCGGGTAGTGTGCCATTTGCGATGTCGGAATACAGGTTCGGTGTGTCCTGAAGATGCGCGGCCACCAGCGCCGGATTAGTCATGATCGCCGTTTCATAAAGAAACGGATTGCAGATATTGCAGTAGACACTTGTTGAAGGATTGGTCACGAATGTCTTCCAGCCTTCGCCGTAGTATTTCCACGAAATATTGTTCTCGAGGAGCGTATCGGCGATCGTGCGCACCGGCGAAGGTGGGATGGTGAACGTACTCGTGTTGACGGTGCCGTCACCGTTGTAGCCGGGGTTGTAATTATTGAGCAGATAGTACGTGCTGGGCGCGCAGTTGGCATTGGGGTGATAAGGCAGGCTGTCGAGATAATTTCGTATCGCGCCTACGCCCGGCTGCTTCGGATCCGAGCAATTGCTATAGGTCCCGCCCGAGTAGCCGTCCTGCGCATACCAGTTGTTGGTGCCTGGCTGCGGCCGCGGGTTTTCGATCTCGTTCTGGGGAGGCTTTGCCGGATTGCCTTTGCCGTCCGTGTAATAGAGCGCGTCGGCCGTTCCGATCATGATGCTGTTCGCGCCCGTGCCGCCCATCACCGGCTGGTGATAGTTGTCGCTGATCGTGTAGTGAAGTGCGAGATCCGTGAAATAGGGCATATCGCCGCTCTTCACGTTATAGAACCCGAGCGCGGTCGCGCCCTCGTTGGTCGACTGGTCGGTGAAGTTCGCCGCTTGCGCTTTGCCATTCGATCCGGCACCTATCGACACTTCGACCCACGCGAATAGATCCATTTTGCAACCGCTCGGATTGTCGAGCGTCGCGTGCGCGATATTGCAGTCCGACTGCTGCCAGTTCTGGTAGAACCGATGGACCGGACTGTTCATGTACTGGTCGTAGTTCGGACCCACACGCGAGATCTGATAGGGACCGCTCTGCAGGTTGTACAGGTTCGATCCAAAGCGCGCGTCAGGCACGTCGTTGGGGAGGCCCGTTGCGCCCGTCGTCAAATGAACGACATCACTCGATTCGAGGGCATAGCCTTCGGCTGCCTGCGCAGCCGCCAGTGTGGCGAATGGCGGCGGATTCGCATCGCTCGCAGCGGTCGGCGCCGAGCCCGTGTTCGGCGCCGGCAGCGTCGGGTAAGGTTGTTTCGACGTCGGGCTGGCGTCGAACCGCGAGGGATTCGTGGCCTTGGCCATGTATTGCTCGGCGAGCTTGAAGTTGGGTCCGGGTCCCCCGTCTGCCCTGATGATGCCTCTCGACAGCAGGTTCCATACGGTCTGGCCCGCGCGCGGCTGATAGGCGCCGAACACGTGATCGAACGTTCGATTTTCGCCCACAATGATGATGACATGCTTGATCGGCGTTGCCGTGACCGAAGATGGATCCGCTGTGGACTGGCTATCGGCAGCAGAGCAGTAGAGTGCCGCAGCCGCTAGCGAAACTGCCGCAAGCAAGGCGGGAACGGCGGGCCATTGGTGTCTGGATCTCGATGTCTGGCGCATGTGTCTCTCCATTGAAGCATTGCACTTCTTTGCATGACGGTGGGGCAGCGATTGCGTCACTTCAAATCATTACGGCGTGTTACAGGCTGGAAAGCTAGACCTTCCACATGACGTTCAGGAGGCGGCAGTAAGTCGGTTCTATGCAGGTCACGTGACCGCGCCTACGATTTACCTTCACGGATCTTTCGATTGGTGCAGGACTTTGGTTGTGCAAGAGGGCGGGAGTCCTGACGAGGCCAGTGCGCGATGTGGGGATGCGGGGAAATAAGGGACGGTCTCCGCGATCGAGGGTCTTGTTTGTGTGTTCTGTCGCTCGACGAGATGCGGAAAATTCGGGTATTTAATTAGGCTAGCTAAACAATAAGCGTGCGCCCACCACCGCAACGTTCACGACGGCACGGGCCTAAAGCCGTCGGGACTCCAGTCCTCGCTGCCCACGCCGTGATGGACGTAAAAGAACCCTTCCGGATCGTAGCGATCCTTGATCGTTTTTAGCCGCGCGTAGTTGACGCCCCAAAACGCTTCGCGCCAATCGTTGCGAAAAAAATCGGTCTCCGAAATATAGGAGCCGCTTGCTGGCGATAGCGCCTTGAGAATGGTCGCGGCCTTGGTTATGTTCGCGGCGTTGCGATGTGCCTGTGCCATGTCAGGCGGGGCGATGGGCAGGCCCGGAAAGGGCGGCGGGCCGCCTGTGGCGACGATCACCAGGCCGAAGGCGTCGACAACTTTGGGGTTGGTGGCACACTGGCGCGCCTGCTCGTTCACCTCCGGCGGTGCGCCCGCGAGTCCCTTGTTGAAATGCAGTTCGACGGCCTGAAACTGGGCCGCCGCCACGAAGGCGTCAACGAGCCGGCCGCGTTGCGCCGGTTCGAGAAGGGCCGAGGGCAGCCATTGCGACTCGTAGGCGTGCAGGAAGGCGGAGGCCTGCTCGCCATCGCCTCGCCACCAGCCATGGTTGTGCGCGGCGCCCGTGCGTGGGTCGGCCACGAGTCCCGGGTTGGCTTCGACGTCCCACCAGCGACGCGCAGGGCCGGCGCCGACGCGAGGTCCCTCGGTGAGGGTGAAATCGCCCGGCGAGGCCCGCACCCAATTGATGAAGGACGCCCAGACCGATTTGACCTGATGGTCGTCGAGGCCATGGCACACCATCGCCACCTCGATCTCGTCGCTGTGAAAGATGAAGCGCTCGCCCCATGCAGGGTTGAACAGATGTTCTGCATAGTGATCGACCAGTCGCGCAGCGAGCCGCCGATAAGCCTCCGGCGATGAAGTCTTGACCTTGAACCTGGCCCAGCCGAAGCTTGCGGGCAGGTCATGGGTCTGTAGCGTGAGCCTCGTCACCACACCGAAACTGCCGCCGCCGCCCCCTTTGAGCGCCCAGAAAAGATCGGGCTCCCGGCATGCGTTGACCGTGCGGACAATGCCGTCGGCGGTGACGATCTCCGCCTGGAGCAGACTCGCGGCCGCGAGTCCGTAGCGTTTCGAGTAGGAGCCGAAGCCGCCGCCCAGAACGAGGCCGGCAACGCCCACGGTCGTACAGCCGCCGCCCTGGACGTAGCGTCCGGCCTGCGTCGTGACGGCGGTATAGACGTCGATCCACATGCAGCCTGCCTCCACCGTCACGGCCGGCTGTGGCGGCGTCGAGCAGCCGGCCGGCACGAACGCGTCATGTAGTTCGATGCGGTTCATCCCACGCGTCCAGATCAGCAGGGAATCCGGCGCGTTCGAGCCGCCAAGGTAACTGTGGCCGCCGCCTTTCACCACGAGGCGCAAATTGTGTTGGCGCACGAAATTGACGCCCGCGACGACGTCCGCGGTCGAGCGGGCCGCCACTGCGTAGGCGCTTGCGTGCGCCGTCCATGCATCGAGCCAGCCGGAGATCTGGGTGGCACCAGGATCGTCGCCGAGCGCGAACGGATTGCGCGCTTCCTTGATTCTTGCCAGGCACGCTGGCGCGTGGGGCGCTTGTGCGCAGGTTTGCCAGATCGTGGTGGGTTGCAGCAAATTTCCGCCGACCGCCTGGCTCAACGCTTCCCATTCCGGCGCTTTCGGCCACGCGGGATCGCTGGGCCGGATGCGGCCCGCAGGAGCCGCAGCGGGCAGCGCGCCGGCGAAACTCGAGGTAGCGGTGAGGTACGGCAAAGCGACAACCCCCTTTAGCAGGCAGCGTCGTTTCATGACGGCTGTTCTCCTCGCGATGGGTGAACCGGAATGGGCAAGCTGGGTAAAACGATTAGCTATCCCAATTGTGATGCAATGCTGCCCGCGCGCGCGGGCGGGCGCGCACGCATCCGGGGGCCGCCTTCGCCTCGCCTGGCAGTGGTTGCGTGTCCGGGAAACGGTCCTCGGCTGACGACATCGGGTGCTTGCGCCTCCAGTGTCCGCGATTGCTTACGGCCCTGTCTCCACGGGGAGCGCAGAGGGGTCGGGGGTGCTTTTCATGATATCAGCAATGCTGCGCGCCTCAGGGGTACGCAGCATGTCGCGGGTCGAGGCGCTTTTTTTTGCGTCTCGCTGTCGTCCTGGATCGGTCCCGACGTGCCGTTATTGTTGGTCAGAGTTGAAGTCGGCGCCGTTGCAATCCCGACGATCTAGGCGTCCTGTTTCGCGTCGTTCGCCGCAGTGCGTCCCGGCACGCGCCCGAGCACCCATCGCCCAAGCAGCGCAAGTGGCAACACGCCCAGCAGCCGGTGCGCCGCCCACGCCGCGAGCGCGCCGTTCACGGCAATGGCCAGCGATGCCGCCGCCGCCGCCCCGACGCTGCCGCCAGGCGGCGCGAGCACGGCGAGGCCCACGAGCAGCATGGCGACCGAGTAGAGGTTGATTCGGTACAGCACGGCAGTGTGCGCCGTCATGCCCAGCAGTTCGGGCATGGCCGTAAAGCATGCCGCGGCGATCTGGCCGAGCGCGAGCACGCGCAGCGCGGCCGCGCCGCCGCCGAAGCCCGGCCCGAACAAGCGTAGCAGGTGTTCGGGAAAGAGCAGCATGCACAGCGCGGCGGGCAACGCGAGGCACAGCACGAGGCCCGCCGCCTGGGCCGCGCTTTTGTCGAGCCCGTGCCGGTCGTTGCGCGCGAAAAGGCCTGCGAACTTCGGCGCGGCCATGCCGGTCACGCCGCTGATCAGCAGATTGATGACGAGCGCGAGCCGCCACGCCAGCGCGAAAAGCCCGGTCTCGCGTGACGAGGCGACGATGCCGAGCACGATGGCGGGCGCCGAGGTGATCAGGAGCTTCGTGAATTCCAGCGTGAAGAGCGGCAAAGCCGCCTTGAGCAAGCGCGGCGGTTCGGCTGGCGCTTGTGCGCCGGCGGGCACGCCGGCAAGAAAACGCTTGAGCAGGAACGCGCCGGTCAGCGCGGTGAGCGTGAAGCTGGCGGCGATCAGCATGAGCGTGCTGGCGACGCTCATGCCGCGCGTCAATCCGAGCGGGAGGGCGACGGCGCAGAAGATCGCGGGCCAGAGCCAGGAATAGATCATCTGGCTGTAGCCCACGCGCTGGAGTCCGGCAAGCGCCCCCGCCATTGCCGCGCCGAGATTTTGCGGGAGGAACGAGAGCGCGCCGAGCGCGAGCGGCCAGGCGAGTTCGGGCTTCTTCAGCACGTCGTGCGCGAAGGCGAACGCGCCCGCGCCAAGCGCGATCGACATGGCCGTGGAGGCGAGCAGCACCAGCCACAGCGCGCGGCGGATGGCCGGCCGCACGGCGCGCGCCTCGCCCGCCGCGAGGTCCATCGCGATCTGCCGCGTCAGCGCCTGGTCGATGCCGAGACGACCGAAGCCCGCGAGCGCCACCATTGTGCTGAACACGATATAAAAGTCGCCCGTCTGCACCACGCCCAGCATGGCGGCGATCAGCAGATGGAAACCGTAGCGGCTCGGCAGGTCGAGCAGGCGCACGCCGAGGCTCACGAGCGAGCCCCGGATCATCGAGCCGCCGTTCTGGCGCGCGCGCATTTGCGCCGGGTGCTGGGTTTCAGTGGCTTCAGTCATGCTGCGCCTGGGCGCCGCGCAGTACGAACAGCGTCACGCTCTGCGCGGGCAGGCTCGCGCGCAGCGCGCTGTCGTGGTAGCGCGCGTCGGGCATGCGAAACAGCTGGTTGTTGGCGAGCCGCCAGGTTTCGGCCACGCCGCTGGCCGCGAAATGATCGAGCGTGATGGCGGCGTCGGCGGGGCGGTCCAGCTGCTTGTTGATGACCACGAGCGTCAGCGCGTGGTCGCGTTCGCGCAAGGCGGCGAACGCGGAAACGGTGTCCGGGTCGGGCACGCTCGCGGCAATGCTGGTCGCACCGAACGCCGCGCCGTTGCCGTCGTAGTTGCGGTAGAGCTTGAATGCCTTGTACACCGGCATCGAAGGATCGAGCGTGCCCCAGCGCGTGGCGATGTCCAGCCCCTCGCGGCCGAAAATGCCGAGCACGTCGGCCTGGGCCGTCGCGCCGTTCATCAGCGTGTCGCCGCCCCAGTTGTATTCCGTGATGCCGATGGGCGTGCCCGGGTAGTAGTACGAATCGACCCAGCGGCGCATCAGCGGAATCAGCGCCACGACGCTGTTGATCCACGTGGGGTCCTTGTAGTTCGGGTCCCACAGGTCGCGCGTGGAGCGGTTGCGCATGAGCGCGACGGCCTGCGAGTTCGTCACGCCCGCTTCGGCATATTCGCCGCCCTGCGGGTAGAAGTGCAGGCTGAACACATCGACCGGATGGCCGGCTGCTTTCCATTGCGTGAGGAGCCACGGCACGTACGGCATGCCCTGGGTTTCGCCTGTGCGGTCGGGCGCGTGATCGAGGCCGTGGTCCGCTGCGTACTGCTGGTCGAAGCCGCTGTAGAAATAGCCCTGCCAGCCCCATTCTTCCGGCGCGACGATCTGCGCGTGCGGGTCCGCCGCCTTCACGGCGCGCGAATAGGCGATCACCTTGCTGGCGATTTCGCTCGCATGCGCGCCCGTGGGATGCACGTCGCGGTGAATCAGCTGCCAAAGGCTCGGCTCGTTGTCGAGCGCGTAGTAACGCACGCCGCCGCCACTTGCGCCACCAAATTGCTTGACCAGATCCGCGACGCGCGCCTGCTCGTTTTGCGGGTCGTCGGGCGTCGAGGCGTCGTTCGCGTCGTTGCCGGCGATCGGCTTGTCGCCGGGCGCCAGGCCGTTGCCGGCGTCGGCGTGGCCATTCACGTCGTGATTCGGTTGCGGACCGTATTTGGCGATCGAGAAGCTCGCGAGCGTCTCGCGCGCCGGCCCGAGTTTCGCCACCCGGCCGAGCATCGGAATGGTCACGATGGGCGTGGCGCCCGCCGCCTGGGTGAGCGCAACGAAGCGCTCGCCGAACTGATCATTGATATCGGCGGGATTGACGGCGAGACTCTCGAAATACCAGTCCTTGCCCGCGTTGCGTGCGTCGATGCGCCAGTTATAGGCCGAGGCGCTGTTGCCGCCGGAGCGGTTGACCGGCGCGCGCAGGTCTTGCAGGACGGCCGTCGTGCCGAAGTTGATGCCGTAAATCAGCGGGCTGATGGGGTGCCGGCCGGCGCCGGCATCTACCGGGATGGCCACCGGCAAGGGCGTGCCCGAGGTCGCATCGGTGCAGGCTGCCGCGCCCGACATGAGCAGCGCGCCGACCAGCAGCGTATGCAGGTTGGGGCGCTTGATGCGCTTAAAGCGAGGCATGGTGAACCTGCAGATCGGCATGGTCGTCGTGTTTGCTGTCCAGCTCGCCCACGCGCCAGACGTACGCGAAGATTGCGAGAATGACCGCGGTCTCGCCTGGCGTGAGGGTAGGCGGGTAAAAGAATGAAATGAGCAGGACGTAGACGAGATAGTCGAACAGTGCGCCGAGAAAATCGTCATCGACCTTCTTGCGCAGGCGCCGGTAGAACACGATACCGCGCAGCTGGAAGAACAGGATGATGAGCGCACCGATCAGGCCGTACTCGAACACGATGCCGAGCCACGTAATGTCGGCGAGGAAGAAAAAGTGGTGAAAGTAGTCGATCAGGTTGTCCTTGCTGGTCGAGCTGATCGTGCCTACACCGAAGAGCCAGCGCATCGGTTCGCTGCCGAGGAACTTCGTGGCGAGCAGGATGGTGATGCGGCGCGTGTCGAAGCCCGTGCTCGCGTCGGTGCTGAAGGTCGTGGCGAGGTAGCCCGCTGAGAATGTGGCGGCGAGCGCGACGGGCGCGGCGAGCAGCAGCAGAACGCGCGTGCGCATGCGCGACCAGGCAAAGGTGTTGATGACGAGCACGCCCATGATGCCGATGACCATGGCGCGCGTCTTGACGATCAGCAGCGTGACCGCGAACGCAACGACCACGCCGAACAGATAGCCCGCATGCTTTTCGAAAAAGGCGCGCCGGTAGCAGAAGAACAGCAGGATGAGCGGGAAATACATCGACATGCGGATGCGATGGCCGCGGTTGTCGCTGCTGAAAAAGGGCGACTGGCCGATCACATACGACTCCTGGTACCAGTCGGAGGGCACCACGGCCCAGAGCACGATCAGCACGGCGAGAATGACGACGCCCAGCACCACGAAACTGCGCTCCAGCTCGCCGAGCGTGGGCTTGAGCGTGAGGAGCAGCGCGAGAAACGAGAAGAAGTACAGGACGGGCAGCAGTTTCACCTGTGCCGTGATGCTCGTGAAAAAGCCCTCGTGGAAGTAGAACACGGCAGCGAAGCTCGGCACCAGCAAGAGCCACGCGAAGCTGATGAGGATTTGCCGTGTCATGGGAAAACGCGGTTCGCCGCCCAGACGCAGCACGCCGGGCAGCGAAATGACCGGCAGCGCTTTCGAGAGCGCCCAGAGCGGCACGAGCGTGCTCAGGTAGTGGAAGGTCTGCCCAAAGAGCGGCAAGAGCGCGAGCAGCCACCACGTGACCCGCCACCTGGCGGGCTCGCTCGAAAAGACCGGGGCAAGCCCGGTGGTCGTGGTGGCGGTTTCCATCGCAGTTGATTCGTTTGCCCGGACGTTGCAAACCGTCGGGCGGCATGGGTTCGCTGAGCAGGCTTAGTAAGTCGCGGGGTTGTTCGAGATCGTGTAGTCGAAGCCCCGCTGGAACGGAATGACCTTGTCGATGTACTGATCGACCCACTGGTCGACTTCGGCGATCGAGGACTTCGGCACGAAGATCGTGTCGGTGGCCTGCAGGATGACGTCCTGCGTTGGGTCGCCGCGATGCGTGAGCGCGTCGATATCGATCGTGCGCAGCATCGGGCGGCCATCGGGGCTGCGGCGAATCAGGACGACTTCGTTGGTGCGCGCCGTGTCGAGCAAGCCCTGCGCGGCGGCGATGGCTTGCAGCACGCTCATGCCCGTGTGCAGCGCGATTTCACCGGGGCGCGCGACCTGGCCGGCCACATAGATTTTGGCGGCCGACTGCACAATGGAGACCGAAGCGTGCGCGTTCTTCGCCATGCCGTTGGCGGCGAGCGCCTTGTTGATGGCGTCGCCGAGCTGGGCGACCGTGAGGCCCGCCGCCGGGATCGTGCCCGCGAACGGCATCGTCAGGCCGCCGTCCGGCGCGACCGAACCGCGAAAGTTCAGCTCGGCATTGAAGGGCATGACGACCGAAAGGTCGTCGCCGGGTTCGATGCGATAGACGCCGGGCGTGGCTTGCAACCACGCGGCGAACTGCGCGCGCTGCTGGAATTGCGGTTCCACCCAGGTCTGGGTGCAGGCGGTAAGCGTCAGCAGCCCGAGGATACAGGCTGGTCGGAGTATGTTCATCGGGCGCGTGGGTGAAGCGGTGGCTTGCGGTTCCTGATCTCTTGTCAAGTAACGGCAGGAATTGCCGTTAATGAAGGGTGGAACTCACATGATTTTTTCGCGGATGTCAGTTTAACGCGACATCCTGGATGTTTTCTTACGTATTATATGCGCCGTCGAATCTTCACTGTTGGTCCGGAACCGCACCTGTATGGTTATTACTACTAGAACAAGGCCTGAAAGGAAGGCGGCTGTTGTCGAACTGACGGTCCGGGATTATCTCAACACCTTTTTTTATTATCGCAAGATTGCAACAGCGGTATTTCTTGCCGTTGTGGCGATCGGCGTGGCGGTCGCGCTGCTGGTGCCCATGCCTTACCGGGCACAGTCGACGCTGCTCGTACTCCTTGCAGGATATTACGACCAGTCGAACAACCCGAATGGTGCCGCCGCGGTGCAGCCCGCCATTGGCCAGCTCGACGGCGTCGAAGCGCAAATCCTCAGCAGCCCGGAATTGCACCGCGACGTCGTGATTGCGAAACTGGGACCGAACGCAAGCGAACACGAAATCGACAGCCATTTGCAGGAATTCGAGCATCGGCTGCATATCGAGCAGAACGATCTCGCGAGCACCATCAACCTCACGTATTACGACGCCGATCCCAAGGAAGCGGCCGATGCGCTCTCGCGTCTGCTCGACACGTACTTTCGCCGGCGCGCGACGATTTTCACGTCGGGCCGCGTCGATTTCCTGACCGGCCAGCGCGACGAAGTCGCAAGGCAACTGAAAAAAGCCGATGCCGACCTGCTCGCGTTCCAGAAGACGCACGGCATCGTCAATATCGACGACCAGACCTCGCGTGCCGTGCTGCTCGAAAGCCAGCTGGTTCAACAAAAGCTCGAAAACGACACGTCGCTCGCGCAGCATCGCGGCGAACTGAAGTCGGAGCAGGCGTCCTCGAAGGGGGTGAAGGCGACGATTCCGATCTTCACCGACGATTCCGAAGCCGCTCACGCGCTCGACACGATGCAGCTCTCGCTGATGCAACTCGAAGCGCGCCGCGCCGACTTCGCCTCGCGCTACATGGATAGCTCGCCGTTCGTGCAGCAGCTCGATCAGCAGATTGCCGACATGCACGCGAGCATCGCGCGGCGCAAGGCGCAAATGGCCACCGCCACGCGCTACGGCCACAACGATTACTACGACGTGGTGCAAGGGCGGCTGGCCGCGCTCAATGCCGGCATCGCGGGCGAAACCGCACGCCAGCAGACGCTCGAAGATCAGATCAAGGACACGCGCGCGAAGTTGCGCAGCTTGAGCGATATCTCCAGCCAGATGCGCCAGCTGCAGGCAACGCGTGACATTCTGGCCGACAGCTTCAAGGACCGTTCGCGCCAGGTGGAGCTGGCGAAGATCCAGCAGGGGCAGGTGAGCCAGGTGAACAGCACGAACGTGCGCGTGATCCAGGCGCCGTTTCCGCCTTCGCAGCGCAGCGTTTCGGCCAGTCTTATCATTTCGGCGAGCGTGGCGGCGGGTCTCTTGATTTCGGCGCTCGTCGTGCTCATCATGGCGAGCCTGCGCGAGACCTTCCTGAGTCCGGAGCAGGCGGAGCGCTCTCTGCTGCTGCCGGTGCTGAACGCGCCGGTGATGCTCGGCGGCGGCGCACGCCGCCCCGGCGGCGTGCGGGCGTCAGCCGACGCAGCCAAAGCGGCCAACCGGCCCGCGCAGATGGCGTATGGCCGCATGATCGCGGCCATCAACGCGAGCACGGACTCGCCCGCCAAGGTCGTCATGGCGCTTTCGTTCGGCAAGAACGACGGGCTGCTGTCGGTGATTCGCGGCCTCGCCGTCGAACTGGAGCACCGCACGACCAAGCCGGTCCTCATTCTCGACATGGCCTCCAGCGCCGACGCGCCGCTTTATGGCCCGCCGAACGCGCAGGGCCTGCTGACCTGGTCGGGGCATAGCGGGCAGAGCCGTGCGGCGAGCGCGGCGCCCGCGGAGATCGCGGCGTCGAGCGGCCTCGTGTTCGAGAGCGTCGAGCGGCACAACATCGTCGTCGCGCGGCCGGAAAGCGGCACGTTCCCGACTTCGTGGCAGCAGACCACGACCCTGTTCGACGCGCTGCGCGAGACGCACGACTACATCGTCGTGCATGCGCCGCCCGCTAGCCAGTCGTTCGCCGGCATTGAAAACGCGGCGCTGGCGGACGCAACGGTCATGGCGGTACGCGCAGAGGTTTCGCGCAAGCCCGTGGTCCTCGGCCTGAAAACGCAGTTGCTCGACGCGGGCGGCAGGCTGATCGGCATCGCGCTGACGCATCGGCGCGGCTACATCCCGAACTTCATTTATCGATTCTTCTAACATTCGGGACCTGACTGCCATGCACCAGATCAGCGCCATCCTGCCGGTCAAAACGCGGGGACGGCACTACGCCGACAACATTGGCCGTTGCGACATCCTCTTCTCGTCGCTGCGTCACTTCACGACGCCCAAAACGTTTCACCGTTTCGTGATCGTCGTGCCGCACGACGAACTCGAAGAAGTCAAAGGCTACGCGAAGGCGTGGTCCGATTTCCCCATCGAAGTGGTCGACGAATCGCTGTACATGGGCATTTTTGCGGAGTTCTCGCAGCGTCACCAGATCCGCAATTGGCACCGGCAGCAAATCATCAAGCTGAATGCGCCCGAATGGATCGAAACCGAGTATTTCCTCGTGCTCGACCCCGACTGTTTCGCCACGCATCGCTTCAGCGCGGATACGCTGATTCTCGACGGCCGTGCGCTTACGCATGTGCAGCCGCGCACGGTGGAGCCGTATTACTGGGAGGCTTCGGCGAAGCTGCTGAATATCGATCCGCAACTCACGCGCGACGGCATCTGGTGGACGCCGGCGATTTTGTCGCGCACGCTATGCCTGAGCCTGCAACAGCGCCTCGCGGCGCTGCACGGCACCGACTGGCGGCGCGTGCTGCTCGCCAACTACGCGCTCGACTGGACCGAATACACGCTTTACTGGCTCAACGCGGAAAACGAAGGGCTGCTGGAGCAGTACCACACGGGCCCGAAACCGGGCCAGCGCGCGCTGCACGCCGACGAAAGCGTATGGTTTGCCGACAAGATGGAAGGCTGGAGCGAGGCCCGCCATCTCGCGCCGGAAAGCGATGGCATGTTCGCCGTGGTCCAGAGCAACACGCACATCTCGCCACAGCGCGTGGTGGAAAAGCTTGTGCCGTATTTCCCGATCACGCTGCAGCCTTACGAGCGCCATATCGACCCCGCGCTCAAGGGCGCCGAGCTTTATTCGGCCGTGGCGCGCCGCGGGCTCAAGCTGTTGAACAAGCTGCGCGGGTAAGCGAGCCGTTGCGCCTGCAACGAGTCTGCAACGACGCCGGGCGCCGCGTTTACCGCCCCGGTTGCAGCCGGCCCCAGCTCACGAGGATGGCCTGAATGCTGCGCGCGTAGGCATCGCGCTCGTGCGGCGACTCCGAGTGGTACGCGCCAATGGCGCGCCACGTGTTGCCGTATCGCACCATCTTTTGCTTGAGCAGCCAGGCGGCCACGAAGATATTCACGCACGGGTCAGTGAGGGCGCCGTGCGGAATGCCCTCGCGCGAAAGCTCCGAAAAGTGGATCGAGTTGATCTGTGCTTGCCCGACGTCGATCGAGCCGTTCGCATTGTGATTGACGGCCGCCGCGTCGCCTTTCGATTCACGCCACGCCACCGCGCGCAGCACGAGCGGATTCACGCCCTGGTAGGCGCCGGCCTTTTCGAAGCATTCGTCGGCGGGCGGCGCGGCATGTGCGGCCGTTGCGCCGAGCGCCGCGAGGCTCATGAACGCGACCCACGCGCGCATGACTCGCGATCCGAACTGGCGCAGGGCGTTGGTCTTCTGCATCGGTCGAAGCTCCGGGTTGGGCGTCACTGCGCGAGAGCGGAATCGAGTTGCTGCTCGATGTCCTTGAGGTAGGCGCGCGAAGTGTCAGAGACGACGAGGCGCGGCGTGGGCATGGCGCAGTGGCAATCGCGCTGACGCGTCTTCTTCTTGCTGTGCGAAGACGAATGCGGCGCGGGAACCTCGTCGTCGTCGCCGGTTGCGGGCGGCAGCATGGCGAGTGTAGGCAGCGGCGGATAAACCTTGTCGGCGGCGGGCGTGGCGGCAGTGGCAACGATGGTGGCAGTGGCCGGCGCGCCGGCGGCGGGTTGGCCCGCCCAGGCGGCGCTACAAAAGCCGAGTGCGACGGCGAGAACGATCGGACGCATCGTGTCAGCTCCCCGCATGCAACGGCTCGATCGCGACGCTGTACGTCTGATTCGCGCCGGCCGTCAGGTTTTCGAGCGTGGGCTTGGGCCCTTGCGCGGGCACGCCCCGCCAGATGGCCTGATTGATGTACTTGAGGTCCTGGCCGAGGGCCGTCACGCGGATCACGGTGGGCTGCTTCTGCGCGGCGGCGAGCGCGCCCGCCTTGGCGAGCACCGCGCTCAGTTGCGGGTCGTGCGCGCCCAGCGCATCGGCGGGAATGTCGAACTTCATGATGACGTTCGACACGGCGGGCTTCCCGGTCTGTGCCGTGGTGGGCGGCTGCAGTTGCGCGCAGCCTGTCACAACCATTACGGCAAGTAAAAGCAAAACGCGCGTCACGGCCGGGTCTCCAAAAATTCGTGGCGATGTACGCGTTTTCGGCCTCGCGCGCGCGGACTTGATACCCGGGCGGCAAACGTTTGCCAAAAAGAAAGACTTCGCTCGCGCAACGCCGCTTCCCGGAAGGTTGCTCGCGCGCGATCGTGTGTTCGGGCAGGGAACTGCCTCCCCGATCTTGAGGGGAAATGCGCCGCGCATGCGGCGAATAGATATGAAGAATGACGGACGGCAGCGCGGCACCGGCCCAGGTGCCGCGCGCCGGCGCTCGTTAATTGAGCTTGCCGAGCACCGCCGTGAACTCATCCTTGCTCAAGGCGCGCAGCGTTTGCGTGCGGATATTGCCGAGCGACCCAAGCGCGAGGCCGAACGCCATGAAGCTTTGCTCGTCGGGCGCTTCGATGACCGTGACGATGTCGTATTTCCCGAGCGTCCAGTAGATCTGCTTCATTTCACAGCCGAAAGTTTTGGCGAGTTCCGCTGCCTGACCGGCCCGTTGCGCGCTGTTCTTGACAGCGCGGATACCCTGGTCGGTGAACTGCGCGAGCACCACATAAGTCGACATGACGATTCCCCTTACGATGACATCGAAAAGTTGACTACTGGCTCCCCTCGGCCGACCCTTCGGGCCGGATGTTCTGGTTGTGGCGGAAAAGATTGTGCGGGTCGTAACGCGTCTTGACGGCGACGAGACGGCTCATGTTCGGACCATAGGCCGCCTCGATGCGCGTGCGTTCGTCGTCGGTGAGGAAGTTCACGTAGACGCTGCCGAGCGCATAGGGCGCGGAAGCCTCGAAGAAGCCGCGCGCCCAGGCGACGCAGCGCTCGTCGTCGGCGGGATCGGTCCAGCGGCCGTGCACGTTCATGACGTAGAGCGCGTCGCGATTCGGATAGGCCATCGCATCGGGCGCGACGCGCAGCGTCGCGCCGCCGATTTGCCCGAAGAATATTTCGCACTCGGGCGAGGGCAGCGTGGCGATGGCGTCGATCAGCGTGTCGATGAGACCGTCGGGCAACGTAGCCAGATTGTGCGATTTCCAGTAGTTGCGCGCGCCCGGCGTGAGAAGCGGATCGAATGCCTGCTGCCACGCGGCGTAGGGCATTGGCCCGAGATGTTCGCCACAAGGCTTGCCGAAGCGCCGCACCGCGTCCACCGCGTTCGGCCCGTTTTCCGGCGGCCCCGAATAGCAGATCGCGAACACGATGACCGGCTTGCCGTGCACCTCGGGCGGCAGGAATGGCAGCGGCGGTGCGAGACGCGACACGCTCCACACGGTCAGGTCTTCGGGCATCGCATTGACCGCCTCGCGATATAGCGTCAGCGCTTCTTTCGCGGCGTCGAACGGTAGCACGACCAGTCCGCCGTAGATCTCGGGGCCGACGGGGTGAAGCGCGAACTCGAACATCGTAACTACGCCGAAGTTGCCGCCGCCGCCGCGTAGCGCCCAGAAGAGGTCGGCGTTTTCATCAGCGCTCGCGCGCAGCAGATTGCCGTCGGCGGTCACGACGTCGGCGGCGACGAGGTTGTCGACTGACATGCCGAAGCGCCGGCTCAGCCAGCCGAAGCCGCCTCCGAGCGTGAGACCCGCCACGCCCGTCGTCGAATTGATGCCAAGCGGCGTGGCGAGGCCGAACGCCTGCGCTTCGTGGTCGAAGTCGTGCAACGTGGCGCCTGGCTCCACATACGCACGGCGCGTGGCGGGCTCGACTCTGACCGACTTCATCAGCGAGAGATCGATCACGATGCCGCCGTCGCATAGCGCGCTGCCGGCGATATTGTGGCCGCCGCCGCGCACGGCGAGCGGCAGCCCGGATTCACGCGCGAGCGCCACAGCCTGGCGCACGTCGGCGCAACCCCGGCAGCGCACGATGAGCGCGGGACGGCGCTCGATCATCGCGTTCCAGATTTGCCGGGCTTCTTCGTAGGCCGCGTCGCCGGGTTGCAGGGCTTCGCCGCGCAGCGCGCTTTTCAGCGTGGCGATGGATTCGCTCGACAGGCTTGACATGGCACACCTCTCAATTCAACGGATCGGACAAACGCGCGCCAACAGCTGGGCGGGCGTTTTCATGGACTGAACGGAACTGCGGGCGACCGCTTCAATTGTCGAATCAATGCGGCTTACGCACGCGCGTGACGCGGCGTGCGTCCGGTCGGGAAAGCGGGAAGGAAGGGCTTTCGCAAAGGGCGGCGGGGGCCGCCTCTGGCCGGACCGCAAGGGACCGGGCGGCGAGCGCTTTGTGACCGTCTGGATCGTACCCAGGCAGCCACCGAGCCTCGCAGATTCATTAGATAACCTAAATTATGCAGCTTGATAAAAAAGCGTGCAATTAATTCAGATTATTGTCGCGTCTGGATTCGCTTTAACAGTTTAGCAAGCGCACTGCATGGATTCTATAATTTTCACGCACGCGCGGGCTGCATGCGTGACGGTAGGAATCGTACGCTTTACGTTGTAATATCGACGCATTCCAGCCCCGCATTGCCCCATGACCGACGTCGCCTCCCACGAAGCACGCCTCGCCGCCGAGATCGAACGGCTCAAGGCCGAGTTTCCCAAAACGCGTGAACTGTATCGCGAAGTGTGCGCGCTGATGTTCTTCCGTTACGGCATCACGCCCACGGCCAACCGCCTCTATCAGCTCGTGCGCCGCGGCAGCATGAGCACGCCTACGGCAGTCCTTTCGGAGTTCTGGGCCACCCTGCGCGAGAAGAGCCGCGTGCGTATCGAGCACGCCGATTTGCCCGAGGAACTGCAGGGGGCCGCCGGCGAACTCATGGGTGCGCTCTGGACGCGCGCCACGGCGGCCGCGCAGGCGTCGCTCGAAGCGCTGCGGCTGGAAGTGGAGGAGGCGCGCCGCGCCGCGGAAGGCGCAACCGCCGCCGTGCGCGCGGACCTCGCGCACACGGAGGTGGCGCTCGAACAGCGCACCGCTGCGCTGCTCACGGCGCAGGTGCGCATTCAGGAGCTGGAACAGGCGCAAGCCGGCGCGGTTGCCACGCGCGGCGCATTCGAAGCGGAACTGGCGCGCGAGCGCGAGGTGAGCCGCGAACGCGGCACGGCGCTCACCCAGGCGCGCGCCGACTTTGCGGCCGAACGCGACAAGCTGCGCGCAAGCGCCGAACTCGCGGAAACGCGCTGGCAGGCAGCGGAGAAGCGCGCCCAGCTCGAAATCGAGCGCGAGCACACGGCGAACGCGCGTTTGCAGCGCGACGCCGAAGCCGCCACGCAGCGCGCAGCGCGCACGGAGGAAAGTGCGCGCGCCGAAATTCAGGCATTGCAGACGCAACTGGGCGATTTGCGCCACCAGGTGGGCACGCTCGAAGGCCGCCTGGACGCGCTGCGTTCGACCCGCGAAGTTCAGGTGCGCGAGCCGCAGGCCGCTCAGGAGAAGGGCGCCGCTGCGGCCGCCGTGAAGCCGTTGCGGGCGGCGCGCAAGGCGGGGCAAAAGGCGTGAAGGCTTTGGCTACGCGTTGATTCCTTCGACATCCTGACTGAGCCCCGGCGTTGGCCGCGTGTCACGCGTCGCGCACGCGCACCGGCAGCTCGGTTTTGTACTCCACGCGGCGCAGCGCCACGGAAGTGTGAATGTCACGCACGCCCTCGATCTTGGTGAGGCGCGTCATGACGAAACGCTCGATGCCCGCAATATCGCTCGCCACCACGCGCAGCATGTAGTCGAACGCGCCCGTCATCAAATAGCACTCCATCACTTCGTCGCAGTTCGAGATCGCGCGCTCGAACGCGGCTAGCCGCGTCTCGTTCTTCTTCTCGATCGCCACCGACACATACGCGTTGACAGGAAAGCCCGCCTTCTCCTGATCGAGCAGCGTGACGTACTGCGTGATGACGCCGCGCTCTTCGAGCATACGGATGCGCCGGTAGAACGGCGAGAGCGAAAGCCCGAGCGATTCCGCGAGGTCGGCGGACTTCACGTGCGCGTCGCGCTGCAGCGCGTGCAGGATGGCCACATCCACGCGGTCGAATTTCATTGGCCAGCTTTCCCTGAAAAAGGTGAATTTGGGGCGATTGTTGCTAACTTGCGAGAATACTGTGGCTCAGTTTGGCACGAATCGCCGCTATTGGCTACCTAGAATCCGCTAATACCCACAAGTCGAACAGCGGAGATAACCATGAACATGCGAGCCGTCGAGACCGACCGCCAGATCGATACGGACTATCGTCTCGAAGACCGCTACCTGCGCGAGGACGGCGCGGTCTTTCTCACCGGCACCCAGGCGCTCGTGCGCATCCTGATCGAACAGGCGCGCGCGGACCGGCTTGCCGGGCTGAAAACGGCGGGTCTCGTCTCCGGCTATCGCGGCTCGCCGCTCGGCGGATTCGATCAGGAACTGTGGCGCCAGAAGGCGCTGCTTGCGGACTTCGACGTGCGCTTCGAGCCGGGCCTGAACGAAGACCTCGGCGCGACCATGCTGTGGGGCGCGCAGCAACTCGACGCGTTTCCGGGCAAACGTGTCGAAGGCGTGTACTCGATGTGGTACGGCAAAGGGCCGGGCGTGGACCGTACCGGCGACGTATTCCGCAACGCGAACATGCTCGGCGCCGCGCGCCACGGCGGCGTGCTGGCGGTGGCCGGCGACGACCACGCGGCGCAGTCGTCGATGTTTCCGCACCAGACGGACCACGTATTCGAAGGCGCGATGATGCCGATTCTCTTTCCGGCGTCGGTTGCGGAGTACATCGAGTACGGGCTCACGG
Source organism: Paraburkholderia sp. CNPSo 3281 (assembly GCF_024206515.1). NCBI lineage: Bacteria > Pseudomonadati > Pseudomonadota > Betaproteobacteria > Burkholderiales > Burkholderiaceae > Paraburkholderia > Paraburkholderia sp. CNPSo 3281. Next base: position 22,541 of record NZ_JAMBPS010000033.1, on the reverse strand, counting down.
GCTATGCGCTTTCGCGTTTCAGCGGACTGTGGGTCGGCTTCAAGGCGATTACGGAGACGGTGGAAAGCGGCCGCTCGATGCGCGTGGGCCGCAGCGCGCCGTTGCGTTTGCCCGAAGACATCGCGATGCCGGCGCAGCGCGGCTTCAACTACGACCCGCAATTGCGCTGGCCGGCGGAGCGCGCCGAACTGGAGCGCCGCGTGCTCGAAGAGCGCCTGCCCGCCGCGCTCGCCTTCATGCGCGCGAATCCGCTCGACCGCGCGTTGCTGCGGCCCGCGCAGGCGCGCGTGGGCATCGTGACGGTAGGCAAGGCGCATGCGGACGTGCTGGCCGCGTTCGAGGCGCTGGGCCTCACGCCCGAGCGCCTCGAACAACTCGGTATCGGGCTTTATAAGGTCGGCATGATCTGGCCGCTCGAAACGGAAGGGCTCAAGGCGTTTGCGCGCGGCATGCAGGCGCTTTTCGTCGTGGAGGAAAAGCGCTCGTTCGTGGAGCGGCAGATCAAGGAGGCGCTCTTCAACGTGCGCGCCGACGAGCGGCCGTCCGTGCACGGCAAGACGCTTGGCGAGCGCGAGCCGCTGCTGCCCGCCGCGATGGAGTTCGCGCCCGAGCAGCTTGCGCACGCGCTCCAGCGGTTTTTCCGGCACGCCGAGATTGATGTGCCACTCGTCGCTACCGGTGCGACTCATGCGCGTTTGGGCGCGCAGCGCGTGATTGCGCTCGCGCCAGTGCCGCAAGGCGAGCCGCTCACCCGCAAGCCATTCTTCTGCGCGGGCTGCCCGCACAATACGTCGACGCGTCTGCCCGAAGGCTCGCATGCCGCGGCCGGCATCGGCTGCCACATCATGGCGCTCGGCGAGGCCGGCAACACGGCGACGTTTTGCCAGATGGGCGGCGAAGGCGTGCAGTGGGTCGGCATGTCGACCTTCACGGACATGCCGCATCTGTTCGTGAATCTCGGTGACGGCACCTATCAGCACTCGGGCAGCCTGGCGATCCGCCAGGCCGTCGCGGCGCGCGCGAACGTCACCTACAAGATTCTCTTCAACGACGCGGTGGCGATGACCGGTGGCCAGCCCGCCGAGGGCGGCCTGACCGTGCATCGCGTGGTGGCGCAGGTCCGGGCCGAAGGCGTGAGCGAAGTCGTCGTGGTCACCGACCGGCCTGAGCAGTACGCGGGCTCGCTGGTGTTGCCTGCGGGCGTGACGCTCTTGCACCGCGACGCGCTCGACGCGCTGCAACGCCGCCTGCGCGAGCAGAAGGGCGTTTCGGTGATCGTCTACGACCAGACCTGCGCCGCCGAAAAGCGCCGCCGCCGCAAGCGCGGCAAGCTGATCGATCCGCCCACGCGTGTGGTGATCAATCCGGCCGTGTGCGAGGGCTGTGGCGACTGTTCCGTGCAGTCGAACTGCATCGCGATCGAGCCGCTCGAAACGGAGCTGGGCCGCAAGCGGGCCATCAATCAATCGAGTTGCAACAAGGACAGCTCGTGCGTGAAGGGCTTTTGCCCGAGCTTCGTGACGGTGGAGGGCATGGAGCCGAAGCGCCCGGACGCCGCGCGCATTCAGCGCATCGAAGCCGAACTGCGCGCCACGCTCGCGCCGCCCGCGCGCGTGCCGCAGGCGCTCGAGCAACATCTGCGCATGGTCGTGACGGGTGTGGGCGGCACGGGCGTCGTGACGATCGGCGCGATCCTCGCCATGGCCGCGCACCTCGAAGGGCGCGGCGCCTCGACGCTCGACTTCACCGGCCTCGCGCAGAAGAACGGCGCAGTGTTGAGCCACGTGCAGATCGCGCAGAGCCGCGGGCTCATCACCACCTCGCGTATCGGCGCGCATGCGGCCAACGTGCTGCTGGGCTGCGACGCCGTGGTGGCGGCATCGTCGGGCGCGCTCTCGCGCCTGCCGGCCAGCGGTGCGCGCGCCATCGTGAACGAGCGCATCAACGTGACCGCCGACTTCGTACGCGACGGCGATCTGCCCGTGAGCAAGGCCGTCCATCAGGCGGCGATAGAGAGCGCGATGGGCGCGGACGGTGCGGTGTTCTGGGACTGCACGGCGGCTGCGGAAGCGATTTTCGGCGACGCCATCGCCTCTAACATGATGATGGTGGGCTACGCGTATCAGTCGGGCCTCGTGCCGCTTTCCGAAGCATCGATCCTGCGCGCAATCGGTCTCAATGGCGCGGCCGTGAAGATGAACGAACGCGCGTTCCTGTGGGGACGTTTGATCGCGCAGGACGCTCGCGCGCTCGAACGCGTGACGGGAGCGGAGGTTGCGGCCGCGGACACGCCGTTCGATCTCGCACGCTTCGTGGCCGAGCGCGAGCGCGATCTCACGCAGTACCAGAACGCCGCCTATGCGGCGCGCTATCGCGCGCTGGTCGAAACCGTCGCGCAGGCGGAGCGCGGAATCGAAGGGGCGAGCGGCGCGCTCGCGCAAGCGGCAGCGCGCCATTACTTCAAGGTGCTGGCCTACAAGGACGAGTACGAAGTTGCGCGCCTGCACACCGATGGTGGCTTCGGCGCGTACCTGTCCGGTTTGTTCGATGGCACGGCGGGCAAGAAGACTTTCCACATGGCGCCGCCGCTCGTCACACGCCGCGATACGCAAACGGGACGCCGCAACAAGATCGCGCTGCGCGGCGTGTGGGCCGAGCCGTTGCTGCGCGTGCTCAAGCACGGCAAGGCGCTGCGCGGCACGCCGCTCGATCCGTTCGCACGGCAGCGCGACCGCGTGATCGAGCGCGCGATGATCGGCGAATTCGAAGACGACGTGCGCCTCGTGCTCGGCAGACTTACGCAGCAGACGCTTGCTGCGGCCGTCGGCCTGCTTGGCGTGCCGGGTGCGGTGCGAGGCTTCGGTATCGTCAAGGAGCGCAATTACGAGCGTTCGCGCGGCGTGCGCGAGCGGTATCGCGCGGAAATCGCAGGCGAGACGGTTTGAAAAGATCGGATAACTAACAGATAACTACCGGAGAAGACTCAAATGGTTGTGCAAGACAAGACGTTTTTCATCACGGGCGGTGGGTCAGGACTCGGCGCGGCGGTAGGCCGTCATCTGCTCGAACGCGGCGCGAATGTTGTGTTCGGCGATATCGACGTCGCCCGTGCGCGTGACGAGGCGGCGCTCGGCGGCGAGCATGCACTGGCCGTCGAGGTGGATGTGACGCTGGCGGCAAGCGTCGAGGCAGCGATCGCCCTCGTCACGCAGCGCTTCGGTGCGCTGCATGGCGTGGTCAACTGCGCGGGGATCGCACCGGCGCAGCGCATCGTCGGAAAAGAGGGGGCGCATTCGCTCGATCTGTTCGCCAAGGTCGTGAGCGTCAACCTCATCGGCACTTTCAACGTGATGCGCCTCGCCGCCGTGGCGATGGCGACCAATGCGCCCGACGCCGGCGGCGAGCGCGGCGTGATCGTCAATACAGCCTCGGTGGCCGCGTACGATGGCCAGATCGGGCAGTCTGCCTATGCGGCTTCGAAGGGCGGCGTCGTTTCGCTCACGCTGCCGGCGGCGCGTGAACTGGCGCGCAACGGCATTCGCGTGGTGACCGTCGCGCCTGGTATCTTCGAAACGCCGATGCTGCTCGCCATGCCCGCCGAAGTGCAGCAGGCGCTCGGCGCGGGCGTGCCGTTTCCGCAGCGTCTTGGCCAGCCCGCGGAGTTCGCGGCGCTCGTCGAGCATATCGTCGGCAACCGCTATTTGAACGGTGAGGTGATCCGGCTTGATGGCGCGTTGCGCATGGCGCCGCGCTGATACACGTTTTGTGTGGGGCTGACCGCCGCGGGGAGGTCGAAAGCTACGTATCGTAGAATCGGAACCATCGACTCACGATATTCGAAAAGCACATGGCCAAGGACGTGACTTTGCGGCAGTTCCGCTACTTCGTGGCGGCGGCGCAGAACGGGCAGTTTTCGATGGCGGCGGCGTCCGAGCATGTCTCGCAGTCGGCGATCACCAATGCGGTGCTCGCGCTCGAGGAGGCGCTCGGCACACGGCTTTTCGTGCGCTTGCCCCAGGGCGTGGAACTGACGCCCGACGGGCAGGACTTCCTCAACCACGCCCGCCACGTGCTGGAGTCGGTGCGCGACGCGCTGCACAAGGCCCCGTTTCGCGCGCACAGCTTGCGCGGTACGGTGCGCATGGCCGCCTCCTATACGCTGCTCGGCTATTTCCTGCCGGAACTGCTCGCGCGGTTTCGTGCGACCTATCCCGAGATCGAGATCGATCTGCACGATCTGGACCGGCCGGCCATCGAGGACGCGGTGCTCGCGGGCAAGGTGGATCTTGGCGTGGCGTTGCTTTCCAACGTGGAGCGGCGCGCGCTTCGGCCACCATGTGTTGATGCGTTCGCGCCGCCAGTTGTGGGCCGCACCGACGCATCCGCTCGCGCAAATGGGCACCGTCACGCTGCGCGACATTGCGCGTTACCCCTATATCTTGCTCACGGTGGACGAGGGCGAGGCCTCGACGCTGCGCTACTGGAAAAAGCGGCGCGTTGCGCCGAATATCGCGTTTCGCACGAGTTCGATGGAGGCGCTGCGCGGGCTCGTGGCGCATGGCTTTGGCGTGACGATTCTATCGGATATGGTGTTCAGGCCGTGGTCGCTGGAGGGTAAGCGCATCGACGCTTGCGCCGTAGAGGATGCCATTCCGCAGATGGAAGCGGGTATGTTGTGGCATCCTGGGGCGGTACTCAGCGATCCAGCGAGAGCGATGCAGCAGTTTTTGATTCACGCTTGCGGGAATTGAGCGGCGGCCGCGCCCCCAATTCGAATTCCTTCGATATCCCCATTGGGTAAAAACAAGGAAGCGTCATGTCGTCCGTGTCGGCGTTCAAGCTCGTGCTCCTTTCGCTCATCGCCATCATCGCACTCGAGTTGCTCGCCAAACGCCTGCGCCTGCCGCCCGCTGCCGCGCTGCTGGTAGGCGGCGCCGCCATGGCCTTCGTGCCCGGCCTGCCGCCGGTCGTGATCGACCCGGACCTCGTTCTCATCGTGTTTCTGCCGCCCTTGCTGATGGACGGCGCCTACTCCTTCGTCTGGTCCGATTTCAAGCGTCACCTCGCACCCATCCTGCTCTTCGCCATTGGCGCGGTTGCATTCACGACGTGGGCGGTGGGCGTGGTCGCGCATTGGGCCGTTCCGTCGCTGCCGTGGGCCGCGTGTTTCGCACTGGGCGCGGTGGTATCGCCGCCCGATGCCGTCGCCGCGAAAGCCGTGCTCGAACGGCTCGCGCTGCCGCGCCGCCTGATGGTGCTGCTCGAAGGCGAGAGTCTGCTCAACGACGCCGCCGGTCTCGTGCTGTTTCGCTTCGCCGTCGCTGCCGCATTGACGGGCGTATTCAGCGAGCCGAATGCGGCGCTCAGTTTCGTCGGGCTCGCGCTTGGCGGCATTGTCGTCGGCGCGGTCGTGGGCTATGTCGTGGTTTGTCTGCTGCGGCAGCTCGAAGATGAGTATCTGATCATCACCGCCTCCGTGCTCGCAGGCTGGATTGCCTATATCGCGGGAGACATGCTGGGCGTTTCGAGCGTGATCGCCACGGTCACGTGCGGCATGCAGCTAGGCTGGCATCAGCACGAAGTCTTTTCGGCCACGGTGCGCAGTCGCGGCACCGCGTTCTGGCAGGTCATGGTCTTCGTGCTCGAGGCGCTGGTGTTCGTGCTGATCGGCCTCTCGCTGCGCGGGGTCATGCTGCGCCTCGGTGGGACGGGCAATGCCGTCGCGCTGCTCGGTCCCGCTGCGATGGCCGTGGTGCTCGCCGTTGTCGTCTCGCGCTGCGTGTGGACGTATGGAATCGAGATCGTGAGGACCGCGCTGCACCGGATCGTGCCGCGCCGCGTGAGCGCGCCGGACTTTCGCGGTGCGACGGTGGTTAGCTGGGCCGGCATGCGCGGCGTGGTCACGCTGGCCATTGCGCTTGCGTTGCCGGAGGCGATGCCGGGCCGCGACCTCATCCTCTTTGCCGCGTTTGCCGTCATTCTTTTCACAGTGCTGCTACAGGGCACGACCATCGGGCCGCTCATCAAACTCATCAGACCTGCGAACGATCTGGAAGGTGAGGAACCCTACCTCAACGAGCCGCAGGCGTGGGCCCGCCTCGAAGCTGCACAGCTGGCGGCGATCACGCCGCTCGTCCACGGGCCGGACGGCAGCGTGATCCACCCGCGGCTGCTGGAGCAATATACGTATCGCGCGAACCTGACGCGCAATTATGTAAACGCCGAGAGCTATCCGCAGGAAATGCGCACCTCGCACTACGATGTCGTGCTGGCCGCCGTGGAAGCCGGACGCGCGGAGCTGTTGAAGCTGCACCGCGCCGGCCTGATCCACGACGAACTATTGCGCGTGCTCGAACGCGATCTCGATCTGGAGGAGCTTTCGGCGCGCCATGGGAGGGGCTGAACGTTACCCTTTCGTGACTCAAGTGTGAACAGCGAGCGGCGCAGACTCGAGGAAAGAATGCCGATCAAACGAGCAGCAGCAGCGCCGCGCCGAACACCACGGTGCCGAGCAGGAACGTCATGACCGTGAAGCCGAGCACGCGCTGCACGCCAATGCCGGCCATCGCGACTACGGGTGCGGCCCAGAACGGCTGCATCATGTTGGAGACCTGCTCGCCCATGGCGACGGCCATGGTGGTTGCAGGCATCGAAGCATGCAGCGCGATCGCCGCGGGCACGACGAACGGACCCTGCACGGCCCAGTGGCCGCCGCCGCTCGGAATGAAGAACGTGACGATGAGCGAGCACACATAGCTCCAGAACGGCAGCGTGTGCGTGTTCGAGATCGCGATGAAGAAGTGCGAAATCACGTTGGGCAGGCCCGTGGCATCCATCATGCCCATCACGCCGCCATAGAGCGGGTATTGCAACATCATCGAGCCGGTTTGTTTGGCGGCGTTCTTGACCGCATCCGCGTAAGCGAGCGGGTAGCCGTGCAGGATCACGCCCGCGATGAACATCACGAAGATCACCGCGTTCACGCCAGAAAACGCTTCGATGTGCTCGATGTGCGCGAGCACGAGGAACGTCACGCCCACTACGCCGATGAACGCGCTGCCGATCCACGAGTATTCGAGCCACTTCGCGAAGCTCAGTTTGCCTTCGGGGCGTTTGCGCGGTTCCGGGTCGGGGTTCTTTTCGATGTCGAGCACGACGGCGTCTTCATCGCGCGGCTTGAGGAGCGCGAGCACGATGGGCGTGGCGATGAGCATCACGACCACGGGCACGAGGTTGAACGCCGTGAACACGGTGTCGTTGAACGGCAGCACTTTTCCTGTGAGCTTTTGCACGACGTTCATCGCGCTGCCCGGCGTGGATTGTGCGAGCGCGATGGAGCTGGAAATGCCGCTCGCCCATACCACCCAGCCCGAAAAGCCCGCCGCGACGATCCATGCGAAGTCCACGCGCATGCGCTTGGCCACTTCGCGCGCGAGCAGCGCACTCACCACGAGGCCGAGGCCCCAGTTGAAGAACGAGGCCACGGCCACGAGCAGGAAGGTGAGCGCGGCTGCCTGTACCGGCGTGCGGGCAATGCCCACGAGCGCCTTGAACACGCGCTGCACGGGCGCGGCGTGCGCGAACGCGTGACCCGTGACGAGGACGAGCGTGATCTGGAAGGCGAACGTGAGAATATTGAAGAATCCCTTGTACCACCCGACCACGAGCGTGTTGAGCGTCGCATGCGGGGCGAACATCGCCGAGAGCGCGGCCACGACCGCGGTGATCAGAATCGCGAGCACGAACGGGTCGGGAATGGTGCGCTCGAACAGGTTGATCGTCGCGTCGGTAAAGCGTGTCTTGCGTACGGGTGCGGCGGTGGCGGTGGACTTCACGTATCGTCTCCTGGTGCTGAAAGTGGCCGCGCGTACCTGGCGCGCGGCTGTTTGTATCGGGGCCCGGCGGCGCTAGTTCATCGGGCGAAGCCGTAGAGTTCGGCGGGGTTGTCGACGAGAATCCGCTTGCGTGCCGCTTCGTCGTCGACCCACGTGGCGAGCAGATCGAAGATCGCGGCGGTGTTCGGCTTGTGCGTCTCCGTCACGTGCGGCCAGTCGCTGCCCCACACGGTGCGCTCCGGCAGCAGTGTGGCCCATGCGCGCGCGGTCTCGGCGAGGTCGGCATAACCGCCCGCGAGGCCCACCTGCGAATCGAGGTAAGCGCCGGAGAGTTTGACCCACACGCGTCCCGAAGCGGCCAGGCGGCGCACCACGCCATACGCGGGATGCGAGGTGCCCGCGGGCACGGGCAGGCGCGCGAGATGGTCGAACACCATCTTGCAGGGCAGCCGGGTGAGCAAGGTTTCGTGCTCGACGATCTGGTCGGCGGTCCAGTGCAGTTGCACGTGCCAGCCGAGTTCCGCTATGCGACGCGCAAGCGGCTCGACCATGTCGAAGGTCACGACCGCTTGATGCGGCGTGTACAACGTGAAGCGGATGCCGCGTATGCCGCCGCGATCGAGCATGTCGAGTTCGGCGTCGCTCACCTCGGGGCGCAGGACGGCCACGCCGCGGGCGTTGTCGATGCCCAGCTGGCGGATCGCATCGAGCGTCACGCAGTTGTCGGTGCCGTAGGGGCGCGGCGTGACGATGACGGTGCGCTGCGTGCCGGTGCGTTCCTGAACGCGTCGATAGTCCCCGACCGTCGCGCGATCGACGATATGCGCACCGTTGCCGGGCGAGGCCGCGAAGCGGCGATCGTAAATGTGGATGTGCGAATCGCACGCGAAGGCAGGCGCCTGTATGGCCGCCTTGGGGGCGTCGAGGGTATGGACATGCTGCTCACGGTCCATCGCGCTGTCTCCTTGTTTGCCGCGCGCGCCATTTGGCATGGATGCGCGCGGATGCAGCCTTTTGTGTTCAGAGCACGGCGTGCCCGTTTCTCAATCGTTCGATATCCGCATCGCTCCAGCCGGCCTCGCGCAGCACCGCATCGGAATGCTCGCCAAAGGCGGGCGCAGCGATCGGGTCCGGTGCAGGCGTCGCACCGAAGCGAATCGGCTCGCGAAAGCCGCGATACGCCCCCACGCCGGGGTAGTCGTAGCGCGTGACCATCTCCTCCTCGAGCACCTGTGGATCGTCGAACATGTCTTCGACCGTACGCGCCGCCGCGCAGGGGACCGCCTCGCCAAAGTGCGCTTCCCATTCGAGCGCGCTGCGAGCCAGCAACGCGGCGTGCAATTGCGGCACGATCTCGTCGCGATGCTCCGCACGTTTGCGCACCGAATCGTAACGCTCGTTCTGCGCGAGTGCAGCGAGCCCGGTTTTTTCGCAGAGCGCCTGCCAGAAATGCGGCGTGTTCGCGGAGATGTAGAGCCAGCCTTCGCGGGTGGGATGAATGCCGGTGATGCCGCCCGAGCGCATGTCGCGTCCAACGTCCTTAGGTTCGTCGTCGGCCCAGATCATGCGCGCCGATTGCATGGTGAGCGCGCTGCGCAGCAGCGAGACGCCCACGTACTGGCCTGCGCCGCTGCGCTCGCGCTCGAACAGCGCGGAGGATACCCCCGCTGCGACGAGTGCGGCGGCGTAGTAGTCGACCACCGAGCCATAGAGAATCTCGGGCGGCCCGCCTTCCTTGCCCTGCAGCGCGCACATGCCCGTCATGGTCTGCAGCACCTGGTCGTAGCCGGCCTTGTCCTTGTTCGGGCCCTGGTCGCCGTAGCCGGTGACCGCGCAGTAGATGAGCCGCGGGTTCACCTCGCGCAGCTGTTCCCAGGCAATACCGAGCCGTGCGGGCACGCCGGGTCGAAAGTTGTGCACGAGGACGTCGGCCTGTTTGACGAGACGCAGCAGCACCTCCTGCGCGCAGGGTTGCTTCAGGTCGAGCACGAGGCCGCGCTTGCCGCGGTTGACACCGAGAAACGCGCGGCTTTCGGCTTGTAGCGTGGAAGGGTACTTGCGCAGGTTGTCGCCTGTGGGCGGCTCGATCTTGATGACGTCCGCGCCCTGATCGGCGAGCAGCGTGCAGCCATACGGGCCCGCGATATAGGCGCTCAGGTCGAGCACGCGCACGCCCGCGAGTGGGCCGCGCGGTGCTGCATTCGTTTCGGGAGGCTGGTTCATTGGCGCACCTCGTTCGACGTTGCGGACGCAACGAGTCCAAGACGCTCGGCGCTTGCCACGAGCGCGCGGGCGCGCTCGACGAAAGGCGCGTCGATCATCTTGCCGTCTACGACATAAGCGCCCACGCCGTCGCGTTCGGCGTTGCGCGCGGCTTCCACCACGCGCAGCGCGTGGGCGATTTCTTCGTCGGAGGGGCGGAACACATCGTTGGCGAGCGCGATCTGGCTCGGGTGGATGCAGCTCTTGCCAAGAAAGCCTAGCGCCCGGGCCAGTTCGGCTTCCGCGCGAAACCCTTCGGTATCCTTGATATTTGCGAAAGCCGAATCGTACGCGAATACGCCCGCTTCGCCGGCCGCGAGCCGCAGGCTGAACATGGCTTGCTGAATGGCGGCCGGGTCGCGCCGGGCGATGCCGAGCGGCTCGAACAGGTCGCCGAGACCCAGTTGGAGGCCCGCGACGCGGGCATGCGCGGCGGCGAGCGTTGCCGCTTCACGCAGTGCGCGCGGCGACTCAACGTTGAGCAGCAGCTTCACGGGGCGGCTTACGCCATTGGCGCGCTCCGCGCGCTCGATCGCGGCTGCGGCGGCGCGCACGTCGTCGGCGAATGCGGGTTTCGGCAGATTCACGTAGTCGAGGCCGGGTTGAACCACGGCGGCAATATCGTCGGCGAACCACGGTGTGTCGAGCGCGTTCACGCGCACGATCAGCACCTTGCCGCGTTCGCGCACGGCGGCCGACACCAGCAACGTGCGCAGCGCCTCGCGCGCTTCGGGTTTACGCGCAGGGGCAACCGAGTCTTCCAGGTCGAACGACAACGCGTCCGCGGCGCTCGCGAACGCCTTTTCGAACAGCTCCGGGCGCGATGCCGGCACGAACAACTTGCTTCTCATTCCACGCGTTCCATAGAGATCACCACTGAAGGGCAGTCTACGATCGGCAATGATTTAGATAAACTATGCGAATCTATCTTTAAACCATAGAGAAACTACGTTTATGGACACCGGGTTCCTGAGCAACCTGCTGCTGGTCGTGGAGAGCGGTTCCATGGCGGAGGCCGCGCGGCGCGTGGGCGTGACGCCCGCCGCGATCGCGCAGCAAATCCAGGCGCTGGAGCGCGAGCTGGGCGTGGCGCTCGTCATGCGTGCAGGGCGCACCGTCATTCCTACGGAGGCAGGCCAGCGCGTGGTGGAGCGCGCCCGCTCGCTCGTGCGCGGTTTCGACGAGTTGAAAGCGCTGGCGCAGGAGCAGGAAATGGGCGGCGAACTGCGCGTGGGGACCATCACGTCGGCGTTGCTGAGCGTGCTGCCCGACGTGCTGGCGCGCTTCGCCGCCGCCTTCCCGCAGGTCAAGCTGCTGATACGCGCAGGCACTTCGACGGAACTCTTCGAGGCCTTGCAGCGCGGCGAGGTGGACGTGGCCATTTGCCTGCACCCCGCCTTCGCGCTGCCGAAGTCGTACGACTGGCACCTGTTGCGCGAGGAGCCCATCGTCGTGCTCGCGCCTGTAAAGTTCGCGCGCGCCGATCCGCACGACCTGCTGCGCCGCGAGCCGTTCATTCGGTACGACCGCGCGCTGGGCGGCGGCAAGCAGGCCGACCAGTATTTGCGCCGCGCGAAGATCGCACCGCGCGAGCTGTTCGAACTGAACTCGCTGATGGCGATTGCGCTGATGGTGGATCGCGGCCTTGGCGTCTCGCTCGTGCCCGATATCGGCACGCCGCTTACGAAAGGCTTGCGACTCGCACGCCTGCCGCTACCCGAGGAAACGGAGCCGCGTCGTTTCGGCATTCTGTGGTCGCGCGCTTCCGCGCGCAGCCGCGTGATACGGGGGATGATCGAATGTTCCGGAGAGGCGCTGCACAGGTGATGATGGGGTGATACGGTCGCGCGGGCTTCAGGCGCCCGCCGGCTTGCCGATGCGCTTGTACCAAAGTTCGATGAACGACTCCGCCGCGGGCGAAAGCGAATGCTCGGCGCGCCGGATCAGATTGACGTCGCGCGTGACGACGGGCGCTTCGAGCTTGCGTGCGACAAGATCGCGGTGCGGAAACGCACCGAGCAGCATGCCAGGAAAGATCGCAATGCCGAGTCCCGCCTCCGTCATCGAAAGCCCCGTTGTCATATAGGACACCTCATATTCAACGGCCTTGCGCTCACCTAACGCGAAGAGCGTCTCGTCGATCAGGCCGCGAATGCCGCTGCCCGGCTTCACACCGATCCACGGGTAGCCGAGCGCATCGGCCCACGTTACACGGCGTTTTTTCGCGAGCGGCGAGTCCTTGCGGCAGATCGCGCAGAGCCTGTCACGCGCGAGACATTGCAACGTAATGCCTTCGGGTTTGTCGCTGATCGTGCCGATGCTGAATTCCACGTCGCCGGTCAGCGTGGACGCCGTGAGCCGGTCGGGCGCGGCGTCGTCGATCGACACTTCGATGTTCGGATACAGCGCGCGATATTCGGCCACGAGCCGCGGCACGATGGCGGCCGCGATGGAAGGCGTGGCGGCGAAACGCAACTGCCCGCGCTCGCGCCCGGCCAACTCCTTCACGCTCGACTGGATCGATTCGAGGTCGCGCAGCATGCGCTCGACGGTAGGCAGGATTTCGCGCGCCGCCACCGTGGGCCGCAGCGAGCGCGACGTGCGGTCGAACAGGCGCATGCCGAGCGCTTCCTCCATCTGCCGGATCAGTACGCTCACGGCGGGCTGCGTGATGAACATCTCGTCGGCGGCACGCGTGAGCACGCCGAAGCGGCAGACGAGCGCGAACGCCCGCAGTTGTTTGATAGTCGGTTGCATAAAGTAACTTTATGGAGCCATTGATTTTGTTCGATTGTCTTCATGACTATAGTGCCTTACATTGCTTTGCGGCAGATTCGAGTGAAGCCGATAACGATCCGATAAAAGCAGGCCAGCCGCGAGCCGGCCGCAGGAGACAGTCGTGAGAGCAATGGATACGCGCATTCGCTGGCGCGGCGCCGTGGCGTCGACGCTCGGAAACGTGCTGGAGTGGTACGACTTCGTCGTATTCGGGTTTCTCTCTATCATCATCGCGAGGCAGTTCTTTCCCGGCGACAGCGAATACGCGGCGCTCATGCTGACCACGGCCACTTTCGGCGCGGGGTTCGTGGTGCGGCCGCTCGGCGGCGTGCTGCTTGGCATGTACGCCGACCGCAAGGGCCGCAAGGCGGGCCTCACGCTCGTCATCGCCTTGATGACGCTGGCGGCTGCGATGGTCGCCTTTACGCCCGGTTTTCAGCAGATCGGACTCGTTGCGCCCGCAATCGTCTTGTGCGCCCGCCTGCTGCAGGGTATTTCGGCGGGCGGCGAGTTCGGCACGGCCACGGCCATGCTGATCGAGTACGCGCCCAAAGGTCGGCGCAATCTCTACGGCAGCTGGCTGATGTTCGCCCAGGCGCTGGGTGCGCTGCTGGCCGTGGCAATGGGCAGCGCGCTCACGCACCTGTTCACGCCGCACGCGCTCGAATCCTGGGCGTGGCGCATCCCCTTCCTCTTTGGTCTGCTCATTGGCCCGGTGGGCTTCTATATCCGCCGCAGCCTGCCCGAGACCGAGGCGTTCGAGCAGATCGACAAGCGCGTGAAGGCGCCGTTCAGCCGCGTGGTGTCGCAATACCCGCGCGAGCTTTTCGTGGCGACGGCGCTGAGCGCCGCGCTCAATGTCATGGCGTACGTGATCATCACTTACCTGCCGATTTATTCGGTGCAGAACCTGCACATGCCGGTGACGCTGCCCTTTACCGTGCTGCTCGCCAGCGTGCTGCTGCGCGTGGTCACGATTCCGTTCTTCGGCCATCTGGCGGACCGTGTGGGCGGCAACCGCATGATCTGCTGCTCGCTCATCGTCTTTCTTGTCGTGCTGTATCCGACCTATTACTGGATCGTAAGCGCGCCTTCCATCGTGTCGATCATGACGGTGGAACTGCTGTTTGCGCTGCTGATCGGCGCTTCGAACAGTCCGATTCCCACGGCGCTCGCCACGCTGTTTCCCACCGAAGTGCGCTCCACGGGCCTGGCGATTTCGTACAACATCGGCGCGGCGATTTTCGGCGGGTTCTCGCCGTTCGTGCTGACGTGGCTGCTGCATACCACGGGCAACAACATGGCGCCTGCCCACTTCTGCGCGGTGTTCTTCGCGCTGGGTCTCGTTGGCGCGTTCATGCTCAAGCGTGACGCACCGTATTTGAACGATCTTTCCGCGCCTTCGTCCATTTGAGCGGAGCGGCGCAACGCCTGCACGCTGACGCTTCGATCCACAAGATAAGGATGACGAAGCGTTAACGATTCCATCGACGAGCTTCGAACAGGAGAAACCACCATGCCCGTCATCGACGTCCATACCCATATCTTCACGCACAAGTGGCTCGAACTGCTCAAGGAGCGCGGCAGAGCCTACAACATTCAAACGCGGCCCGATGGGCAGCAGGAAGTGTTTCGCGGTAACACGCCGGTCGTGATTCCGCAGAAGGGCCATTTCGATTTCGACCTTCGCATCGAGCACATGAACGAAGCGGGCATCGACGTCTCGGTCGTTTCGCTGACGTGCCCGAATGTCTTCTGGGGCGACGAGGAAACGAGCTGCCAGGCCGCGCGCGAGACCAACGACACGATTGCCGAGGGCCAGGCCGCGCACCCCGAGCGTATCCGCTGGTTCGCTTCGCTGCCGTGGGAGTATCCGCAACGCGCGGTGCAGGAACTGGAGCGCGCCTGCGCCAACGGCGCGAGCGGCGTGATGGTGCTCGCCAACGTGGCGGGCCGCAGCCTCACGGACCCGATATTCGCGCCGGTCTGGGCCGAGATCGACCGGCGCTCGCTGCCGGTGCTCGTGCATCCCACCGATCCCCCGGGCGTCGATCAAATGGACATGACGAAATTCGACCTGAGCTGGTCGGTGGGCTTCATGTTCGATACGACGCTCGCCATCACGCGCATGATCTTCGAAGGCTTCTTCGACCAGTATCCGAACCTCAAGATCATTGCCTCGCATGCGGGTGGAGCGCTGCCGTATCTCGCAGGCCGCTTCGCCAAGGGCGACGAAGTGGAAATTCCGCAGCGCCGCCAGATGAAGCGCAAGCCCATCGACTACCTGCGCCACATCTATTACGACTGCATCACGTATAGCCCGGCCTCGCTCGAGTTCCTGATCTCGGTGGTGGGCGTGGACCAGGTCATGTTCGGCACGGACTGGCCGCACCAGGTGCATGACACGCGCGGTGCGTTTGCCAATACCGCGCGCCTGCCGAAAGCACAAAGCGAGGCCGTGCGCGGCAGCAACGCGCTGAGAGTGTTTGGTTTCTGAGCGATGGAAGCGGCAGGCGCGGCGTGTGGGCCGCGCCTGTCGACCAGCAGTTCGAGCCTATTCCGCGAAAAGATCCGGGCCGAAGACTTCGTAGTGGATCCGGGCTTCGTGAACGCCGAGATTCTTTAGCGCATCGTGCTGCATGCGCATGAAGGGAATCGGGCCGCAAATGGAGTAGTCGGCGTCCGGTTGCAGAATCGCCTGCTTGATCTGCCCGATGTCGACGAACCCCGCGTAATCGTAATCGCGGCCTTGCACATCGCCGGGCAGCGGCTCGTTGTAGAAAGCGCCAGCCGGTCCAGCCGCCCAGCTTGTCGCCGGAACCTTCATAGAGTTCGCTTTCCATGCCCATGAGCACGTCGGCGAGATTGCCGTAGGCCTGCGCCCATGCGGAGATGATGTCCTCGGTGGCCGCGTCGCCGAGCACGTCCTTGATCGCGCCTAGCAGATGTTCGCCAACGATAGGTAGTGCTCGGGCAGCACGCCGAGGCTCGCGTGCTTGTTTGCAATGTTCTTGAGCACGGCCGCGAGGCTCGAAGGGTCTTCGATGTTTTCCGCGTACGCATAGACGGCACGCGCGAGCGCCTGCTGTTGCTGCCCCTGTTCCTGATGCGCCATGTTGAACACATTCTTCAGTTCAGGGTGGGCTTCGAAGAGCCGCGTGTAAAAACGCTTGATGATGGCGTAACCGTGGTCGGCGAGCACGGGCGCGGTCGCCTTCACGATGTCCTTGAAGAACAGTAATGAGGCGGCAAGCTCGAATTCAGAAAGGTGCGGCGGCCGATCTATCCTCTCGATGCGATCTGACCGCCGCAGCAATATGACTCAGTACCCCTGCACCCAATGCCCCGGAATCCACACCCACTGGTTGCCTTCCCAGCGGTAATGTCCCTTGGCCCAGGCATAGCCCTGGGCGGGTGCGGGCGGCGGCGTCTCGACGCGCGGCGCCGGTTCCGGTGGGTGGGCCGGTTCCACAATACACGCGGAAAGCAGGGCGGCGCAGGCGACCAGGGTCACGGGGTGCAATAGTTTTATTTTCATGACGGGTGTCCTCCACTGACTGAAATTGTTTGGTTGTCCGAATGGCTGGCAGGTCTCGTCGCGTGGCGGCATCCGCGTCCACGCAAAGCGGCCCGCTTCGGTGTTTGTCTGTTCCTCACCGTTCATGCCTTTATCAAACCCGTAGTCGCATTTTTTGTGCCTGCATCGCCGAATAGCGTCAATGCCGTGCGGTGTGGATCGAGCCCGAGGCTCTCCGCGGCCGCGCCCGCGATCAATGCATCGAGTGAGGCCGTGGGCTTGAGGTCGCGCGACTCGTAGAGATCCGTGCTGCGCAACCCCGGCCAGTCGGCCTGTACGCGTCCCCCCGCCACGGCGCCGCCCGCGAGCATCGCCACCGAAGCCTGCCCGTGGTCGGTGCCGCCCGTGCCGTTCGCCGCGGCCGTGCGGCCGAACTCGGTCGCGACGAGCACCGTGGTCTTGTCCCACGCGGGGCCGAGCCCGTCGCGCAGCGAGGCGAGCATCGTGTCGAGCGCTTTTAGCTGATTCGCGAGCCGCGCGTTCTGCGCGCTGTGCGTGTCCCATCCGCCGGTTTCGATCATGGCGATGCGCGGGCCATCGGGGCGCGAGAGGAAGCGCGCCGCAAGCTTGCCGACGCTCGCGGGGTCCTGGCGCGCGCTGGCGTCGCCCGCAAGCCCACGCGCGTTCATCGCCGAAGTCCAGAGCGCGCGCAGTTGCGGATCGGCTTCGTAGAGCGCGGAAACGCGCGTGAGCAGATCGTCGGATGCGCTGGGCAGCGCCGAGGGCGCGTACGAACTCACCTGCGCCGTGCCGCGCAGTGCGAGCGGCACGGTAGGCGCGAGCGCAATGGCGTTTTCGCGCGAGGCAGGCAGCATGGCGATGAGCCGGTTGAGCCAGCCGTCCTTGACCTGGTAGGGCGCGCGACCACCTGTTTCCAGCACGTTCTGACCGTCGAAGTGGGAGCGGTCGCGATACGGCGAAGCGATCGCATGCACGAAAAGCGCCTGTTTTTCGCCATACATCTGCGCTATCTGGACGAGCGACGGATGCAGCGCGAACGTGCCGTCGAGTTTAGTAGCCTTGTCGATGTCGATGGCGAGCGGGCCGCGCAGCGTAGCGTAGGCCGGGTCCGCATAGGGCACGACGATGTTGAGCCCGTCGGCCGCGCCGCGCTGGATCACGAACACGAAGCGGCGCTCGGTTTCGACGCTGGCGAACACGATCCGGGGCGCGACGAGCATCGCGCCCGCGCCGGCGGCGGCAACGCGCAGGAAATGGCGGCGGGAAACCATGGCGGTTATCTCCTCAGGAAATCGGGCGAGACGAGCAGCAAGGCGATCGCGGTGGACGCGCTTTCGGCATGCGCGACTGCGGTGGCCGTGGGCGCGCTGAGCGTGGCGCCCATGAGCGTGTTGCCGAGCGTGCGTGGGTCGAGCCGGTCGCCCACGCGCGCCGAGAAGCGCTGGGCGACTTCCACGCGGCGCACGAGCGCGTCGGGCGCGGCCCAGCTTGCGGCGATGTCGTCGTAACCGGCGGGCGAGCCCGGCCGCCACACTGGCTGGCCGAGTTGCGTGAGCAGCGGCGCGGCATTGATGTCGCCCGCGTCGCCGGGTTCGCGCCAGCCGAGGCCTCGCATCGACGAAACGGTCCACTCCCACGGCGTCTTGAACTTCGCATCGACGGGCGCCCACGCTTGCGGCGCTTCAACGAGCGCGCGATACACGGTAGGCAGATCGCCGCCGCTTTGCTCGAAGGCGAGCGCGAGACGCTCGGTCAGTGCGGGCGGCGGATTGTCGGCGACGAAGTGGCGCGCGAGCTGGAGCGCGATATGGCGGCTCGTGGCGCTCGCGTGCGCGAGGTCGTTCAGGATGGCGAGCGCCTGCTGCTCGCCCGGTTGATCGTAGCGCTTGCCCATCACGGTGCGCGTACCCGGCTCGTGCAGCGCGGGGCGAAACACGAAGCTACCTGGCGCGGCGTTCCCAGGCTGCGGCCCGCGCACGCCCGCCACGCTCCAGCCCGTGAGCGCACGTGCGAATTCGGTCACGTCGTCCTGCGTGTAGCCGGTGCGCACGCCTAGCGTGTGCAACTCCATGATCTCGCGTGCGAGGTTCTCGTTCAGGCCGCGCTTGTGCGCGGGGTCGCGCTGATCGGCGCGCAGTGCGGCGCGGCTGTCGGGTCCAACGGAGCGCGTCTGGTCGAGAAAGAGCTGCATGGCAGGGTGCTGCTCGACGGCGACCAGCATGTCCGCGAAATTGCCGAGCACGTGCGGCCGTATCGCTTCCATTTCGAATGCGCCCGCAATGCCCGCAATCAGCGCCTTATCCACCGATACGGCGAAGTGGTTCGACCAGAAATGCACGAGGCGCTCGACGAAAGGCGTGTCGGTCTGCAAGGCGCTCGTGAGGCGCGCTGTGACCGCGCTGCGGTAGATGCCCACGCTCTCGCGGCGGATCGTCTGATTGACCGCGCGGCGTGTGGCTTGGTTGTCTTGTGCGTTCGTCTCTGAAGCCGCGCTTGCTGCCGCGTCGGCCGTCATACCTTGCTGGCGTTCTGCCCCGAAGCGTGCGGCGAGCGCCAGCGCGCCGGGCTCGTTGCGCCATGCGGCAGGCAGGGGTTCGTATGCCTGGAACTGGCCGAGCAGCCAGCCTTGGGGGTTGGCGGGCGGCGTCTCGTCGGCGCGTGCGCCGAGGCCGAAGCGGTTCATGGCGATCGCGCCGGCGCGGGCATTCGAAAGGCTTTCCATGCGCGGTCCTTGTGCTCGTTGGAGCGTTGCGTATTCCCGTTAAACGGTCATCGCTCGCCTTATCCGTCGCTGGTCCGCCAAATTATTTACTGCGCGCCGCTCGCTTCGCTGACGGTCTTCTGCGGCTGCTTTTGCGGCTGCGCCGGCAGCCGCCACTGGCCGCGCTTTTCGAGCCCTTCGACGAACTTCACGCGTTCTTCGGGCGTGAGCGTGGCCGCGAAATCGACTACGCCGCTTTCGATTTGCGCGCGCAACGCGCTGTCGGCCGTGCGCGTGCGCGTGAGCGCGGCGTCGATGGCGTTGCGGTCGAGTTGCGGCGCGGCGAGCAGGTCGAGCACCTCGCGCCGTCCGTCGCGTCCGTCACGCGCGTACTGACGGCCCTCGCGGCGCGAGGACTTGAGCGCTTGAGCGAACTGCTGCTGACGTGCCGGCGAAAGCTCCTCGGTGGCGAAGCGCAACGCCACGCGCTGCGCCGGTTGCGCCTGCGGCTCGCCGTGTACGGCGAACCAGCGCCACGCCCCGCCCGCAATGGCGCCGAGCAGAAAAACGTTCAGGAGTACCGAGCCGACGAGCAGCGTTTTCCATGAGCAGCCGTTCATTCGTCACTCCCTTCGGCGCCGGGGTTGAGGTTCGATTCGCTCCAGTCCGAACTGGTCCCCCCAAAGCTCGTGCTGAGATACGTCTCATGTGGGGCTGCGGGCGTCGCGCCGCCGAGGACGACAAACGATATCGTCAGCGCGCCCGCAAGCGCGCCCGCGAGGCCCACGCCCGCGAATGCCGCGCCGGACCACCAGAAGCTGCGGCGCTTCGCGGCGGCAACGGGCTTCACCGGTGCGCCCGCAACGATCTGCTCGAAAAGCGCGCGAGGGGGCGGCGCAACCATGTCGCGGGAGAGCCAGCTATCGAGCGCCATGGCTTCGTCGAGCGCCGCGTTGGCTTCGGCGCGATGCGCGCGCGCCCATTCGAGCGCGTCTTCGCGCTCGTGCTGCGGCCAGCGCTGCGGGTCGGCGCCATAAGCCGCGACGAGCGTGTGGAATCGTTCGGGTGTCATACGGAGTCCTTACCGGCAGCTTCGCCGGCCAGTAGTGCGCGCAAGGTGCGCCGGGCGCGCGCCAGCAGGCTTTCGAGCGCGTCCACCGAAATATCCATCAGGCTGGCTGCTTCGAGGTTCGAAAGCTCCTGATAGTAAGTGAGCACGAGCGCTTCGCGCTGCCGCACGGGCAGCGCCGCGAGTGCGGCGCGCACGCGTTCGTCGCGCGTGCGCGCTTCGATCTGCTGGTCGGGCGAGCCTGCGGGATCGGGGGCCGGCTCGCTCACGGCGTGCACGTCTGCTACGGTCTCTTCGCGCCGACCGCGCAGGCGGTCGTAGCACAGGTTGAGCGCCACGCGATGCAGCCACGTGTCGAATTTCGCTTCGCCCGTACGCCAGGTGGGTGCCTGTTTCCAGATCCGCACGAACGCTTCCTGAGCGACGTCTTCGGCTTCGCTGTGGTCGCCCAGCATGCGTGTGGCGAGTGCGATGAGGCGCGGCAGCTTGCTCGCGACGAGCGCGCGTACGGCAAGCGGATCACGCGCGCCGACACGCGCGACGAGTTCCGCATCCGGATCGCGTTCGTTCAAGGCCTTCCCGGCCTTGTCGGTCTGCAACGATTGAACCGCAGGCGGACCCGCTGCAGCGCCGTCATAGTCGTTTCCCAGTTTGAAGTCGGGCATTCAGGCCTTATGCCGCTCGAGCCGCGCTATGCCCAGTGGCCCGGAATCCATCGCCAGTTCGGGCCATCCTCGACCCAGTGCCCCGGCACCCAGTTGTACCCCGAGCGGGCCTCTTCCCAGCGGCCGGGTTCCCACACATACACGCCCCGGTCCCAGCGCCAGTGGCCGGACTGCCACACATAGCCCTGGCGCGGCGGCGGGGGCGCTTCTTCCCGTGGCGGAGGCGGCGGCGACGTCGGCGCGACGACCACGGGCTGCTGTGGCGGCTCATTTGGCGCGACGACCACGGGCTGTGCGAGCGCGGCCGTTGCGGTGGAGGCGAACAGAACGGCGGCAAGTGACGAATGCAGTGGTTTGCGGGTCATGATTTCTCTACCTGGATGCAGAGGGGTTAACAGCCCCTATAAGGACTTAAACGGCGCACGCGGGGAAAATCCGTCGCGGACCATTTATTCATCACGCAATTTTCGCGCTCAGCGTCGAATTTACCGGCCTCGAAAGGTAGTTGCTTGACAACTGCAATTTCCGAACCCGAAAGACTTACGCTCAGGGTTTTTACCTAATATGAACCGCCACAAAATTGTTAAATTTCTGTCTTAGAATGGACACTCTAGATTGACTGCGGCGATGCAACATTCGTTTTCAAACATAGGAATGCAGCCGTAAGTCAAGCCATCGGGGGTTGGCGCTTTAATTAGTAAGACTAACCAAGGAGCATGATCTGATGTCCGTTTCCGCACCCGAACAATTCCGCGCGAACTACCAAGCCGGCGTCGCAGCGTTCTTTGCGCTCTCGAAGCCCGTTTTCGAGGGCGTGCAGGCCGTGATCGATCTCAACGTCCAGGCGAGCAAGGCTGCCATCGCCGAAAGCGAAGCGACGCTCAAAGGTGCCCTCCAGAGCGGCAATCCCGCCGAGTTCCTGACACAGCAAATTGGTGCGTCGCAGCAGGCGGCCGCCAAGGCTATGTCGTACAGCCGCCATCTCGTCGACATCGCGACGACGACCCAGAACGAGTGGATTCAAGCCGCCCAGGCGCAATCGGGCGAGCACGAGCAGCGTTTCAAGGCCTTTTCCGAAGGTCTGACGCAAAACGCGCCCGTGGGCGCGGAGCCCTTCGTCGCGGCCATGAACTCGACGTTCGCAGCCATGAACAATGCCGCCGAAACGCTGCGCGGCGTGACCCGCCAGGCCATCGAAACGGCCCAGAGCGGTTTCCAGAACGTCGTCGCTTCCGCCCAGGAAGCCGCGCCGGTCGCGGTCCAGCCGGCTGCCGCCAAGGCAAGCTCGGCCAAGGCCTGATTCGCGTTCCTGCCCACCGGCAGTACGCCAATGCGCGTCAACACGCGTCTTCGTCGCCCTGAATGAACGACGAGGACGCGGCGTTTGCCGGTTCAGCTTCCCAGACATCGATATTCCAGCGCATTTGCAGAGCAGGAGCTCAACATGACTGACATTGTGATCGTTTCGGCCGCACGTACGGCAGTAGGCAAATTCGGCGGTTCGCTCGCGAAGGTGGCGGCGCCCGACCTGGGCGCGATCGTCATCAAGGCCGCGCTCGAGCGCGCGGGCGTTACGCCCGAGCAGGTGAGCGACGTGATCATGGGTCAGGTGCTCACGGCCGGTTCGGGCCAGAACGTGGCGCGCCAGGCATCGATCAAGGCGGGCCTGCCCACGGCCGTTCCCGCCATGACG
>NZ_JAMBPS010000032.1:0-92547 GCF_024206515.1 Paraburkholderia sp. CNPSo 3281 | reverse complement strand
CCCCTGGGCGGCCCCCCCTAGGCGGGCCCCCCGATCCGCATGCGCCTTGCCCTGACCACGTTGCCGGCAGGACGCATCCGAATCCGGTATCTCCTACAAAACTCGACTCCCGACGCCGAAGATGCGCGCCATTCTGCCAGCAGAAGTGCTGTTTGACGGCGAAGCGCCGCCCGCCATCCTGCCCGCATGCGACCACTACGCGGGCAGTGAGAAGCTGATGCTCAAATCGCTCGCGCTGCAGCAGCAGTTGGGCCCGGTATTCGACATCACGCTCGATTGCGAAGACGGCGCGCAGGTCGGCCGCGAGGCCGAACACGCTGAACTCGTGGCGTCGCTCATCGGCGGCGAACACGACCGCTTTGGCCGCGTCGGCGTGCGCATCCACGATTTCCATCACCCGCACTGGCGCGACGACGTGCGCATGATCCTGCGCGCCGCGAAGCGTGCGCCGGCCTTCATCACCCTGCCGAAGATCCGCGCCGTGGGCGACGCCGCCGAAATGACAGCATTCATCGAGGCCACGCGCGTCGAGATGGGCATCGACAAGCCTATTCCCGTTCAATTGCTCGTCGAAACGCATGGCGCGCTCGCGCGCGTGTTCGACCTCGCCGCGCTGCGCGGCGTCGAGTCGCTGAGCTTCGGGCTGATGGACTTCGTCTCCGCGCACGACGGCGCGATTCCCGACACGGCCATGCGCTCGCCCGGACAGTTCGACCACCCGCTCGTGCGCCGCGCGAAGCTCGAAATCGCGGCCGCGTGCCACGCGTTTGGCCGCGTGCCCTCGCACAACGTGAGTACGGAAGTGCGCGACATGGACGTGGTGGCGAACGACGCGCGCCGCGCACGCAACGAGTTCGGCTACACGCGCATGTGGAGCATTCACCCGGCGCAGATTCCCGCGATCGTGGCCGCTTTCGCGCCGCGCGAGGAAGAAATCGTCCTGGCCGCCGAAATCCTGCTGGCCGCGCAGTACGCGCAATGGGGTCCGACACGCCATGGCGACACGCTGCACGACCGCGCGAGCTACCGCTACTACTGGTCGGTGCTGCGCCGCGCGCGCGCCACGGGCCGCGCCGTGCCGTTCGACGCGGCGCCGCTGTTCGCGCCGGGCGTCGATACGCCGGGCGTCGATACGCCGGGCGACCTGACGCAGGAGTCGGCCTGATGCACGCCGCGAACGGACGCCGAAAACGTTTTCAACGTATTGCGCCACGGCAACGAAACGGATCTCGCGCCGCATAGCGCAGCGACGGCAGTCACGGACAGTTACAGGCAGTTACTTGCGAACCAAGACGCAAACAACACCGGGCCGGAGAAATTGAAGTTCATGGCGATAAATAGGTGAAAATAGCGTCCGCTGCGTGCTTTCGGGGCGCGCGCAGTGCAAACGGCGGTTGCCTGTTCAACCGCGCACTGATCAACCGCTTTTAGATAGATAAAGGTTTGACACTCATGAAGAAACTGCTGATCGCCGCTGTCATCGGCACCCTGTCCTCGACGCTGATGCTGGCCGCCACCGACGCCGCCGCACAAGGCACGTCGACCACGACCGCCAAGAAGCCGGCTCCGAAGCATCGCATCATCAAGCGCAAGGCCAACCCGGCCAAGGAAGCGAAGGTCGATCCGGTCCCGGAGGGCTCGGAGCACTGGAGCTGCGCTGAAGGCGCACAGTTCGACCTGAAGGGCGACATGGCGCGTGACCAGATCGTCACCGTTCACTGGGCGAACAAGAACTACAACCTGCCGCGTCAAGTTACGACCACGGGCGCGGACCGCTTCCACGACGCCGCCACCGGCCTCGACCTCGTCGTGATCCCGACGAAGGCCATGCTGTTCTCGGACAAGGACAGCTCGCGTCTGGCCGACGAGTGCAAGACTGTTGCAATGCAGCAAGGCGCAATGGCGCCGACCCAGGCTCAAGCGCTGAACCCGGCGAACCGCGCTCCGGCAGCCGCCAGCGGCGCCGCGGGCCAGTAAGGACCGCAGGATCGCCTCGATGTCCGCCCTGATCTCCAACGTCAGGCCGCAGCCGGACCAGGTACTGGTCGATATCGTCGACTATGTGCTCGGCGGGTTTGCCAAAGACAGGGTTGACAGCGCGCTCGCGCTGACGACGGCCCGGCATTGCCTGATCGATACTCTCGGCTGCGGACTCGAGGCGCTCTCCTACCCCGCCTGCACCAAGTTGCTGGGACCGATCGTGCCGGGCACGATCGTCCCGCACGGCGCGAAGGTGCCGGGCACGCCATTCCAGCTCGATCCGGTTCAGGCCGCGTTCAACATCGGCGCGATGATCCGCTGGCTCGACTTCAACGACACATGGCTCGCCGCCGAATGGGGCCATCCCTCGGACAACCTGGGCGGCATCCTCGCGACCGCCGACTGGCTCTCGCGCACCGCCATCGCTCAGGGCAAAGCGCCGCTCACCATGAAGCACGTGCTCGAAGGCATGGTGAAGGCGCACGAGATCCAGGGCTGCATTGCGCTGGAAAACTCGTTCAATCAGGTCGGTCTCGACCATGTGCTGCTCGTCAAGCTCGCCTCGACCGCCGTGGTCGGACAAATGCTCGCGCTCACCCGCGACGAGCTGATCAACGCCGTTTCGCTCGCGATGGTCGACGGCCAGTCGCTGCGCACCTACCGCCACGCGCCCAATACGGGCTCGCGCAAGTCGTGGGCCGCGGGCGACGCCACCTCGCGCGCCGTGCGCCTCGCGCTCATGGCGAAAACGGGCGAGATGGGCTATCCCTCGGCGCTCACGGCAAAAACCTGGGGCTTCTACGACGTCTCGTTCAAGGGACAGCCGTTCAAGTTTCAGCGCCCCTACGGCACGTATGTCATGGAAAACGTGCTGTTCAAGATTTCGTTCCCCGCCGAATTCCACGCGCAGACCGCCGCCGAAGCCGCGATGACGCTGCACGGCGTGCTCGCGCAGCAAGGCAGGACGGCTGGGGACATCAAGCGCATCACCATCCGCACGCACGAAGCGGCCATCCGCATCATCGACAAGAGCGGCCCGCTTGCCAACCCGGCCGATCGCGACCACTGTATCCAGTACATGGTCGCCGTGCCGCTGATCTTCGGCCGCCTCACCGCCTCCGACTACGAAGACGACATTGCGAGCGACCCGCGCATCGACGCGCTGCGCGCGAAGACGGTATGCGTGGAAGACCCGCAGTTCACGAAGGATTATCACGATCCGGACAAGCGCTCGATCGCGAATGCGCTCACCATAGAGCTCATGGACGGGACGACGCTCGACGAGGTCGTAGTCGAGTACCCGATCGGCCATAAGCGGCGCCGCGAAGAAGGCATTCCGCTGTTGATCGAAAAGTTTCGAATCAACCTCGCGCGCCGCTTCCCCGCGAAGCAGCAGCAGGCGATTCTCGATGTCTCGCTCGACGAACCGCGGCTTTGCGCCCTGCCCGTCAACGAGTACGTCGACATGTATGTGATCTGAGCAATCAGGCAGGTATCCGTGACAGCAGCAAACGAGCAGTAAGCGTTATTTCCGCGATTAAACGAAGGAAAACACTATGGCCCACAATCTCCACAAAACGCTAAAAGAATTCGACAGCGGTTCCGGCAAAGGCAAGTTCTACTCGCTGCCGCAACTCGGCAAGCAGCTTGGCGTGAAGATCAATCGTCTGCCGGTCTCGATCCGTCTGGTGCTCGAGTCTGTGCTGCGTAACTACGACGGCAAGAAGATTGCGGAAGAGCACATCGAGCAACTCGCGAACTGGAAGCCGAACGCCTCGCGCGTCGACGAAATCCCGTTCGTGGTCGCCCGCGTCGTGCTGCAGGACTTCACGGGCGTGCCGCTGCTCGCCGACATCGCCGCCATGCGCGGCGTGGCCAAGCAAGTCGGCCGTGACCCGAAGGTCATCGAGCCGCTCGTGCCGGTGGATCTCGTCGTCGACCACTCGGTCCAGATCGACTACTTTCGCCAGAAGGACGCGCTCGACCTGAACATGAAACTGGAATTCCAGCGCAACAACGAGCGCTACCAGTTCATGAAGTGGGGCATGCAGGCGTTCGACACGTTCAAGGTCGTGCCGCCGGGCATCGGCATCGTCCACCAGGTGAACCTGGAATACCTCGCACGCGGCGTGCACAAGAAGGCTGAAGGCGCCGATACCGTCTACTACCCGGACACGCTCGTCGGCACCGACAGCCACACCACGATGATCAACGGCATCGGCGTGGTGGGCTGGGGCGTGGGCGGCATCGAAGCGGAAGCCGGCATGCTCGGTCAGCCGGTGTACTTCCTCACGCCTGATGTGGTGGGCGTCGAACTCAAGGGCAAGCTGCGCGAGGGCTGCACGGCCACCGACCTCGTGCTGACCATCACCGAAATGCTGCGCAAGGAGAAGGTCGTCGGCAAGTTCGTCGAGTTCTTCGGCGAAGGCACGGCGTCGATCGGCGTGCCCGACCGCGCGACCATCGGCAACATGGCGCCGGAATACGGCGCGACGATGGGCTTCTTCCCCGTCGACGAAAAGACGATCGACTACTTCGAGGGCACGGGCCGCACGGAAGCTGAAATCGCGGCATTCGCGAACTACTTCAAGGCGCAGGATCTCTTCGGCGTGCCGAAGGCCGGCGACATCGACTACACGAAGACGCTCGTCCTCGACCTCGGTACGGTCGCGCCGTCGCTGGCCGGTCCGAAGCGCCCGCAAGACCGTATCGAAATCGGCAACGTGAAGTCGACCTTCACGGACCTGTTCTCGAAGCCGGTCGCGGAAAACGGCTTCAACAAGAAGGCCGCCGACCTCAGCGCCGAATACGCGGCGGGCGACAAGGTCAAGCTGCACAACGGCGACGTGTTGATCGCCGCGATCACGTCATGCACGAACACGTCGAACCCGAGCGTGCTGCTGGCCGCCGGTCTGCTCGCGAAGAAGGCCGTGGAAGCGGGCCTGACGGTCGCGCCGCACATCAAGACGTCGCTCGCGCCGGGATCGCGCATCGTCACGGAATACCTGACGAAGACGGGCCTCCTGCCGTACCTCTCGAAGCTCGGCTTCGAACTCGCGGCGTACGGCTGCACGACCTGTATCGGCAACGCCGGCGACCTGACGGCCGAACTGAACGAATCGATCGTCAAGAACGACGTCGTCGCGGCTGCGGTGCTCTCGGGCAACCGTAACTTCGAAGCGCGTATCCACCCGAACATCCGCGCGAACTTCCTGGCCTCGCCGCCGCTGGTCGTCGCTTACGCGATCGCGGGCAACATCACGCGCGACCTGATGACGGAACCGGTGGGCAAGGGCAAGGACGGCCGTGACATCTACCTCGGCGACATCTGGCCGACGAGCGACGAAGTCAACGCGCTGCTCAAGTTCGCGCTCGATCCGGACGCGTTCCAGAAGAACTACAGCCAGCTCACGAAGAAGGGCGACCTGTGGAGCAAGATCGAGGGCGAAGAAGGCCAGGTCTACGACTGGCCGAAGTCGACCTACATCGCCGAGCCGCCGTTCTTCGGCAGCGATTTTTCGATGACGCCGTCGTCGTCGGTGGCCGAAGTCAAGGGCGCGCGCGCACTGGGCATCTTCGGTGATTCGGTCACGACCGACCACATCAGCCCGGCTGGCTCGATCAAGGAAGACTCGCCCGCAGGCAAGTGGCTGAAGGAAAACGGCGTGCAGAAGGCCGACTTCAACAGCTACGGCTCGCGCCGCGGCAACCACGACGTGATGATGCGCGGCACCTTCGCGAACGTGCGTATCAAGAACCTGATGATCCCGGCGAAGGCCGACGGCACGCGCGTGGAAGGCGGCCTGACGATCCATCAGCCGAGCGGCGAACAGCTCTCGATCTATGATGCAGCGATGAAGTACATCGACGCGGGCACGCCGACCATGGTGTTCGCAGGCGAAGAGTACGGCACGGGCTCGTCGCGTGACTGGGCAGCCAAGGGTACGCAGCTGCTGGGCGTGAAGGCCGTGGTCGCACGCAGCTTCGAGCGTATCCACCGCTCGAACCTCGTTGGCATGGGCGTTCTGCCGCTGCAGTTCAAGGGTTCGGACAGCGTCCAGTCGCTCGGCCTGACCGGCGAAGAAACGTTCGATGTCGAAGGCCTGACGGACGACTTCAAGCCGCAGCAGGATCTGACGCTCGTGATCCACCACAAGGACGGCAAGGATCAGCGCGTGCAGGTGCTGCTGCGCATCGACACGCCGATCGAAGTCGACTACTACAAGCACGGCGGTATACTGCCGTTCGTGCTGCGCTCGCTGCTCGCGGCGTAAATACGCAGTTTTTTGCAGGTGCCGCGCCCGGCAACGGGTGCGGTCACACTTGGAGCCCGACGCAAGTCGGGCTTTTTTTTCGACTGGGCTTTGGGTCGGGCTATTCGATCAGCTTGTTCAACGTCGCAAACTCGATCAGCGCCGCAAGTGACGACACGCCGAGCTTGTCCAGCACGCGGGTCTTATAGGTGCTGACGGTTTTATCCGAAAGCCCGAGCCGTGCCGCGATACCCTTGTTGCTCAAACCGCGCGCGAGATA
Source organism: Paraburkholderia sp. CNPSo 3281 (assembly GCF_024206515.1). NCBI lineage: Bacteria > Pseudomonadati > Pseudomonadota > Betaproteobacteria > Burkholderiales > Burkholderiaceae > Paraburkholderia > Paraburkholderia sp. CNPSo 3281. The sequence continues at coordinate 86,034 of NZ_JAMBPS010000032.1, read as the reverse complement.
CTGCAGGACTTCGACTTCGCGAGGCGACAGCCCGTTGAGCGCCACGTCGCGGCCGCCGCCGCAGCTGCCCGCCGGGAAGCAGTCGTAGCCGAGCAATACCGCCTTGACCACACCGCACAGTTCCTCCACACCGCGATTCTTGTTGACATAGCCGTTCGCGCCCGCGATACGCGTGTGATTGGCCATCACCAACTCGGGCTTCGCAGAGAGCACGAGAATGCGCGCGCCGGGCTGGTGCGCGCGAATGCCGCGGATGACGGAAAGGCCGTCGAGCTTCGGCAACTCGAGGTCGAGAATCACCAGATCGGGACGCAATTCCTGGACGAGGCGAAGGCCCGCTTCGCCGTCGCTGCATTCGCCCACCAGTTCGTACTGCGTATTCAGCACATTGGCGAGCATCTTCAGCACAATCGGATGGTCGTCGATGACAACGACGCGTTTCATTATTTGTTCCATGGTGGCGTGATTTGTTTGTCCCTTCAGCGTGAATCTCACAGCCTGACCGACCTGCCAGTCTTTTTGTATAGGAAAGTTCTGAAAGAACCCGAAAGGAACTGTCGCAGGGTTAACCCACTGCGCGCGCAGTTTGAATTTAACTAATGCGTGAATTAAAGTAGAACGATGATCGCGCGCACCCGCACCGCTCCTGCTGCGCCCCGCCCGCGCGGCCGGCGCCGCGCCGCCGCCGACCTCGACATGCGCGAGCGGCTGCTCGCCAGCGCCACGCAACTGTTCGGCGAGCAGGGCATCGCGGCCACCACCATGGCTCAGATCGCCGAGGCCGCGGGCGTGACGTCCGCCATGGTTCACTACTACTTCACGAACCGCGAAAAGCTGCTCGACGCCGTGGTCGAGGAGCGCATTGCGCGCTCGATCGCCTTCGTGTGGGAGAGTGTGGACAGCACCGAGGGCGATCTCGCGCAAGACCCTCACGCGCTCGTGGAGGAACTGGTCGCGCGGCTCTTCGACGTCACCTCGCGCATGCCCTGGCTGCCGCCGCTCTGGCTGCGCGAAATCGTCAACGAAGGTGGCCTGCTGCGCGAGCGCATGCTCAAGCGGCTGCCCACTGAGCAGTTGCAGCGCTTTGCCGCGCGCGTCAGTGAGGCGCAGCGCGACGGCAACGTCAACGCCGAACTGGAGGCGCCGCTGCTGTTCATCTCGATTCTCGCGCTCGTCATGCTGCCGCTCGCCACTTCGAAGCTCTGGCAAAGTGTGCGCGGCTTTCCGAAGATCGAGCGCGAGGCGCTGCATCGGCATGTGAGCGCGCTGTTGAGCGCGGCCTTGCGGCCTGCGCCGCAGGACACGCGCGCGCGCCGCACGACGGGCCCGACGGCAAGCCGCAAGGAGGACGCGTCATGAAGCGCCGCCTTGCCGGCATATGCGTCGCGGCGCTCGTGCTCGCCTCATGCTCCAGGCATGGACCGGCTGGCTGGCAGGGCTATGCCGAAGGCGAGTACGTCTACCTCGCGTCGTCGCAGTCGGGCACGCTCACGCACCTCGAAGTGCAACGCGGGCAAACCGTGGCCGCCAATGCGCCCGCCTTCGCGCTCGACTCCGTCGAGGAAGCGGCCGCGCGCGACGAGGCGCAGCATCGCCTGACGGCCGCACAGCAGCAGCTCGCGGACCTCCAGACCGGCAAGCGTCCGCCCGAAGTGCGTGTGACCGAGGCGCAGCTCGCGCAGGCCGAGGCGAACGCGCGCAAGGCCGGGCTCCAGCTCACACGCGACGAGGCGCAACTGCGTGCAGGCGGCATTGCGCAGGCGCAGCTCGACGACTCGCGCGCGCAGGCCGACTCCACGGCCGCCCAGGTGCGCGAGCTGCAAAACCAGGTGCGCGTGGCGAATCTGCCGGGACGTACCGCGCAAATCGCCGCCCAGGCCGCCGACGTCGAGGCCGCGCGCGCCTCGCTCGCACAGGCACAGTGGCGGCTCGACCAGAAGCGCGTGAGCGTGCCGAGCGGCGGCCTCGTCTACGATACGTTGTTTCGTGTGGGCGAGTGGGTGCAGGCGGGCAACCCCGTCGTGCAGATGTTGCCGCCGCAGAACGTGAAGGTGCGCTTCTTCGTGCCGGAAACGATCGTCGGATCGCTCGCGCCGGGCCGCAAGGTGAACGTGCGCTGCGACGGCTGCGCCGCCCAGGTGCCCGCCACCATCACGTGGATTTCGAACGCCGCCGAATATACCCCGCCCGTCATCTACAGCAACGAGAACCGCGCGAAGCTCGTTTTCATGATCGAGGCGCGGCCTTCCGCACAGGACGCCGTGAAGCTGCACCCGGGCCAGCCGGTCGAGGTGACGCTGCAATGAGCACACCTGATCGATCTGCCGGCGACTACGCCATCGACGTGCGCAATCTCAACAAGCGTTTCGGCAACAAGCATGTCGTCAACGACGTGTCGCTGCGTGTGGCGCGCGGCGAGATATTCGGCTTTCTCGGCCCGAACGGCAGCGGCAAAACCACGTCGATCCGGCTCATGTGCGGGCTGCTCACGCCCGACTCCGGTTCAGGCACCTGCCTTGGCTACGACATCCTGCGCCAGAGCGCACAGATCAAGCGTCACGTGGGCTACATGACGCAGCGTTTCTCGTACTGGGAAGACCTGACGATCCGCGAGAACCTCGACTTCGTTGCGCGCATCTACGAGATGCCGAACCGCCGCGAAGCCGTCGATCGCGCACTCGAATCGCTCGGGCTCGCAAGCCGCGCGAGCCAGCTCACGGGTGCGCTTTCGGGCGGCTGGAAGCAGCGGCTCGCGCTCGCGGCCTGCATGCTGCACGAGCCCGAATTGCTGCTGCTCGACGAACCGACCGCGGGCGTCGATCCCACCGCGCGCCGCGACTTCTGGGAGGAGTTGCACCGGCTCGCCGCGCGGGGCATTTCGGTGCTCGTGAGCACGCATTACATGGACGAAGCCGAGCGCTGCCACAAGCTCGCCTATATCGCCTACGGCAAGCTGCTCACGCAGGGCACTGCCGCCGAGGTGATCGCCGAACAGAATCTCGAAACGTGGGCGATTCATGGCGAGCGGCTGAGCACACTCGCCGCGCAGTTGCGCGACGCGCCGGGCATCGACCAGACGGTCGTGTTCGGCTCCGCGCTGCATGCGAGCGGACGCGATCATGCCGCGCTCGCCAGAGCGGTCGAGCGGGCAGTGGAAGGCCAGCCGCTGCGCGCGGAGCGCATCGACACCGGTCTCGAAGATGTCTTCATCTACCTGATGAGCCACGCTCAGGACAATTACGGAGTCACGTCGTGAGCGCGTCGTTCCCGTTTTCCGTGGCGCGCTGGTGGAGCATCGTGCTCAAGGAGTTCCTGCAGCTCAAACGCGACCGCATCACATTCGCGATGATCGTCGGCCTGCCGATCATCCAGCTCACGCTGTTCGGCTATGCGATCAACACCGACCCCAAGCATCTGCCCACGGCCATCGTCGTGGGTGAGGACAGCGTGTTCGCGCGCAGCTTCGTCGCGGGCATGCGCAATTCCGCCTATTTCGATGTGATCGAAACGCTGCCCGACGAAGCCTCCGCGCGTCATGCGCTCGCGCGCGGCACGGTGCAGTTCGTGCTCAGTATTCCTGTCGATTTTTCGCGGCGCCTGCTGCGCGGCGAAAGACCCTCGCTGCTCGTCGAAGCCGACGCTAGCGACCCCACTGCCATCACCACCGCGCTCGCGGCGCTGCCCGGGCTGGTCGCTCCCGTGGCCGCGAAGGACCTCACCGGCCCGCTCGCGCACTTGAACGGCTCGCCCGCCGCGTTCGACGTGCAAGTGCACCGGCTCTACAACCCCGAGGGCATCACGCAATACAACGTCGTACCCGGCCTCATGGGCGTGATCCTCACGATGACGATGGTGATGATGACGGGCCTCGCCATCACGCGCGAGCGCGAGCGCGGCACGATGGAGAACCTGCTCGCCACGCCAGTGCTGCCCATCGAGGTGATGACGGGCAAGATCATTCCGTACGTGGCGATCGGGCTGATCCAGGCGACCATCATCGTGCTCGCCGCGCGCTACGTCTTTCACGTGCCGTTTGCGGGCGGTCTCGTCACGCTCTATCTTTCGGCGCTGCTGTTCATCGCCGCGAATCTCACGGTGGGCATCACGCTGTCGTCGCTCGCGCAAAACCAGTTGCAGGCCATGCAACTGACGATGTTCTATTTCCTGCCAAGCCTGCTGCTCTCTGGCTTCATGTTCCCGTTCGGCGGCATGCCGCGCTGGGCGCAGTGGCTCGGCAATCTGCTGCCGCTCACGTATTTCAACCGGCTCGTGCGCGGCATCCTGCTCAAGGGCAACGGCTGGACCGACCTGTGGCCCGCGGTGTGGCCACTCGCGGTATTTACGGTCGCGGTCATGGCGATCGCCGTGCGCTTTTACCGGCGCACGCTCGACTAGCGCGACGCACATGACCATGAAGCGCGACGCCGCCCTTGCCTGCCTGCTTGTGCTCATTCTCGCGGGCTGCACCGTGGGTCCCGATTTCCACCCGCCCGCCGCGCCCGATGCCACAGGCTGGACGCGCGAGCCTGTGCCGACGTCCACCGCCAGCGCCACCGGGCCCGGCGGCGGCGCGCAGACCTTCACGGCCGCGGAACACGCTCCAAACGCATGGTGGATACAGTTTGGCAGCGCGCAGTTGAACGAACTCGTCGATCAGGCCTTGCGCGCGAGCCCCACGCTCGACTCGGCGCGCGCCAGGCTCGTGGAAGCGCGCGAAAACTACAACGCGCAGGCCGGCGCGACGAACTTTCCCGCCGTGGATCTGAAACTTTCCGGCACGCGCCAGAAGGTCGATCTCGCCGCTTTCGGCATTACGCAAGTGCCGAACCCACCGCCGTTTACGCTTTACAACGCTTCGGTCAGCGTCTCGTACGTATTCGACTTGTTCGGCGCCAACCGTCGCGCGCTGGAATCCACGCTCGCGCAAGTCGATTATCTGGCGTACGAAATGGAGGCCGCGCGACTTTCAGTGGCCGCCAACGTGGTGTCCACCGCCATCCGCCGCGCGTCGCTGCAACGCCAGATCGACCTCACCATGCAACTCGCGCAGACGCAGGCGCGCCAGCTCGCTATCATGCAGGCGCGCCTTGCTGCCGGCGGCGTAGCGGAGATCGACGTGCGCAGCCAGCGCACCCTGCTCGCGCAAACGCGCGCCTCGCTGCCACCGCTCGAAACGCAGCGCGAGGCTGCGGAGCATCAGCTCGCCACCCTGCTGGGCGTCGCGCCTGCGCAGTTCGCCGCGCCGCTCGACGCCGTTTCTCTCGATACCCTGCATCTGCCCGATACGGTTGCGCTCACTGTGCCTTCCACGCTGGCGCGCGAGCGGCCCGACATACGCGCCGCCGAGGCGCTGCTGCACCAGGCTGGCGCGAACGTGGGCGTGGCGACGGCGAATCTCTATCCGCAGATCTCGCTCTCGGCGAGTATCGGGTCGGAGCGCACGCGTATCGAGGACATCATCAGCGGGCTGAACATCTGGAACGTCGGACTCGGCCTCACACAGCCGCTGTTCCATGGCGGCGAATTGCGCGCGAAAAAACGTGCGTCACAAGCCGCCTATGAAGCCGCTTTTGCCGACTATCGTCAGACGGTCCTGCAAGCGCTGCAGCAGGTCGCCGACTCGCTCCAGGCGCTCCAGAACGATGCGACCGAACTGCAGGCGCGCGACGACGCCGCTCGTGAGGCACAGGCCAACGCGGCGATCGCACAAACGCGCTACAAAGCAGGCGGCGTGAGCGAGTTTTCGTTGATCGATGCGCAACGCCAGGCACTCCAGGCAACGCTCGACCGCTCGCGCGTTCATGCGGATCGGCTAACCGACACCGCGGCGCTCTATCAAGCGCTTGGTGGCGCCCCACTCCCCGGCGCAGCGCCGCCTGCCCAGGGCAACGACACGTCGGCGCCCGCCGCGCCCGCCGCGCCCGTTCGGTAGACTGGCCGCCCCACACGGCAACCGGCACCCTGTTGCGGCAACCATTCGTTTCCTTTCGCTTGCGCCGCACGTGCGCGACAATGACCCTCCCCCTGCTCCATCCGAAACGAGAGACACGTATGAACCAGGCATCGCTGTCCCCCGCAAGACTGTCGCCCAACGATCTCGTCGCGGCCGACGCACTTCAGCTTTCGGAATGGATACGCCTGCGCAAGGTGTCCTGCCGCGAAGTGATGAGCGCGTTTCTCGACCATATCGAGCGTGTGAATACGCCGGCCAACGCCATCGTCTCGCTGCGCGAGCGCGCCTCGCTGCTCGCCGAGGCGGGCGTTCGCGACGCCCAGCTCGCGCGAGGCGAGTACCTTGGCTGGATGCACGGCATGCCGCAAGCGCCGAAGGATCTCACGGCCACGGCCGGCATCCCGTACACGCAAGGCTCGCCGCTGTTCCGCGACGAAGTGCCCGCAACCGATTCCCTGATGGCCGCGCGCATGCGCGCACAGGGCGCGATTTTCATCGGCAAGACGAACACGCCGGAATTCGGCCTTGGCTCGAACACGTACAACACGGTCTTCGGGACCACGCTCAACGCTTACGACCTCACGCGCAGCGCGGGCGGCAGCAGCGGCGGCACGGCCGTCGCGCTTGCGCTGCGCATGCTGCCCGTGGCGGACGGCAGCGACATGATGGGGTCGCTGCGCAATCCCGCCGGCTGGAACAACGTGTTCGGCTTTCGTCCCTCGCAAGGCCGAGTGCCCTCCGTGCCCGCGCACGAACTGTTCTTCCATCAGCTCGGCTACGCGGGCCCGATGGCCCGCACTGTGCCCGACCTCGCGATGCTGCTTGCCACCCAGGCGGGCTACGACGCGCGCGCGCCGCTTTCCATTGCCGAAGATTCTGCGCAGTTCACGGGTCCGCTCGAGCGCGACTTTGGTTGCGCGCGCATCGGTTGGCTAGGCGATTACGACGGCTATCTGCCCATGGAAGACGGCGTGCTCGCACTGTGCGAAACGGCGCTCAAGGACTTCGAATCGGTGGGCTGCAAGGTCGAAGCCGCACGCCCCGACTTCGCCATGGAGCGCGTGTGGCAAACGTGGCTCACGCTGCGCCATTTCTCGTGCGCGGGCACGCTGGGTGCGCTCTATCGCGACACGGAAAAGCGCGCGCTGCTCAAGCCCGAAGCACAATGGGAAGTGGAAGGCGGCCTGAAGCTCTCGGGCGAAGACGTGTGGAACGCCACGGTCACGCGCAGTCAGTGGTACAACGCGCTGCTCGCGCTCTTCGAGCGTTACGACTACCTCGTGCTGCCCAGCGCTCAACTCTTCCCGTTCGACGCGAGCGAGCAATGGCCGAAGTCGATCGCGGGCCGCACGATGGATACCTATCACCGCTGGATGGAAGTCGTGATTGGCGGCAGTCTCGCGGGGCTGCCGGTCATCAGCGTACCGGCGGGCTTCAATGCGCAAGGCCTGCCGATGGGGCTGCAGGTGATCGGCAAGCCGCAGGCGGATCTCTCGGTGCTGCAACTCGCCCACGCGTACGATCAGGCCACGCAGTGGGTCAAGCGGCGTGTGCCGACTCTGCTTCAGGCGTAACGCGCTGAAGCAAAAAGGCAGCGCCGCGGCGCTGCCTTTTTCCATCGACATCTCACGCCATCACGCCTTCACCGCGCGCGCCGCATTTCTGCCGCGCAGCCATTCGAGCGCGAGTAGCAGACAGGTGGAGAACACGATCAGGATCGTTGCGAGCGCAGCGATCGTCGGGCTGATGTTCTCGCGGATGCCCGTGAACATCTGGCGCGGCAAGGTGGTCTGGTCGGCGCCCGCGAGGAAGAGCGTGACGACGACTTCGTCGAACGACGTGGCGAACGCGAACAGCGCACCCGAAATCACACCCGGCGCGATGACGGGAAGTGTGATGCGGAAGAACGTCGTGACCGGACTCGCCCCGAGCGAAAGGCTCGCACGCACGAGATTGTGATTGAAGCCCTGCAGCGTGGCCGCGACCGTGGTCACGACGAACGGCACGCCCAGCGACGCGTGCGCGAGGATCAGCCCGAGATACGTATTGGCGAGGCCGAGCGGCGCGAAGAACAGATACATGCCCACGCCCACCACCACCACGGGCACGATCATCGGCGAGATGAGCACAGCCATGAGCAGCGCCTTGCCGCGAAAATCGGCCTTTGTGATGCCAATGGCCGCGAGCGTGCCGAGGACGGTCGCCACGACCGTGGCGGCGGGACCAACGATGAAGCTGTTTTTCGCGGCCATGCGCCATTCGTCGGACATCACGAGGTTCTCATACCAGCGCAGCGACCAGCCCGGAATCGGATAAACCAGGAACGTGCTCGACGAAAACGACAGCGGCACGATCGCGAGCACGGGCAGGATCAGATACAGTAGCGTGAGCACGACGAGTGCGCGCAGCGCGAAGTACCACACGCGTTCGACGGCCGACGTATGCGGCGCAAAAAGCGGTTTGGCGAATTTCATGGTTGCGCCTCCCTCAGCCGAGGCTCAGTTGCGTGCGCGTGAAGCGCCCGTAGACGAAATAGAGCACCGTGGTCGCCGCGAGCAGCAGCGCGCCGAGCGCACAGGCCATGCCCCAGTTGATCGACACGTTGGTGAAGTACGCCACGTAGTAGCTGACCATCTGGTCGCCCGGCCCGCCGAGCAGCGCCGGCGTGATGTAGTAGCCGATCGAGAGAATGAACACGAGTAGCCCGCCCGCGCCCACGCCGGGGTACGTCTGCGGCACATACACGCGCCAGAAGGCCGAGAACGGATGGCTGCCAAGCGATACGGCCGCGCGCTGGTAAGTCGGCGGAATCGACTTCATCACGCTGTAGAGCGGGAGCACCATGAACGGCAGCAGGATGTGCGTCATCGAAATGTAGACGCCCACGCGGTTGAACAGCAGCGTTAGGGGCTGCGAAATGAGGCCTGTGCCCAGCAGCGCCTTGTTGACGAGACCCTCGCCCTGAAGAATCACGATCCACGCGGCCACGCGCACGAGAATCGACGTCCAGAACGGAATCAGCACGAGGATCATCACGAGATTCGCGCGGCGCTCGGAGAGCGTGGAGATCCAGTAGGCGAGCGGGTAGCCGAGCAGCAGCGCGAACACCGTCACGAACACGCTGATGACGAAAGTGCGGCCGAACACGTCGAGATAGATCTGCTGCTCAGGATCGGCGGCCACGATGTTGCCGAACGCATCCTGCCGGTGGTCCAGCGATGCGAGCAGGTAGAACGGCGAATAGCGCGAGCTATTCTTCGCGATAGCTTGCCAGTAAGCGACGTCGCTCCAGCGGTCGTCGAGTTCGACGATTTTGGCGCGCGTTTGCGCGGGGGTAAGCGTGAGCGGTTTGCCGTCGTCGTCGGCGAGCGGCATGGCGCGCGCCGTCTTCGCGACCAGCGAGCGGAAGCCCGCGATTTCCACGTTCAGGCGGCGCGCCAGCGCGCCCATCGCATCGCCGTCCCGCACGACGGTCAGGTCTTGCGCGAGCGCCGCGTAGGCCGCGTCGGGCGGCGCGCTCTTGCGGTCCCAGTCGCGCAGCGCCGTGATCGTATGCGGCAGCGCCGTCGCCACTTCGGGGTTCTGCACCGCGCGTGTGAGCAGCGCGGCGATCGGCACCACGAAAATCAGCAGCAGAAAGATCGCGAGCGGCGCGATCAGCATGAGCGCCATCGTGCGCTTCTTCGCTTGCGCTGCGCGCAGTTCGCGCTTCAGGCGCGCGGTCTCTTCGCGTGCCGCGCCGGCAACGTTGGTCACGGTCGTCATTGTGGTCACATCCAGTCTCCAGCCATGCAGCCAAACCGCTCCGGGGCTTGCGCCCCGGAGCGTCTACATCACTCTCACTTCGCGGCCCACGAGGCGAAGCGCTGCTCCAGCTCGTCGCCGTGGTCGGTCCAGAACGTGAGGTTCTCCTGGATGGCGGTCTTGCCGTTGTCCGGCGAATTCGGCAGGTTAGCGAGCGTCTTCGCGTCGAGCGCCTTGATCGCGTTCGCGTTCACCGGGCCATACGCGATGTGCTGCGCATACGCCTGCTGCGGCTTCGGCGAGAGCGTGTAGGCGATGTACTGCTCGGCCAGCGCCTTGTTCGGCGCGCCCTTCGGGATCGCCCAGTAGTCGAGGTCGTAGATGCTGCCGGTCCACACCACCTTGAGGTTCTTGCCTTCGCGCTGCGCGGCGTCGATGCGGCCGTTGTACGCCGTAGACATCACCACGTCGCCCGCTACGAGGAACTGCGGCGGCTGCGCGCCGGCTTCCCACCACTGGATGTTCGGCTTCAGTTCATCGAGCTTTTTGAAGGCGCGGTCCTGACCGGCCTTCGTCGCGAGCACCTTGTAGACGTCCTGCGGCGGCACGCCGTCGGCCATCAACGCGAACTCCATGTTGTAACGGGCGCCCTTGCGCATGCCGCGCTTGCCCGGGAATTTCTTCACGTCCCAAAAGTCGGCCCAGTTCGTGGGCGCGGTCTTGAGCTTGTCGGCGTTGTAAGCGAGCGCCGTGGACCACACGAAGAAGCCGGCGCCGCAGGGCTGCTGCGCCGCCTTCATGAAGTCGCCCTTGTTGCCGAGCTTGGCCCAGTCGAGCTTCTCGTAGAGACCTTCGTCGCAGCCGCGCGCGATGTCGCCGGTTTCGACTTCCACCACGTCCCAGTCCACGTGCTTCGCGTCGACCATGGCCTTCACCTTGGCCTGCTCGCCGTTGTACTCGACAGCGGTGATCTTGTTGCCGGTCTGCGTCTGGAACGGCTCGTTGAACGCCGCCTTCTGCGCATCGCCATTGGCGCCGCCAAAGTTCACGACGGTCAGTTCCGCGGCATTCGCCACGCCGAACGAGAGTGCGAGTGCGGCCGCGACCGCTACAACGCGCATGTTGCCGATCTGCTTCATGGTTGAGTCCCTTCTCCTTGGTGGTTTGTCTTGCCGGGCCCTTCGATGCGAGAAACGTGGCCCGATCGTCGAGACGCTTCGCGAGGCAACGGCGCGCGAGATTGCGCGCCGCGCCCGCACGTCTCAAGCGAACACGCGCAGATGCTCAGGCGCGAATTCGAGTGCGACCGGCTGGCCGGGCGCGAAGCCGTCGAGCGCCTCGGTGCCGAGCGGCACCTTCACGAAGCATTCGTCCTGCTGTGGCAGGCCACAGCGCATGCGCACGTGGTCGCCGAAATAGATGAGGCCGCGCGCTTCTCCGGCCAGCGAGTTTGCGCCATTGCCCTTCGAGCCGTTCGCGAGCTTCATGCGCTCGGGGCGAATGCACGCGATGGCCGCGGCCCCCGCCTGCGCACCCGCCACGTTGCGGCCGGTGAGGCGCGTGCCGTCGGCGAGATGCATTTCGCAGTACTCGCCATCCACAGCGGCAATGGTGCCGCGCAGCCGGTTGCTGTCGCCGATGAAGTTCGCCACGAACTCGTTGCAGGGCGACTCGTAGAGCCGGTCCACGCTGTCGAGCTGCTGCACGATGCCCTTGTCGAACACGGCCACGCGGTCCGACATCGTGAGCGCCTCGCCCTGATCGTGCGTGACATAGACGAACGTGACGCCGAGCTTTTCGTGCAGTGACTTCAGTTCGTACTGCATATGTTCGCGCAACTGCTTGTCGAGCGCGCCGAGCGGCTCGTCCATGAGCACGAGCTTGGGCTGGAACACGAGCGCGCGGGCGAGCGCGATGCGCTGCTGCTGGCCGCCGGAGAGCTGCGCGGGATAACGCTTCGCGAAGCCTTCCATGCGCACCATCTTGAGCGCGTCGTTCACGCGCTGCGCGCGCTCGGCGGTCGGCACCTTGCGCACGCCCAGCGGATAGGCCACATTCTGCTCGACCGTGAGATGCGGAAAGAGCGCGTAGTTCTGAAACACCATGCCGATGTCGCGCTTGTGCGGCGGCACGTTGTTGAGCAGCTTGCCTTCGAGGCGGATCTCGCCGCCGGTGGGAAACTCGAAGCCGGCGAGCATCATCAGGCAGGTGGTCTTGCCCGAGCCGGACGGGCCGAGCAGCGTCAGAAACTCACCTTGATAAATATCAAGGTCAAGTTGTTTGACGACCAGCGTTTCGCCGTCATAGGTCTTGCGCACGCCGCGAAAGCTGACGATCACATCCGAGGTCTTCATCCGCCCTGTCTCCTTTGCATACTCTTTTTCCCGGCCGGCCCTTCTGACGCGATTAAATAAATCCTGGCGCAGGCGTTAACCGAAACTGACGTGCGAATTACTATAGATGGTCCCGGCTCTATTCAATGGAGCCATTTCATTATTACCGATGGAACCACTTAGCCATGGTGATCCTGTCCGAATGGCTCGCGGCGCAGCTCGACAAGGAAAGCGCCGAGCCCGCCTACCGTCAGCTGCTGCAGCTCATGCAGCAGGCCATCCTGACGGGCCGGCTCGCGCCCGGCACCAAGCTGCCCAGCTCGCGTACGCTCGCGGGCGACCTCGGCGTGGCGCGCAACACCGTGCTGCACGTCTACGACCAGCTGAGCGCCGAGGGCTACGTGATCTCGACCACCGGCAGCGGCACCTATGTCGCGGACACGCGCCCCGACTCGGCCGCCGTGAGCACGCCGACGCCAGCCGCCGCCGCCGACGACGAGGACGACGACGCGAGCGGCGCCTCGCCGCGCGGCGACATGTCTATGCGCGGCCAACGCCTCATCGACGAGGCGGGCGTGTCCGCCAGGCAGTGGGGCGCCTTTATGCCGGGCGTGCCCGACGTGGCCGAGTTTCCGGCGCGCACGTGGAGCCGCTTGCAGGCCCGGTTATGGAAATCGGCGAATCATGGTTTGCTGACCTACGCGCCCGGCGGCGGCTACCGTCCGCTGCGGCGCGCGCTTTCGGACTATCTGCGCGTGGCGCGCTCGGTGCGCTGCACGCCGGACCAGATCATCATCACTACGGGTATTCACCAGTCCATCGATCTCGCCGTGCGGCTGCTCGCCGACCACGGCGACACGGCGTGGGTCGAAGAGCCGTGCTACTGGGGCGCGCGCAGTGTGTTGCAGTCCTCGGGATTGAAGCTCGCGCCCATTCCCGTCGACGTCGAAGGGCTCAATCCGCGTGAGCAGGACCTGCGCGACCCGCCGCGTATCGCGCTCGTCACGCCTTCGCATCAATACCCGCTCGGTATGGTGATGAGCCTCGCGCGCCGCCGCACGCTGCTCGAATACGCGCGCCAGCACAAGGTGTGGATCATCGAGGACGACTACGACAGCGAGTTCCGCTACGGCAGCCGGCCGCTCGCCTCGCTGCAGGGTCTCGACGAGTCGGACCGCGTGATCTACGTGGGCAGCCTCGGCAAGCTGCTGTTTCCGGGCCTGCGCATCGGCTACATGGTCGTGCCCGAGCGGCTCGCGGCCACGTTCCGCACGGGCGTGGCGGAGCTGTATCGCGAAGGCCAGCTCATGCAGCAGGCCGTGCTCGCCGAATTCATCATGGATGGCTATCTCACTTCGCACGTGCGCCGCATGCGCACGCTCTATGGCGAGCGGCGCCAGCTGCTGATCGACGCGGTCACGCGCCACTTCGGCGATGCGCTGCCCGTCATGGGCGACGAAGCGGGTCTGCACTTCGTGCTTGGCCTGCCCGACCACACCGACGATCGCGCCATCGCTGCGGCCGCCTACGACGCGGGCGTGATCGTGCGCCCGCTCGCGGCCTACTACAGCGTGCGCCAGGACCGCAAAGGATTGCTAACGGGTTACGCGTGCGTGCCGCACGAGGAAATCGCGCCGGCCTTTGCGACGCTCGCGCAGGTCATCGAGGAACATGCGTTTGCGAACCCGAAAAAGCTGCGGCGCGCCGGTTAGACCCAAGCGCGCCGCTGCATCGAATCGCGTCTTTGCATAGAAGCGCGCCGCTTATTTCAGACCGAAATCCACCCGCGTCGTCGCGCCCTTGTCTTCGATGCCCTTGGCGTCCAGCTTCGGCGCCACGATGAACACGCGGCTCGGATCGACCTTGCCTTCGAAGTACTGCTGCACCGCTTGCGCACGGTCCTGAGCGAGGTTGCGCAAGGTGGCGTCGTCAACGGGTGCGTGGTCGGCTAGCGCCTGCTTCATGTCGTCCACTGGCAGCGTCTTCGTGAGGCCGATCATGTTGTGCGGCTTCTTGAAGTCCGCATCCTTATAGGCCTTGGCGAGGTACTTCTCGTACTCCTTGTCGTCCACCTTGACCTGCGAGGTATCCACGCTCTCGCCGTTGCCCACCGTGTCCTTCACCTTCTGAAGCCGCACGAGGCGATCCACGTACTGCTCGCGCAGCGCGGGCGTGTCCACGGCCGGATCGACGCGGCCGATCAGATCGATCTTGATCGAAGGCTTGTCGTCGAGCGCCTTCATGATCGTGTCGAGCTTCTTCTGGTCGGCATCGGTCAGCGTTGCCGTGCCGGCCGCGAATTCGACATAGCCCAGGTCTTCGCCGCCGCCCCCGAATGCGTTGGCGAGCAGCGTGAACGGCGCGGTCACCGCCTTCGCGATGAGGTTGAGCACCGCCTTCCAGATCAGGCCGCCCAGGCTGAACTCGGGGTTCGAGAGCGAGCCCGACACCGGAATGTTCACGTCGATCTCACCCTTGCGGTTCTTGAGCAGCGAGATCGCGAGCCGCACCGGCAGCTTGGTGGCCGTGTCGTTGTCGATGTGATCGCCGAACGTGAGCTGGTCGATGAAGATATGGTTGTTCGCCGTGAGCTGGTCGTTCGCGAGCTGGTAATGCAGATCGACGTTGAGCTTGCCCTTCGTGATCGGATAGCCCGCGTACTTCGCCGAATACGGCGTGAGGTTCGTAAGCTCGATATCGTGCGCGCTCGCCGTGAGATCGAGCGACGGCTTCTCGATGAGCGGGTTCACCGTGCCCTTGATCGAAAGCGGACCGTTCGCCGCGAGCTTCGCGGAGACATCCACGGGCGCGGGCGTCGTCGACTGCGTGCCGAACGCGCCCACCGTGCCGTGGATCTGCACGAGATCGGCGGTGTAGTTCGGCTTGATGAAGTTGTCGGTGTAGTTCACGCGGCCGTCCTGCAGCACGAGCTCGCCGAAGTGCAGGCGCACGGGGTTCTTCGGCGCCTGTGCGGCCACGACCGTGGCAGGCGCGGAAGCGGGTGCGGGTGCGGAAGCCGTCTGCACGGGTGCGCTCGCCGCCTGCGGCGTGAGCGGCACGGGCTCGTGCGCGCCTGGCTTGCCGCTCGTGTCCTGCGTAAGCGACTGCGCCGCGCCGGTTTGATGCGCGACCACGTCCTTGAGATTGAGCTTGCCTTGCGCGTCGAGCAGCACGCGGCCATAGAAGCCGGCGAAGGTCACGCGGCTCGCGTCCACGTCGGTGCCGCGCGCGTCGTCGTAGTTCGCCTTCAGGTTCGTGAGCGCGAGCGAGCGCCAGCCCGCGAACGGGCCGGACGTGGCCTTGTCGAGCATGCGCACGTCCACGAGCGCCGCGTCGCCGCGATAGTTCGCCTTGAGCGCCTTGCCCTGTTCGACCGAAAGCTGCCCGTTCATGTTGAGCAGCGCGCTCGCGATCACCGCGTTGAGCTGATTGCCGAAGTAAGGCTCGAACGCGGCGGCGTCGAGCTGGTTTGCGTCGATCTTCAACTGCGCCGTGAGCGGCGTCGGGTTGATCTTGCCGCTCAGCGCGAGTGTGCCCCTACGGTTGACGGTCGCCTTCAGGTCGATCGGCAGCGGGTGCCTCAGGTCGTCGCTGATCTGCTGGATCTTCAGGTCGAACGGCGTGATCGCGAGCTTCACCGGGCGCGGCGTCGAGCTGTCCGTGAAAATGATCGTGCCGTTGTTCAGCGTGAAAGCGTCGATTGTGTATCGCCAGGCCGGCCCTTCCTGCACCGACTTTTGGGCCGCGTGAATCGCCGTGCGCTCGGGCGCCGCCTGATGCGTGGAGGCGAGTTGCGCCAGGTCGAGCTTGCCGTCCTTCTGGCGCTCGGCGTTCACCACGAGACCGGTCACGTCCACCGAAGCGATCTGCGCCTTGCGCGCGTTGAGGTCGATCCTGCTCACCTGCACCGTGCCCTGGGCGAGCGCAATGGAAGGCGCCTTCGCGCCGCGCGCCGCGAGCTTGAGCGATTCGAGGCCGAGCGTGCTCTGGCCGACCTGCACGACGGCAGGCTGCTGCGCCCAGTCGGCCTTGAGCGTGGACGTGAGATTGAGCTTGCCGTCCAGAATCTGCGCGCCGCTCAGGTTGTCGATATACGGTTGCGCCTGCGGCAGACTCACGCGCTCGAGCGCGATGTTGGCTTCGGCGTTCTTGCCCGCGAGGCTCACCGTGCCCGACGCCTTGATCGCGCCGCCGTCGTTCGCGTTGGTCGCGAACGTGAACGGCGCGCCCGCTTTGGCGGTCGTCGAGAAATTGGTAAGCGTGGTCGAAAGCTGCGTGAGCTCGACGTTCACCGGCCGCGCCGGCACATCGTCAGCGACGTGCACGGTGCCGTTCGTGAGCGCGAACTGGCGGATCGAAACATCGAGCGGCGCGGGCTTCGCTTCCTCGGCCGCCGCCTGCGCGCTCTGGGCACCCGAGGCGCCCGAGGCCGGCGCGGCGCTCGCGGCCTTGCCGGCGGCCGGCGCATTTTGCGCGGCCGGCGCGCCCATTAACTTCTCGACGCTCAGCATGCCTTGCTTGTCGCGCGCGACCCACACCGTGGGCGCGTCAAGATGGATGTCGTCGAAGCGATAGACATTGCTGAACGGTTCGAGCGAAGCCGCCGCCACGTGCAGGCTGCGCGCGCCGAAGAACGGCGCGTTGGCGTTGTCGGTCGAGTCGAAGTCGTTCAGGTCGGTCGTGCCCGTCACACGCAGCGTGGGCTTCTCGCCCGACATCACGAAATCGAGCTTGAGGTTGGTCGAGAGCTTGCCGCTCTTCACCGTGACGGGCAGCTTCGTCGGCGCGTAGGTGAGGAGCTTCGGCACGTCGAGGTCGGTCAGGCGCAGCTCCACTTCCGACTCGCGCGTCGCGGAAAAGGGCTTGGTCCTGCCGTCGATGGCGAGCGTGCTCGCCCCGTCGATGCGCGCGCGCAGCATTGGCTGAACGAAGATATCGGTCTTGGAAGGCAGCGTGGCGATAAACGGAATGCCGAGCGACCAGCGGTCGATCACGTGCTTTTCGTTGAGCAGGCGATCGTCGAAGGTGATCTGGCCGTTCTCGATGCGGATGTTCGAAACCGAAAATTGCGAGGGCTTGCTGCTGGGCTTCGAGGGCGTCGAGAACTTCTCGATGAGGTCCGAGAAGTTGAAGTGCTGCGCGTCGAGCCGCACGATCGTGGCGCGCGGCGAGTCGAGCCGCAGTTCGTCGACGATGGGCGCCGCGCGAAAGAGCGACGACCACGACGCCTGCACGACGGCGCGCGAGACATCGAAGAAGTCGCCGTTGCCGCCGCGCTCGCCGATATGCACGCGGTCCGCTTCGAGACGCAGCGTGTACGGATTGAGCGCGATGCGGCCGATCGTGACGGGCCGGTCGAGCTGCTTGCTCAACTGCTGCTCGGCAACGTGGCGAATGATCGGCGGCGCGGCGAAGAAGCCGACCAGGCCGAACACAATCAGAAAGATGACGACGCCCGTGAGGATGCGCCGGGTGCGGGGCGCACGCGCGACCGCGCGCACCGATTGCAAGGAAGAGTTGAGCGACGCTTTGTTGAGGCTTGCCATGCTTGCTTGCGGATGAGGCGGCAACAGGCCCGCCGCGGGATGTGGGTCTGATGTCGGAAATCCGGGGATGCCGACAGCCGGAAGTATAGGTCCGATAGAAGATCGGACGGCGGGAAAACGCCGCCCGCGGCGCAGGTATTGCGCAACAAGAAGTAACAGCGCAAAGGCGATGGCCCGGCGATTGCGGGGTGTCCGTCGCGCGTGTTGCGCAATGCATGAAATGCGGGCGGAAAAGCCGGGCGTGGCGCTTGAGCGGGCTTATGCGGCGCAAAAAAAGCGTTGGCGGGACAGCGGCCCGCCAACGCCTGGTTCAGCCCGGTTCAGCGATTACTGCCGCTCGACGGCGGGCGGCTGCCAGCTGCCATCGGTCGCCTGCGGCTTCGCGGCGTAGAGGCGCATCACGAGGCGGAAGTCGCCATGCGGCGCCGGCACCCAGTTCGCGCCGCCGCGCGGCCGCTCGGCGCTCACGTGCACGTCGAGCGAGCCGTCGCGGTTGCGCCGTGCGCCGCTGCGGTCGCCGAACGCCACGCGCACGGGCGCGTCGGCATCGAGCGCGCCGTCGGTCGTATAGGCCGTGATCGACCAGAAGCCGCGCACCGGCGGCAACTGCTTGGCCGTGAAGTGGATCGTGTAGCGGTTCGCGCCGTTGAGCGCATGACCGTCGCTGTCCTGGCTCACGCGGGCGCGCACTTCGTCGCGGGTCGTCGGCAGACCCGGCGACGTGTACGCCGCATAGGCGCGCAGCGAGTAGTCGGGGCCGTAGTTGCCCGCATCGTCGCCCACCCAGAGCCAGCCGTTGCCTGCCAGCAGGTTGGCCGGCGGCGTCGCGGCGCGCGTGCGGCCATCGGCGAGACCCGCCTTGACGACTGCGGCGTCCTTCGCGCCCGTGGGCAACTGCGCCGGGTCGCCCGGGTGCACGCCAATGTCGCCGAGAATCTTGAGCGCGTGCGCGTCGTCCGCCGTGGGCGGATTGTCCTCCAGCGCCTGGGCGAGCCGGTCGAAGAAACCGTTCGCGTCGAGCGCCGCGACCTGGGCGGACGGCGTGCCCGGCGCGACCGGATCGCCGCTCTGCGTGGCGCCGGTCGGCTCGTTGCCGCGGCCGCGGCGAGCGCCGGCCTTGCCGCGCGCGCCGCGCTCGTCCCACCCGGAAAGCTCCGTGACCTGCAGGCCGTGCTGCAGCCGCCGCACAGCCGCGAGGTCGCCGCCGCCGCGCGTCTGGATGCGCGCGAGGAACCACACGTAGCGCGTCGACACATCGACGCGCTTCACGCGCGCGGGCAGCGTGCCCTTCCAGCCGGCCGGAACAAATGCAATCGTTTGCGCTTTCAGACCGCTGACACGTTCGCCGGTCTGCGCGGCGGCTGTCGACCAGACGACGTTCGTCCACATGTCGAGCGCGCGCGCGTCCATGTAGCGGCCGTGCGTATCGGGCAGCGTGACGAGCACCGGCTCGCTCGAAACGTCGAGCCAGCCGCTGGAAGTCAGCGTGTCGAGGTTGGGTTCGGGCGGGCTCGAAGCCCCGACGGGCGGCAGCGACTGCGCGTGGCGCAGCGTGTTCGGCGCGGCCTGGCCGGGCGCGCTGCCGGTGGCGGCTTCGCGCGCCACGTCCATCAGCACGAGCGGATAGCCAAACACATAGGAGTCGGAGACTTCGTCCTTCATCCAGCCGTTGCTCTTCGGCGCAACGTCTCCCGGCGCCGAGGCGCATCCGGCGATCAGGGCAAGACAGGCAAGCGCGGAGCAGCTACGGTACGTAGAGAATGCTCGATGTATTGTTGTCATTTGTTGGTTGTATTCGGTGCGGGCGGTCCATGAAGTGACGTCGACCGGCTGGCCACTCCGCGCGCGGGGCCCCCCCAGGGCCGTGGTCAAATGCGCGCGGCAAGGCGCCAATGCCGCCGGTTGGTATCGTATCGCTCGCGCCTGGGCCTGAAAAGCCTGCAGCGTGGAAAATTGCGTTACCGCTCGAGAGCTTGCTCTCAGGACTTCCCTCTGAAACGAAAGGGGCGTAATGTCGCGCCCCTTGACCTTCCCATGATGGGAACGTAGATACTGCCCAACATCGATGACAGCCAGTGCTCGCACCCCATCATGAATGAACCCCTCGTAGCAGAGCGCACCGATACCGCCGTGGCCGAACTCGAGGTCCACGGCATGACGTGCGCCTCGTGCGCCATGCGCGTCGAGAAAGCGCTTGCCAAGGTGCCGGGCGTCACGCGCGCCTCGGTCAACCTCGCCACGGAAAAGGCCACCGTCGAGGCCAGCGGTGGCGTCGTGCCCGCCGCGCTCGTCGCCGCCGTCGAAAAGGCCGGCTATGAAGCCGTGCCCGTCGCCACGGAAGCCGCCACGCTCGCCATCGGCGGGATGACTTGCGCTTCATGCGCGAACCGCGTCGAGAAGGCACTCGCGCGCGTGCCCGGCGTGGCTGGCGTGAGCGTGAACCTCGCCACCGAGCAGGCCACCGTCAACACGCGCTCGCCGCTCACGGGCGAGTTGCAGGACCTGCTCGTCGCCGCCGTCAAGAAGGCCGGCTATGAAGCCACGCCGCTCGCCGCCGACGAAGACGCCGCCACCCCGGCGAAAGGTGCTGCCGCCAGCGACGAGGCGCGCCGCGAATGGCGCGCCGTGCTGATTTCGGCGGTGCTCACGGCTCCGCTCGTGCTGCCGATGTTCGGCCACTGGCTCGGCTTCGACTGGATGCTGCCCGCCGCGGCGCAGCTGACGCTGGCGAGCGTCGTGCAGTTCGTGTTCGGCGCGCGCTTCTACCGCGCCTCATGGAAGGCCGTGCGCGCCGGCGCGGGCAACATGGATCTGCTGGTCGCGCTCGGCACTTCGGCCGCGTATGGCGTGAGCGTCTATGCGATGCTCGCGCACCCCGGCGACATGGCCCATCTGTATTTCGAGGCCTCGGCGGTGGTCATCACGCTGGTGCGCTTCGGCAAGTGGCTCGAAGCCCGCGCGAAGCGCCAGACCACCGACGCGATCCGCGCCCTCAACGCGCTGCGGCCGGATCGCGCGCGCATCCGCGTCGATGGCGCAAATGGCGCCAACGCAGAGGAGCGCGAAGTCCCGCTCGCCCAGGTTCGCGTGGGCACCGTGGTGGTCGTGCGCCCCGGCGAGCGCCTGCCCGTGGACGGCGTCGTGCTCGAAGGCCGCAGCCACATCGACGAATCGCTCATCACGGGCGAAAGCCTGCCGGTGCCGAAAGCGCCCGACGATCCCGTCACGGCCGGCTCGATCAACGGCGAAGGCGCGATCGCCGTGCGCACCACGGCCATCGGCGCGGAAACCACGCTCGCGCGCATCATTCGCCTCGTGGAAAGCGCACAGGCCGAGAAGGCGACGATCCAGCGTCTCGTCGACCGCGTGAGCGCCGTGTTCGTCCCCGCGATTCTCGTGATCGCGGCCATCACGCTGGGCGGCTGGCTGTTCGCGGGCGCGAGCGCCGAAACGGCGATCCTCAATGCCGTGGCCGTGCTCGTGATCGCCTGCCCGTGCGCGCTCGGCCTTGCCACGCCTGCCGCGATCATGGCCGGGACCGGAGTGGCCGCGCGCCACGGCGTGCTCATCAAGGACGCCGAAGCATTGGAGACCGCCCACAACGTGAGCGTTGTCGCCTTCGACAAGACCGGCACGCTCACGCTCGGCCAGCCCTCGCTCACCGCGTTCGAAGCGGCCGGGGGGCTCGCGCGCGGCGAAGCGCTCGCGCTCGCCGCCGCCGTGCAGCGGCACAGCGATCACCCGCTCGCGAAAGCCGTGGTGCAGGCGTATGAAGCACAGGCAAAAGCACAGGCGCCAGGCGCCTTGGCCGTCGCCGCCCATGCGCGCGCGGTGCCCGGGCGCGGCGTGGAGGCCGAAGTGAACGGCCGGCGCCTCGCGATCGGCAGCGGCCGCTGGCTCGACGAACTGGCGCTCGCCGTGCCGCCCATGCTCGCGGCCCGCGCGCATTCGCTCGAAGAGGCGGGCAATACGGTGTCGTGGCTATTCGAGCCGCACGGCGGCGTCCTCGCCCTGCTCGCTTTCGGCGACACCGTGAAGCCCACGGCGCGCGAAGCCATTGCGAGCCTCAAGGCGATGGGCATCCGCAGCGTGCTCGTGACTGGCGACAACGCGGGCAGCGCGGCGGCCGTGGCCGCGCAACTCGGCATCGGCGAAGTCCACGCGCAGGTGCTGCCCGACGACAAGGCGCGCACGATCCGCGACCTCAAGATCAAAAGCGGCGGCATCGTCGCGATGGCCGGCGACGGCATCAACGACGCTCCGGCGCTCGCCGCCGCCGACATCGGCATCGCCATGGCCACGGGCACCGACGTCGCCATGCACGCGGCAGGCATCACGCTCATGCGCGGCGACCCGGCGCTCGTTGCCGCCGCAATCGATATTTCGCGGCGCACGTGGCGCAAGATCCAGCAGAACCTGTTCTGGGCGTTCGTCTACAACCTGATCGGCATTCCGCTCGCCGCCTTCGGCCTGCTCAACCCCATGCTCGCGGGCGCCGCCATGGCGTTTTCCAGCGTGAGCGTCGTGACCAACGCGCTGCTGCTCAGAACGTGGCAGGCCCGCCGCTAACGCAGAAATTCACGGCGCGACGTATCGCGCGAAACATAACGAAAGGGCGCTTCATGCGCCCTTTTCCTTGTGGCGGCGTTATTTTTGGATTCCGAAATATCCCACAATCTGCACACCGAAACGGCATGACCGACCGGTAATCTTTACGTGACTGTAAGGTTTTTCACACCTGCCCCTAAAGGATCGCGCGCGCGCGCCGTAATGCGTCATGCCAGCGCCTCGAAGGCGCAGGTTCCTTCCTCACAAGCTCTATTACGGAACCGAATTCATGCTTTCACGCTTATCAGGCCGCGCGAGCGTCGGCGTACGCGTCGCCTTGCTATCGTGCGTGCTCGTCGCAGCCATATTTGCCGCCTTCACGTGGGCGATCACGTATTCGGCGGCGACCCAGGTCGGCGAACAGGTGCGCACGCGCATTGCCGAAAAGGACCAGTCGGTCGCCTCGTCGATCTCGCTCATCGACGGCGCGCTCGCAGCCGAAGTCGACCGTGCCATGCAGCTCTTCGAGAGCTTCCTGCCCGGCGCCTTCGCGCTCGACCCGACGCAAACGGTCGACATTGGGGGCAAGGCCACGCCGGTCTTCAAGTCCGGCGACCACGTGCTGAACCTGGACTTCACGATCCCCGACCAGTTTCTCGCGCGCAGCGGCGAAATCGCCACCGTTTTCGCGCGCAGCGGCGACGACTTCGTGCGCGTGACCACGTCGCTCAAGAAGCAGGACGGTTCGCGTGCGATCGGCACGCTGCTCGACCGCAAGGGCCCCGCGTATGGCCCGATCATGGCCAACCGCACCTACACCGGCCTCGCGCAGTTGTTCGGCAAGCAGTACATCACGCAGTACAAGCCGATTCTCGACGCGAGCGGCCACGTGATCGGCGCGCTTTTCGTCGGCGTGGACGTGGGCGCGCAGATCGACGCGCTCAAGAGCGAGATCGCCAAGCTCAAGATCGGCGAGAGCGGCTATTACTTCGTGATGGACGCGTCGAACGGCCCGACGCGCGGCACCTTCCTCGTTCACCCGAGCGCCGTCGGCAAGCACTACGACGACGCCGACGCGCCCTGGTCGCGCATGCTCGAAGCGCGCGAAGGCACGCTCGACTACACCTCCGCCGACTCGACACGCGGCGAGGGCGACGCGCGCGCGAAGTTCGTCTCGTTCGTGAGCGTGCCGCAGTGGCAATGGCTCGTGGGCGGCGTCGCCGTGCGCGACGAGATCATGGCGGAAGTGAACGCCACGCGCGACCGCTTCGCGGCCATCGGCCTCGTGCTGGTCGCGCTCTTCGCGGCGCTGTCGATCTACGCGGCGCGCCGCCTCGTGAGCCGGCCGCTCGACGCCGCCGCGCAAGCCGCCGGCCAGCTCGCCGCGGGCGACCTCACGGTGCGCATCGGCAACAACAGCCGCAACGGCATCGGACATGGCGATGCAGCGAACGCGCAAGGCACGGCGGCCGCCGACGAGATCGGCCGCCTCACGCGCGCCATCGACGGCATCGGCGTGGGCCTCGCGCAGATCGTCGCGCAGGTGCGCAGTGCCACGGCGCAGATGAGCGAGGACACTTCGCGCATCGCGCAGGGCAGCGGCGAAATCGCTTCGCGCATCGCGAGCCAGGCGAGCAGCCTCGAGGAGACGGCGGCGAGCATGGAGGAACTCACCTCGACCGTGCAGCAGAACGCCGACCACGCGACGCGCGCCAACACCGTGGTGACGAGCGCAGCCGAAGCCGCGCTCGACGGCGGGCGCGCCGTGAGCCGCGTCGTGGAAACGATGAACGACATCAGCCGCGCGTCGCAGAAGATCGCCGAGATCACTGGCGTGATCGACGGCATCGCATTCCAGACCAACATCCTCGCGCTCAATGCGGCCGTGGAAGCGGCGCGGGCGGGCGAGCACGGCAAGGGCTTCGCGGTGGTCGCGAGCGAAGTGCGCGCGCTCGCGCAGCGCAGCGCGGCGGCCGCGAAGGAAATCTCGGCGCTGATCACCGAATCGTCGTCGACGGTCGAGACGGGCTACCGTATCGCCGGTGAAGCGAGCACGACCATGCGCGGCATCGTTGCGCGCGTCGATGAAGTGCGCTCGATCATCGGCGAGATCAGCACAGCCTCGCGCGAACAGTCGGGCGGCATCGAGCAGGTGAATATCGCGGTTTCGCAGATCGGCGCGGCGACGCAGCAGAACGCCGCGCTCGTGGGCGACGCCGAGCGCGCCGCCGCCGCGCTCAACGAGCATGCGGCAGCGCTCGCCGAACTCGTTTCCGTATTCAAGGTGCGCGAGTAACGCACGTGTAGCACCTTCAGGGCATGATGCGCAGTGCCCAACAAATAAAAAAGGCAGCGTCGCAAGACGCTGCCTTTTTTATTAACGGCGCGAGGCCGCGCTCATTGCCCCTGCGGCTGCGCCGCGGGCGGCGTGTAGCTCGCGCTCGCGCCCGGCGTATCAGGGTCCGCCTCGTCGGGCGTCGGGGTCGGCGCAAGCGCAGGCGCCTGCGCCGGATACGAAGGCTGCGGGGCAAGCGCCGCCGGCGCGCTGGACGGCCCGATGATCGGCGGCAGGCCCATGATCGCGCGCGCGGCGGACTCTGCGGCCGCCGCCGAAGCGGCAGACGGCGCCGATGCCTCCGCAGGTGCCGATGCCCCCGCCGCCGAAGCCACAGCAGGCACAGAGGCCGGTGCCGGCGCGCTCACGCGCGGCGGCGGCGCATGCCGCACCGGCGGGGCCGGAGGCGGCGCTTCGTGCTTGCCGAACAGCTTGTCCATCCACGCGCGCAGCTTCTCGCGGAAGGCTTCGAACGCGCCCGGCGTCACCTCGGTGTCGAAGCGCGCACGCGGATCCACGAGGCGCGAGCGCAACGCACGCTGGAAGAAGTCGCCGACGATCGGCAGCGCGCTGCGCGCGCCCTGCCCCCAGTAGTCGTCGAGCGTCACGCGGCCGTCGTCGAAGCCCACCCACGCGCCCGCCACGAGTTGCGGGTCCATCAGGATGAACCAGCCGTCCGTATTGCCCTGGGTCGTGCCGGTCTTGCCCGCCACGTCGCCACGAATGCCGAAACGTGTGCGGATGGCCGAGCCCGTGCCGCGGTTCACGACGTCGCGCATCGTGTCGAGCAGGGTGCGGTCCGCCTCCGCTGAAAGCGCCCGCTCGGGCGAAGCGCTCTCGAACTGCGCGAGCACGTTGCCCTTGCGGTCCTCGATGCTCGTGACCATGCGCGGTTCGAGATACTCGCCGTCGTTGGCGATGGTGCTGTACGCGGAGACCATCTCCTTCAACGTGACCGGGCTCGTGCCGAGCGCAAGCGACGGCACCGGGTCGAGCTGGCTGTCGCGCACGCCCATCGCGCGCGCGAGCCGCGCAACCTTGTCCGGGCCCACCGTCTGCATGAGCTGCGCGGTGATGCGGTTGCGCGAGAACGCGATCGCGTCGCGCAGTGTCATCGGGCGATTGCTGGGCGCCACGTCGTCGGTCGGCTTCCAGATTTCGCCGCCCGCCAGCGGAATCTCCACCGGCTGGTCGATGAACGTGTCGCTCGGCTTCGCACCCGCCGCGTAGGCCGCGCCGTACACGAACGGCTTGAACGTCGAGCCGGGCTGACGGCGCGCCTGCTGCACGTGGTCGAACGGCTCGTCGGTAAAGTCGCGGCTGCCCACCCACGCCTTGATCTGCCCGTTGCGCGGGTCGATGGCGAGGAAGCCCGCCTCCACCGCGGTCTTGCTCTTGCAGAGGTTGCGCATGAAGGTGCGGTCGCCAGCGAGCTGCTTGAGCGCATCGGCGTCGTTCGCGCCCGCGTCGCGCGCGCTCTTGTAGTCCTGCGTTTCGCGCATGAAGGTCGCGAACAGGTCGTTGCCGGCCACGCAGCCGTTGCGCCCGCTCCATGCGCCGTTGGCGATGCCCTGCAGCTGGTTCGTGTGCTGGCGCAGCGCGGCGGTTGCCATCTGCTGGAGGCGCGAATCGATCGTGGTGCGCACCACGAGGCCATCCGAATAGATGTTGTAGTCGTTGCGGTCGGCCCACGAAATCAGCCATTTGCGCAGTTGCAGCGCGAAGTGCGGTGCGGGGCCGGGCGGCTCGGTCTGACGCTCGAAGTCGAGGCGCAGCGGCTTCTTCGAGAGCGCGGCGTACTGCGCCTCGCTGAGCTTGCCGTACTTCACCATCTGGCCGAGCACGGTGTTGCGCCGGGCGAGCGCGCGCTCAGGGTTGATCACCGGGTTGTAATAGGCGTTGCCCTTGAGCATGCCGGTGAGCGTCGCGGCTTGCAGAATGTCGAGCTGATCCGCCGAAACGCCGAAGTAGGTGCGCGCCGCCATCTCGATGCCGTAGGCGTTGTAGAGGAATGGCACCGTGTTCAGATACGTCTCGAGAATCTGCTGCTTGCTATACACCGCCTCGATCTTGAACGCCGTGATCGCTTCCTTGATCTTGCGCGTAAGCGTGGGCGCGCGGCCGATTTCATCGGGATAGAGATTGCGCGCGAGTTGCTGCGGAATGGTCGAGCCGCCCTGGCGCTCGCCCGAGAACGTGTGCAATGCCGCGCCCGCCGTGCGCTTGAAGTCGATGCCGTGGTGCTCGTAGAAGCGGTGATCCTCGGTGGAAATCAGCGCATCGACCATGTGCGGCGAGATCTGCGCGAGCGGCACCCATTCGCGGTTCGAGGGCTTGAACTCGGCGAGCACCTTGCCGTCGGCGGACAGAATCTGGGCCGGTTCGTCCACACGCGCCTTGCGGATGTCGCCAATGCCCGGCGTGAACGGAATCAGCACGAGCACGTAGAGCAAGACGAGCGCCGGCAACGCGCCAATGGTCATGAGCACGCCGCGCCGCGTGGGATGCCGCAGATGATGGAGCGCACGCGCCCCCAGCGGGCGAATAAACCCGCCCAGCCGCGCGGCGGCGGGCTTCAGGCGGGACAACGACATCGCGATTCGATCGCGGATCAACGGCACGTAACGCTTCACGCGGCAGGTAGGGTCGGCTGGCAAAGCGTGAATCGTACCAAACTCGCAAGGCCGCTCCTGCTTCCCGCCAGGTGCAAGCCCTCGATCGCCTGAGTCGATGCCTGAGTCGATTTATGACAGGGAGATGAAATCATCCTTCCAGATCGAGGAAGAATCCTCTCCAGTCACAGCCGGTTTTTCCGGAGTCTTTCCCTCCCTACACTCCTGTCGCTGTTGCACACGCCACGAAACAACAACGCTACAGGAACCTCGAATGAAGAACCCCCTCTCGCTCACCACCGCTGCCGCCGTGCTCGGCGCACTCGGCACGCTCGCCGCGCCCGCGGCCCACGCGCAAAGCTCGGTCACGCTCTACGGCCTGATCGACGCCGGCATCATGTACACGAATAACGTCGCGAGCGGCAAGTCGGGCGGCGCGCTCTGGCAGGCAACGAGCGGCAACGTGAACGGCAGCCGCTTCGGCGTGCGCGGCAGCGAGGACCTGGGCGGCGGCCTGCATGCGGTCTTCGTGCTCGAAAACGGCTTCAACGTGCAGAACGGCAAGCTGGGCCAGGACGGCCGCATGTTCGGCCGCCAGGCGTACGTGGGCCTCGCGAGCGACCAGTTCGGCTCGCTCACGCTCGGCCGCCAGTACGACTCGCTCGTCGACTTCGTCGCGCCGCTCTCGGCCACGGCAGGCACCTTCGGTGACACGGGCTTCGCGCATCCGTTCGACAACGACAACCTGAACCACTCGCTGCGCATGAGCAACGCCGTCAAGTTCACGAGCAACACGTATAGCGGCCTGAAGTTCGGCGCGTTGTACGCGTTCTCGAACCAGACCGACTTCGCCGTGAACCGCGCCTACAGCTTCGGCGCGAGCTATACCAACGGGCCGCTCGCCATCGCGGCCGGTTATCTGCAGCTGAACGGCACCCAGGGCGCGACGGCGAGCAGCCCGGGCGCGGTGGATCTCGCGGAATCGACGGCCAACGGCAAGGGTGGCTTCGCACTCGGCGCCGAGCGCCTGCGTTCGTTCGGCGGCGGCATCAACTACACATTCGGGCCGGCGACGGCAGGCTTCGTGTTCACGCGCAGCGAGTACGCGGGCACCAGCTCGTTCGGCTCGCAGGGCGGCGACATGAGCTTCAACAATTACGAAGTAAACGGGAAGTATCAGTTGAACCCGGCGTGGAGCCTGGGTCTCGCCTACACCTTCACGGACGGCCACGTGAGCAACACGACCACCTACGGCACCGATCCGAAGTGGAACCAGGTGGACGCACAGGTCGTGTACCGCCTCTCGAAGCGCACCGATCTCTACGGCGAGGCCATGTACCAGCACGCCTCGGGACACAACTACGTGGCGTTCATCAACACGGCGGGCGGTGCGTCTTCGACGGCCAATCAGGTGGTGGGCACGGTGGGGTTGCGCGCCCGCTTCTGATCACGCTTCTGGTCACAACAGGAGCGATAGCGCGATCGATACCCACACGGCAACCGCGCCGCAGAGAAAGGCGCGGCGCGCCATCAGGAAGCGCGACTCGTCGTTGGGTTTCGCGGGCGAGGTGGCGAGCCAGGGCACACTGCCGAGGCACGCGAAGCCCGCGAGCGCGATGCCGACGACCACCCGGTCGCCGATGCGCCAGGCCGAAGGCTCGTGCAGCCCCCAGTAGGCCAGCGCGATCATGCCGATCGAAAACATCGTGGAGGCGGCAGAACTGAGCGCCACCACCGATCCCGTCGGAGATTGCATGGATTGCCTCCCTGCGCGCCTCGCGCTGTCGGGCCATTATCGGCGGGCGGGCGGGACGCGGCAACGCCGCGACCTGCTTACGTCCGAAGTGGCTTAGGCGCTGGGTCGCACCATCTGGAACATCTCGCCGATCTGCGCGTAGTCGGCGCGATAGCCCGCGCGCATCACGGGCTGGGCGGCGGGCGTGTCGAACAGGCCGTCCTTCAGGAATTCCTCGCGAATGTGCACACCCACCACCTGCCCCAGCGCGAGCCAGTTGTCCATGGGCGCGCCGTCCAGCGTGTTGAGCCGCACGACCTGCAGCAGCTTGCATTCGAGCGCGGCCGGCGACTCGGCCACGTGCGGCACCGCGACGCTGCGCCCCGGCGCGGCCGTGAGGCCCGCGAGCGCGAATTCGTCAATATCGGCAGCGACCGGCGCGGAGGTGCGGTTCATCTGCGGCGCCAGCGCCTTCGAGGTGAGATTCCAGACGAACTCACCGGTCTCTTCGATGTTGCTGATGCTGTCCTTGCGGCCTTCGCTGCAGAACCCGATGATCGGCGGAAATGTGGCGAACGCGCCGAAGAAGCTGTAGGGCGCGAGATTGAGCGCGCCGCTTTTCGCGCGGCTGGCGATCCAGCCGATCATGCGCGGCGCGACGATCGCCTTGAACGGATCGTGCGGCAGGCCATGGCCTTGGGCGGGATCGTAGAAGTAGGTATTGGACATGATGAGGCGTAGCGATTTCGATGCGGCATCACTATGACACGAGCCGCGCGCGGCCGCCGTCACGCCAGAGGCTTGCAACCGCCCCAAAACGCAGCAAGGCCGGCTCTCCTGCGAGAGCCGGCCTTGCATGAAGACCTGGCGGTCTGACCGGAGAAACGCGTTGGACGGCACGCGCCGTCCGAAGCGCTTCAGCTTCGATCAGTCACGCGGCATGCCGAACGGCATGTAGTGCGAGCGGCGAACGCGCTCGGCTTCGCGGTGACGCGCTTCGTACGAGTATTCCGAATCCATCGGCAGATACGGCGACGCGAAGAGGTCGCTCACCTTTTGGAACAGGGCAAAGATGAAGCTCATGGCGACTCCCAGTTAGGCTGCAATTCAGGGTTTTCCCTAGGACAGAACGAATTATAGGGTTTTCCCTAGGTCAACGCTAGTGCAGCGCAGCAAAAAAACTGCGACGCGCCGTCGCACGGGGTCGAACGCATTCGATGCGTTGCAACAAAGCAACGCATCGAGTTTTCGGATACAGGGGCGGGATCGCGGGGCGAAGCCGGTCAGCGCGTGGCTTTCTGGGCGCTTTTCGCGTGAGCTGCACGCGCGGCATGCGCCGCTGCATGGCGTGCGGGGGCGGGCGATGCCTTGGCGGGCGCCGCCCTGGACGACACGCGTGCTGGCGCCGCCGGGGTTTCCGCGGGAGCGGCAGCGGCCGCAGCGGCCGCAGTGGCAGCGGCGGTTTGCGCGGCAACGCGCTGCGACAGGTCGTCGAGCGTCGACTGCTGCTTCAGGATGAACTGCTCGAGGCGGGCCTCGTCGGCGCGGGATTCGTTTGCGAGGCTATCGAGCCGCACCGACTGCGCGATCCCGAAACCGACCGATGCGAGCACCGCCACCGAAGCGGCGGCGACCACCCACTTTTGTTGGCGCGACGAGGCGACCGCCATGCGGCGCTGCTCGGCGAGCGCGCCCTGGAGCGCGTCGAGGCGCTGCGTCAGCGCGTCCGGCTCGGTGGCCGTCTGAGCCGCTTCGGGAGCGAACCCAGTGGGTTCCACGCGCTCAGCAGAGTCGGCGGCAAACGACGGCTCGGCAACAAAGGCTGCGGCTGCCGGGTCCCGCACCGCCCCAATGCCCGGCGCCACCGCTTCGGCCACGGCAGACGCCGCGGCACGTTTCGCCCGCGGCGCGCGGCGCGCAGTCGTTGCACCCGCAACGGGGCTCGCCGCGCCGGCCTCCTCGGCGGGCGCGGCCATCGCTCGAGCAGGCTCGGCGCTTTCGAAGCCGCTCAGCGTTCCCTGGCGCACAGCGGCATCCGCTTCGGCCACGGCGGCGAGGTCCTCGCCGGCAAGCGCGTGCGGAGCATCGGATTCGACAGCAGGCGGGGATTCGGTCACGTTGGACGACGCAGACGTCGCGCGGGGCTGCCACGGCGCGTTGCGTTCGGGATGCGAAGAGCTCAAGGATGCGGTATCTGCGTAGTCAGCCATGGGTCAGCGATGCGGTTCGCGTCGCGCGCCGGCCGGTCACGGCCGCTTGGCGACGTCCTCGTGTTCTGGTTCGAACGCGCATTGTCGCACGCCGGAACGCGCCGCCAGGGGCTCTGCCCCGACTTACCCGGCCGGCATCGACCCAACGCCTTGCGCAGTCAACCCGGTGCGCCGTCCTCGCGAAATTCCTTCACGTCGGGCAAGCGGCGCAGCGTCGCGCAAATACGCGAGCGCGCTGCGGCAGACTGGAATGTCCCGCGTACTTTGCGAATGCGTACAATCGCCGGCATTGCTCATTTGAAGTGACGCGCTCCGCCGCACCTTTTCGCCATGAACACACCTACGAGCGCAGCCAGCCTGCGCGAGCATTTCGACCGCGTCGTCCTGCCGATGTGGCGCGGCCCGGGCTTCAATGCCGAACTGCGCCTGCCCTACGAGGCGCTCGATGCGGCCGGCGCGCAGCCGCTGCCCGTCACGCGCTACCGCGCGATGGCGTGCGCCCGCCAGCTCTTCGTCTTCTCCCAGGCCGGCGACGCCGCGCACGCGCAAACGCTCTTCGAAACCCTGCGCCACACTTATCGGGACCCGAAGCACGGCGGATGGTTCTATAGCGTTGACGCAGCCGGCGCGCCGCTCGACACCACCAAGGACCTCTACACGCACGCCTTCGTGGTGTTCGCAACTGCGACCTACGGCCAGCGCTTCGGCGCGGCCGAAGCGCTCGACGTCGCGCGCGAAACGTCCTCGCTGATCGTCGACCGCTTCGCGGCCCGCGACGGCATGCTGAATGCGGCGCTCGACGTTTCCTTTGCGAGCGTCACCGGCGGCCCGCTGCAGAATCCGCTCATGCACCTCACCGAAGCCTGGCTCGCCGCGAGCGAAGCGACCGGCGACAGCGCGTTCGACACGGCGATCACGCGTCTCGTCGAGGCGCTCGCGCGCGGCTTCCTGCACGCGCCGACGGGCTGTATCGCCGAATTGCCGATCGGCGCGGCGGATAACCGCCTCGAGCCCGGACATCAGTTCGAATGGTTCTGGCTGGCAACGCGGGCGGGCGCCCGGTTGGGCGCGTCGGGACTGGACGAGGCGCTCGCGCGCGCCTTCGCCTTTGCGCAGGAGCACGGCGTGGACCCGGAAACGGGAGCCGTGGCGGCCGCGCTCGACGAGCACGGTCGTGTGATCGATGCGACGCAGCGCATCTGGGCGCAGACGGAATACTTGCGCGCGCTCGCCACGCACGGCGACGCCGCGGTGCGCGCCGCGCTCGCGCTGCAGATCGGGCGCTTCGCGCCGCGCTTTCTCACGACGCAGGGCTGGGTGGAATGCCGCAGCGCAAACGGCGACGTGGCGCGCGCGGACATGCCGTCCACGACGCCGTATCACCTCTTGACCGCCTATCAGGGCATGGGCGTCTGAGGCGCAACAACGCGAAGCGCCGACGCAGGCGGGCGCAAGCCCGCCCACGTGGCGCCCGGACCGCTCAAGTCGCTTAGGCCGCCAGCACCGCCGGCGAAATCTCGAACGCGGCCACGGCCTCGGAAAGCTGGCGCGTCTGCTGATGCAGCGAAGCCGCGGCAGCCGCGGCTTCCTCGACGAGCGCCGCGTTCTGCTGGGTCATCTGGTCCATCTGCGAGACGGCCTGATTCACCTGGTCAATGCCCGAGCTCTGCTCGAGCGACGAGGCGCTGATCCCCGCCATCATCTGCGTAGCCCGCGAGATCGAGTTCGACACCTCGCGCATCGACTCGCCCGCGCGCTCCACCAGTTCCGAGCCGCCGCGGATCTGCGAAACCGACTCGCTGATCAGCGTCTTGATCTCCTTGGCCGACTGCGCGCTGCGCTGCGCGAGTCCACGCACCTCGCCCGCCACGACCGCGAAACCCCGGCCCTGCTCACCCGCGCGCGCCGCTTCCACGGCCGCGTTGAGCGCGAGAATGTTGGTCTGGAACGCGATGCCGTCGATCACGCCGATGATCTCCGCGATCTTGTCCGAGCTTTGCGCAATGCCGCGCATGCGCTCGACTACCTCGCCCACCACGGCGCCGCCGCGCGCAGTCGCGTCGAGCGCCGCCTCCGCCAGCGCGTTCGCCTCGCGCGCGTTGTCGGCTGTGTTGCGCACGGTGCCCGTCAGTTCCTCCATGCTCGCCGCCGTTTGCTCCAGCGACGCCGCCTGCGATTCGGTGCGCGCCGAAAGATCGGCGTTGCCGGTGGCGATCTCGTCGGCGCCCACGTTGATCGAGCCCGCCGTTTCGCGCACGGTGTGGACCGTGCGCGCGAGGCTCGCCTGCATCAGCGCAAGGCCCTGGAACAGCCGGCCGATCTCGTTCTCGCCGCGCGCCGCGATGCGCTCGTCGAGGCGCCCGCGCGCGATGCGTTCGAAATGGCGGCCCGCTTCCTCGAGCGGCTCCACCACGCCGCGGCGCAGCGCGAGGTGCACGCCGGTCGCGAGTGCGATCAGCAGGACCAGGATGAAGATGCCCACGCCCTGGAAGAGCGCGAGACGCGAGTCGATCGAAGCGAGCGATGCGCGGCTCGCCGCGGCGCTGAACTGCGCGAAGGCGTGCAGTTCAGCGAGATAGGCGTCCTGGTACGACTGCGTCGGCTGGTCGAGGAAGGCCTGCAGATTGTTGCCGTTGAGGTCGTCGATCAGTTCGCCGAGCGCCTTGCGGTACACCTGGTAGCGCTCGCCGAGCGCGGCGACGCGCGCGCGGTTGTCGTCGTTGATCGGCGGCACGGCCATGAGCGCCGCAAACGTGGTGTCGGCGGCGGCCAGCTGGTCGCGCGCGTGATTGACCATGTCGGTCGGCACCGTGCCGCCGCGGACCATGCGCGTGCCCGCGCGCGAGAGATTGATACGGGCGTCCATCAACTGCTGGGTGATGACGTTGGCGGCGCTCGCCTGCCGCAACGCCACTTTCGAGAGGTCGGCCACGTCGTCGTGCGTGCGTGTAAGCGACCAGTAACCAAGTCCTGCGGTCACGAGCTGCAGTACACAGAACGCGACGAGGACACACAACAGGCCGGATGCGACCTTGATCTTGCTGAACATCGGGGACACCTGGGATGGCAGTGAATGAGTGAGGCTCGAGCATGTGATCGCTCGGGCCCGCACCGCGTTTACGGCCACGCAAACCCGGTTTTTGAGCCCTAAACGGTGAATAAACCGTGAAAAAACGCCCCAAAATGCGTAACGGATCATTTCAGCAATGGTCGCGCGGCCATTCCCCGCATTTCTCGCAACAATAGAATGGCCGACTCGGTTCGATTCACCTTGACTCGACGCTGAGGCTTCCTACAGTGGTTAGGAAACCACTCGGGGATAGACCCAGGGAATGCGACGATGACAGATCTTGTGGACCGCGCGCGCGGCGCTTTGCATGCCCAACCGTTCAGCGTGCTGCTCGGAACCGAACTGACACACGTGGGCGCCGACGAGCTGACCCTGCGTCTGCCCGTCCGCGACGAACTCAAGCAGCAGCATGGCTACGTGCATGGCGGGGTGATCAGCTATCTCGCCGACAACGCGCTGACCTTCGCCGGCGCGCTGGCGCTCGGGCCGCGGGTGGTGACGGGGGAATAC
The DNA here is from genome assembly GCF_024206515.1 of Paraburkholderia sp. CNPSo 3281. Taxonomy (NCBI): domain Bacteria; kingdom Pseudomonadati; phylum Pseudomonadota; class Betaproteobacteria; order Burkholderiales; family Burkholderiaceae; genus Paraburkholderia; species Paraburkholderia sp. CNPSo 3281. The sequence continues at coordinate 51,438 of NZ_JAMBPS010000032.1, read as the reverse complement.
AAGATCAACTATCTGCGCCCGGCGCTCAAGGGCACGCTGATGGCGCGGGCGCGCGTGGTGCACGCGGGGCGCCATCAGGCCACCTGCCAGTGCAGCGTGTACGTGATGGAAAACGGCGACGAAAAGCTCGTGGCGCTCGCGCAGGGGACGGTGAACCGGCTCGCGGAAGGCAGCGGACCGGAAGAGAAAAGTCCGGCGAACTGAGAAGCCCGCGCCGCAAAACAAAGCGCGCGAGGCGAAGCGGGTCTCTCCCGCCTCCCTCGCGCGCTTTTTCGTGCTTCAGGCGCGCTTACTCTGCCGCGCGCGTTTTCTGCTGCTGCTCGCCCAGGCCCTCGATGCCAAGGCGCACCGTCTGCCCCGCCTTCAGGAACACAGGGTTCGGCTTCACGCCCATGCCCACGCCCGGCGGCGTGCCGGTGGAGATCACGTCGCCCGGCTGCAGGCTCATGCACTCCGAGAGATACGACACGAGCTTCGCGACCGTGAAGATCATCGTGCGCGTGCTGCCGTTCTGGTAGCGATGGCCGTCGACCTCGAGCCACATGGAGAGGTTCTGCGGATCGGCCACTTCGTCGCGCGTGACGAGCCACGGGCCGGTCGGGCCGAAGGTGTCGAAGCCCTTGCCCTTGTCCCACTGCCCGCCGCGCTCGATCTGCCATTCGCGCTCGGACACGTCATTGATCACGCAGTAGCCCGCCACGTAGTTGAGCGCATCGGCCTCGCTCACGTTCTTCGCGTGCTTGCCAATCACCACGCCCAGCTCCACTTCCCAGTCGGTCTTCTTCGAGCCGCGCGGGATCTCGATGTCGTCATTCGGGCCGACGATGGCGCTCGTCCACTTGTTGAAGACGACCGGCTCGCTCGGCACCGGCATGCCCGACTCGGCGGCGTGATCGGCATAGTTCAGGCCGATACAGACCATTTTGCCGATGTGGCCCACGCAGGGCCCGATACGCGGATTGCCTTCGACGAGCGGCAGCGTTTCCGGATCGATCGTGCGCAGTTGTGCGAGGCCGGCGTCCGAGAGCACGTCGCCCGCAATGTCGGCCACGTTGCCCGAGAGCGCGCGAATGCGGCCTTCGGCGTCGAGCAGGCCCGGTTTCTCGTGGCCCTTCGGGCCATAGCGAAGCAGTTTCATCGTCTGTGTTCCTCGTGTGTCTGTGCGTTGCAGTCGGTCAGAATCGCCTGGGGCGAATGTCGGGGCTAACTAGTTAGACCATCCGCCGTCGATCACATGCGCCTGGCCGGTCGTGAACCCGGATTCGTCAGAGGCGAGGTAAAGCGCGAGCGCCGCGATTTCCTCGGGCTTGCCCACGCGCCCCATCGGCTGGCGCGCGACGAACGCGGCGCGCGCCGCGTCCACGCTCGTGCCCTGCGCCGCCGCCTGCGTGGCGATGCGCTCCTCCAGCGACGGCGACGACACCGTGCCCGGGCAGATCGCGTTGCAGCGGATGCCGCGCGTCACGAAGTCTGCGGCCACGGCCTTCGTCAACCCTATCACAGCGGCCTTCGAAGCGCCGTACACGAAGCGGTTGGGCACGCCCTTCACGCTCGACGCCGCCGACGACATGTTGATGATCGACCCGCCGCCCTTCGCCAGCATGCCCGGCAGGAAGGCGCGGATGGTCCGGTACATCGCCTTCGCGTTCAGATCGAACGCGAAGTCCCAGTCTTCTTCGCTCGCTTCCAGTATCGAGCCCGCGTGCACGAAGCCCGCGCAGTTGAACAGCACGTCGATCGCGCCCAGTTCCTGCGCGAGCGCCGTGATGGCCGCGCCGTCGAGCACGTCGAGCTTGCGCGCCTCGACCGGCAGCGCCGCAAGCGCGTCGATGCGCAGGTCCGTGGCGATCACACGTGCGCCTTCGCGCGCGAACAGTTCGGCGGCCGCGTAGCCGATGCCCTGGCCTGCCGCGGTGATCAAGGCCGTCTTGCCGGCCAGTCTTTGTACCATCTGCCACTCCGGTTGGAAGCGCGGCACGGCGATACCCCGTATTGCAGCAGGCCCCCATGCCGCGATCGAGCGATGAAATCGCGGGAAGAAGTTGGGATGACGCAAACGGCCATTATGGCGACGCAGGCGCGCCTCGTGGCGTTCGGCGGACGTTTTCTAACCGGCTGGATGGTCTCCGAGCCCGGTTTTAAGCCGATAGAAAGCCGCCGCGTTGCCGCCGAATACGGCGGCGCGCTCGTCAGCGGAAAGTGTCTGTGTGAGCTGTTGCGCGCTCGCGTGCCAGCGTACGTAATCGGCATTGAGGTTCAGCACCGGCCAGTCGCTACCCCACATGAGGCGTTGCGGCCCGAACGATGCAAGCAGATGCGCGATCCACGGCGCGAGCGTGGCGTCGTCCCAGCCTGGCGCGGCTTCGGTCGCGAGCCCCGACAGCTTGCAGTGCACGTGCGCAAACCGCGCGAGGCGCACGATGGCCTGCGCCCACTCGGCAAAACCGCTCTCGCCGCCCGCCGCGATTGGCGGCTTCGCGCCGTGATCGACCACCACGCGCAGCGTTGGATGCCGCGCGAGGAACGTCGCGAGCGCATTCGCATGACGCGTGAACACGAGCGCGTCGAAAGCGAGATCGTGCGCGATGAGCGCTTGCACGCCGCGCGCGGTATCGGCTTTCGCGATCCAGTCGTCGTCGGGCAGGTCTTGGAGCATGGGGCGCACACCGCGTAGCTTCGGCTCGCGCGCGAGTTCGGCGATCAGCGTGGCTACGTGAGGGTCGTCGAGCGGCACCCAGCCCACCACGCCCGCAATCGAGGGCTCGTTGCGCGCAAGATCGAGCAGCCAGCGCGTTTCTTCGACAGTCGGCGCAGCCTGCACGACCACCGTGCGCGCCACGCCGCACGACGCGCGCAGCGGCGCGAGATCAGCGGGTCCGAACGCACGATACAACGCGGTCATCGAAGGCGTGAGCCAGCCGTAATCGCCGCGCGCGGGATCCCAATAGTGCTGATGGGCGTCGATCCGTTCGATTGTAGCCATGGCTCAAGCCTGCGGCAGCGGCGCGCGCGGATCGATGAGACCCTTGTCGCGCAGCGCGAGCCACAACTCGCGGGGCAAATTCGTCTCGAACGAGGCGACGTTCTCGCGCACCTCCTGCGGGCTGCGCGCGCCGTTGAGCACAGTCGCCACGGCCGGGTGCGCATAGGGAAACTGCAGCGCCGCCGCCGCGAGCGGCGCGTCGTAGGTCCGGCAGATGGTATCGAGCCGCGCCACGCGTTCGACCACTTCCTGGGGCGCATCGGCGTAGTTGAACTTGAGTTCGCCGAGCAGCCCGTGCGCGAGAATGCCCGAATTGAACGCGCCGCCTAGCAGAATGCTCACGCCCTTCTTCTCGCACTCGGGCAGGAGGTCGTCGAGCGGCGCCTGTTCGAGCAGCGTATAGCGGCCCGCCAGCAGCGCGCAGTCGATGTCGAATTCCTGCATCGCCTCGCGTATCACTTCGCGCTCGTTCACGCCGAAGCCGATCGCCTTGATCACGCCCGCCTTGCGCAATTCGTCGAGCGCCTTGAAACCGCTGTCGCTCAGTTGCCGCCAGTAATGCTCGTTGCGCTCGCCGTGCGTGTAGCGGCCGATATCGTGCACGAGCAGGATATCGATCTCAACGAGGCCGAGACGCTGCTGGCTGTCTTCGAACGAACGCAGGATGCCGTCGCGCGTGTAGTCGAAGATCGCTTCGAAGGGCAGCGGGTTTTGCCAGCCCTCGCTGCCGTCGTACGGGTGCGTGCGCGGCACGAAATGGCGGCCCACTTTCGTGGAAATCACGTACTCGTTGCGCGGATGGCGCCGCAACGCCGCGCCCAGCCGGTGCTCGGCCTTGGTGTGGCCGTAGTGCGGCGCGGTATCGAAAAAGCGGATGCCGGCTTCCCACGCGGCGTCGACGGTGGCTTGCGCCTCTTCTTCGGATAGGTCGCGATACAGGCCGCCGAGCGGCGCGGTGCCTAGACCCAATGCGCTGACTTCGAGCGCCGTGCGGCCGATACGGCGCGTATGCGCCACCCTGGGATGCTGTTCCTGCGCCATGGCTCGTCACCTCCTGGAGATGGTTGTTCCCACAACGAAATCATCCGACTGTGTGTTTCAGTTCGCGGCCTCGACAATCGGCACGCGCGCGCGGGCGGGCAGGCATGCGGGGCCGACTGGCTCGAACGTCTTGTACGTGAGGATAAACTCCTGGTGCCCGAGCATTTCCGACTTCGAACGCTCGCCGCCCGCCACCGCCAGCGTGCGGTCGAACACTTCGCGCCCCACGTCGTCGAGCGTCGCGCGCCCCTCCAGAATGCGGCCCGCGTCCACGTCCATGTCGCCAGCGAGGTTGCGGTAGGTCAGCGGGTTCGCGCACACCTTGATGACCGGCGCAAGCGCCGAGCCCACCACCGACCCGCGCCCCGTCGTGAACAGGATCACGTGCGCGCCGCAGGCGATCAGCTCCGCGATTTCCGCATTGTCGCTGATATTCGGAAAGCCGAAGCGCGGCTCGCCATCGGGCACCACGTCGAGCAGATAGAGGCCACCCGTGGGCGGCACGTCGCCCGGCTTCACGATGCCGACGATCGGCGAGGCGCCGCTTTTCGCATACGCGCCGAGCGACTTCTCTTCCTGCGTGGTGAGGCCGCCGTCCGCGTTGCCGACGGCGAACGAACCGTGGCCGAGAATCGAGTAATAGCGCGCGGCCTTGGCCACGCTCGCCACGATCTCCTCGCCCAGTTCGGGTCTTGCCGCCCGGCTCTTCATGTGGAATTCACAGCCCACCAGCTCGCCGGTTTCCTCGAAAATGCAGGCCGAACCTGCTGCGATCAGCTGATCGAAGGCGCGGCCCACAGCCGGGTTGGCGGTGATGCCGCTCGTGCCGTCCGAGCCGCCGCAAATCGTGCCGACCACGAGTTCATCGAGGCGCATCGGCACCTTCTGCTGCGCGGCAAGTTGCGCACGCGCCTCGCGCACCCAGTCGAGACCGTACTGGATCGTGCTGCGCGTGCCGCCCTTTTCCTGGATCGTCAGGACTTCTACCGGACGGCCACTGGCGCGCACCTGCTCCACGAGATAATGCTTGTTCATGCTCTCGCAGCCGAGCGAGACGAACAGCACCGCGCCCACGTTCGGATGCGTGGTGAGCTGCTTCATCATCTTCTCGGCGTAGCTGTTCGGGAAACAGCCCGGAAAACCGATCAGATGCACCGGCGGCTCTTTTGGGTGATGCAGCGCATGCGGTTCGTCGAAGGTGCCAAAGGGCTCGCGGAACTGCGCGACGATTTCCTGCGCCACGTGGTGCGCGCATTCCACGAGATAGGCCACCGCAACGACGTTGCGAATGCCCTTGCGGCCGTCGTTGCGCAGCCAGCCTTCGAGCATCGGCGCGGCGACTTGTGAAGGGGTGACGTTGCTATCGCTCATAACTTGAATCCTGCTCGCGGCGCGTGCCGCATCATGGTGGCGTTACTTGTGCGGCACGAACTCGTGCCCCGCGTCGTGCGTATAGGTCGGCAAGTAATCGCTTTCCAGGTTGTGCGTGTGCAGATGCTCACCGCGCGCCACCGGCTCGTTCACGTGGCCGATGCGCGCGCCATAGCGCAGCACCTTCTCGTCTTGCGCGAGCGCGCGGCGCGCCACTTTGTGACCAAGTTCGATCGTCTTCGCGAGCGTCACGCGCTCGCCTTCTATCGCCACCGTCTCGCCCGCCGCCAGACGCGCCGCCGCGATCAGGCAGTTGTCCTCAGGCGCGAGCAGAATCAGGCGGGCGTCGGTATGGGGTGCGTTGCCGTTCACAGATAGTCTCCGCGTTTAGTTCTGTGCCTCGCCGCCCGCGAGCCGCGCCACCATCAGCGAGCCGAGGATGATCGCCCCGTAAATCGCCTGAATCCAGAACGATGGCACCTGGGCGAGCGTGAGCAGGTTCTGCACCACGCCGAGCAGCAGCACGCCCGAGAGAGCGCCGAGCATCGTGCCCTTGCCGCCGTCGAGCGAAATGCCGCCGATCACGGCCGCCGCGAACACCGTGAAGATCATGCCGTTGCCCTGATTCGCGTTGATCGCGCCCACGTAGCCGGTGACGATCAAGCCGCCAATCGCGGCAAGCACGCTGCCGAGCACGAACACGCCCCACGTGATGCGCTCCACGCGGATGCCCGCGGCGCGCGCCGCGTCGGGATTGCCGCCGATCGCATAGAGCGCGCGGCCCACGCGGTGATAGCGCAGCATGAACGCGGCAATCGCGAATGCGGCGGCGGCAAGCCACACGGAAACCGGCAGGCCGAGCACGATGGTGGTGGCGAGCGCGAAGAACGACGAAGGCATGTCGAAGAGCGTGCCGCCTTTGGTTGCACCCACCAGCATGCCGCGCAGCACGATCAGCATCGCGAGCGTGACGATGAAGGCGTTCAGGCGCAGCCGCACGACCAGAAAGCCGTTGATGAAGCCGATCAGCGCGCCCACCGCCACGATGGCGGCGAGCCCCGCAAAAGCGGGCCATTGCAAGCCGAAGCCCGCCGAAGCGGCCGGCATGACGAGCATCGCGCCAACGGCGGGCGCAATGCCCACCGTCGATTCGAGTGAAAGATCGAACTTGCCCGTGAGCACGATCAGCGATTCGGCGAGCACCACGAGCGCGAGCGCAGCGGAAGCCCCGAGCACGCTGATGAGATTCGCGCGCGTGAGAAAGCTCGGGCTCACGAAACCGCCGATCACGAGCAGCAGCACCAGTGCGGGCAGCAGCGCGAAATCGCGCAGGCGCGCCAGCTGGATGCGCGGACGCGCACCGCGAGCGCTCGCGGCCGCATCGGCCTGCGCCGCCGCGAACGCGGGTGTCGAAACGCTATTCTTCATGGAGATCGACTCCTTCAATCGATGCGATCAGTTCGTGGTCCTGCCATCCGGCCGCCATTTCGGCGACCACCTCGCCGCGAAACATCACGAGCACACGGTCGCAGGTGCGCAAGTCGTCGAGTTCGCTCGACACCACGAGCACGGCCTTGCCTTCGTCGCGCACGCGGTCCACGACCGAGAGCAGCGCTTCCTTCGACTTCACGTCCACGCCCGCCGTGGGGTCGATCAGCACGAGAACGTCAGGATTGCTTGCCAACGCGCGCGCCATCACCACCTTTTGCTGGTTGCCGCCCGAAAGCCCCGACACCACATGATCCGGGCCTTGCGCGACGATGCCGAGCGCCTCGATCATGCACTTGCCAAATGCCTGCTTCTTCGCCGGCGGCGCGAAACCGAAACGCCCCAGCAAGCCCGCAATCGTCATGGAAGCGTTCTCGGCCACCGACTGCGTGAGCACGAGCCCTTCATGATGGCGGTCCTTCGGCACGCAGCCCACGCCGCTCGCCAGCGCCGCGGGCACGTCGCCGGGCGTGAGCGGCGCGCCTTTCACGCGAATCTCGCCCGCGCGCTGCGCCGCGAGTCCCGCAATCGCCTCGCCCACGCTCGTGCGGCCGCTGCTCGTCGCGCCCGTGAGGCCCACCACTTCGCCACGCTTGAGCGTGAACGACACGTCGTGATAGTCATGACCCGTAAGGCCGCGCACTTCGAGCGCGAGTGGCGCGTTGGCGGGCAGCGCCGCGCGCGCCGCCGCATCGGCGACGTTCAGGCCGCCGCGCTCGCCCGTCATGGCTTCGATGAGCCGCTCGCGCGGCAACTCGGCCACGCTCGCGCTCACGATATGCCGCGCGTCGCGCAGCACCGTGACGGCCTGGCAAATCTCGTACACCTCCTGCAAATGGTGCGAGATGAACAGGAACGTCACGCCTTCGCGCTGCAATTCGTCGATACGCCGGAAGAGGCGCTTGATTTCCTCGCCGTCGAGCTGCGCGGTCGGTTCGTCGAGGATGATGAAACGCGCGCCATACGACAGCGCCCGCGCGATCTCGACGAGCTGGCGCGCTTCGACCGTGAGGTCGCCCGCGCGCGCGTCCTCGCGCACGCCGATGCGCCAGTGGTCGAGCAGCGCACGCGCGTCGCGGCGCATGGTGGGCCAGTCGATCACCCCGCGCCGCCTGGGCTGGCGATTGATGAAGAGGTTCTCCGCGACCGTGAGATCACGAATGATGGTCGAATGCTGATACACGCAGGCCACGCGTTCGCGCCAGGCGTCGCGGTCGGCGAGCGCGGGCGCACTCTCGCCGTTGAAGCGCACGCTGCCTTCGTCGGGCTTGCGCAGGCCGGTGAGGATCGAAACGAGCGTGGACTTGCCCGCGCCGTTACGGCCCACCAGCGCGTGCGATTCGCCGGCCATCACGCGCAGGCTCACGTCGGCGAGCGCCGCGGTAGAGCCATAACGCTTCGTCACGCCGCTCGCCTCGACTACCGGCAAGCGGGCTCGCATGGCCGCCTCGCGGCTGCCCACCGATAGCGCGCCGCCCCACGGCGGCGCGCTATCTGCCACGGCCCGATCGCTGGTTCGATCGTTCATTTGACGGTGTTGCCCCACAGGTTCTTGTCGTCGACGTTTTGCTTCGTCACGAGCGGCGCCGGCAACTGGTCTTCGAGAATGCCGGACTGCAACTGGATGATGGTGCTGTCGTGATCGGTCTTGCCCGGCTTGAACGTCTTGCCCTCCAGCGCGGCCTTGATGTAGTAGAGGCCGTACTTCGCATAGAGGTCGGCGGGCTGCGATACGGTCGCATCGATCTCGCCCTTGCGGATTGCTTCGAATTCCTGCGGAATGCCGTCATTGGAGACGATCACGATGTGCTTCGGATCGCCCGCAGGAACGAGCAGCTGCTTGCGGCGCAGCGTTTGCAGCGTGGGCGAGAGATACACGCCGCCCGCCTGCATGTAGATGCCCTTCACGTCAGGGTTCGCGGTGAGCAGGCTGTCCAGTGCGCTCGCCGCCACGTCGCCCTTCCAGCCAGCCGGAATTTCGAGCAGCGACAGATTCGGATAATTTTTCAGGCACGCGCGGAACGCTTCCGAACGGTCGCGGCCGTTCACCGAGGCGAGGTCGCCCATGATCTGCACGACCTTGCCCGACTTCACGTGCTCGCCGATGTATTTGCAGGCCTGCTCGCCGTACGCGCGATTGTCGGCGCGCACGACCATCGCCACGTTGCCCTGGGTGGGCGCGACGTCCACGGCCACGACCTTCACGTCTTTCTGCGCGGCGTTGCCGAGCGCGCGGCTGATCGCCGCCGAATCGATCGGCCCGACCACGATGCCCTTCGCACCCAGATTGATCATGTTGTTCATGTCCGTGATCTGCTGGGCGGGATCGTTGTTCGAGTTCACGGGCGCGAGGATGTCGATGCCGTCCTGCTTCGCATACGCGCCGAGATAGTTGTTGTACGACTGCCAGAACGGCGAGGTGAGGAGCGGCAGGCCAAGGCCGACCTTGCCGAGTTCGGCCGCGTTACTTGCACCCGACGCGCCGAACGCCGCAGCACAGGCCGCGGCGACGCACAGCGTCCTGGTGGCGGCGCGGGCGAAGGCGCCGCGCGTTTGGGGAATTCCGGTGGAGCGGCGGGCCTTCGAGAGCCCGGATGCGAACGCCATGTGTGTCTCCTGTCGACGCGCCTCGCGCGCCGATTCTGTCGTTGATGAATCGCATGTGTTTGCCGCGCCCACGTGGAATGCTCGAAGCGCCGGCGACCCGTTGCAACTGCCTCTTCTCTACCTGACGACGCTGGCGTTTATTCACCAGTGAACGTATTATTCATATACGCACATCAAGAGGTCAAGCGATGTGCAGTGCAGCATGGGTCCGTGATTTCCCTGGGGCGATCGAATGGAAAAAAACACGAAGAAGAGCCAGATGGACAACGTGCCCGAAGAAACTGACGAGAAAGACGACGCCGATCGCTATCGCGCGCCCGCGCTGGACAAGGGGCTCGACATCCTCGAACTGCTTGCGGAGCAGCGCGCCGGCCTTACGCGCGCCGAGATCACGAAGGCGCTGGGACGCAACGCGAGCGAGATTTACCGCATGCTCGAGCGGCTGGTGGCGCGGCAATACGTCATCCGTTCGGAAGGCGGCGACCGCTATGCGCTGAGCCTGAAACTTTTCGCGCTCGCCCACCGTCACCCGCCCATGGAGCGGCTGATCTCGGAAGCGCTGCCGCTCATGCAGCGCTTCGCCGACGAAGCCGAACAGTCCTGCCATCTCACCGTGTACGACCGCGGCAACCTGCTCGTGATCGCCCAGGTGGACGGGCCGGGCACATGGGGCATCGCGGTGCGGCTGGGTTCGCGCGTGGGTCTCGTCGATACGAGTTCGGGCCGCACGCTCCTCGCCTGGCAAACGCCGGAGCAGCGCGCGCACATGCTCGCGGAGCATACGAAGGTGAAGGGCGAAGTGACGATCGACCACGCGGCGCTGGAAGCCGCGTGCGAGCAAGTGCGCGAGGCGGGCTTCTCGCGCAAGGACAGTCAGCAGATTTTCGGCGTGACGGACGTGACGTTTCCGGTGCTCGGGCCTTCGGGCCAGGCGATCGCGGCGCTCACCTGCCCGTTCCTCAAGCGTATCGACGACTATGTCGCGCCCTCGCTCGACGAGGCAACGCAAATGCTGAGCGCGACCGTGCAGACCTTGTCGATGTTTCGCGAGGACGGCGTGGCCTGACGCCCGGTGGGGCTCAGTACGAACGTTGCTTGATGCCCCAGCGCCCGGCGTCGAACGTGACGATCCACAGATTCTCGTGGATGGAGAGCCGGCCACGCAAAACGGTTAGAATGGCGGCCCTCTCAAAAAAACCTGTGCGCCTTGTATGGCGAACGCGCATTCGAAACCCATGGCGAAACTCCTGACCGATCAAGAATTCCAGCGCTTTTCCGAGCTTCAGCAGAAACAGGCGAGCTTCACGATCACGCCCGACGAAGCCAACGAGCTGCGCGACATCGTCGCGCGCGCGCAGAAAAAGCGCGACGACCGCGCCGACGCGATGAAGACCGTCGAAACCGCCATTGCGCAATTCGAGATCGCTCCCGAGGAGCTTTTCACGGCCGAGCAGATCGCCGAAGCCGCGCGCAATTTCGGTCTGATTCCGGCCACGCGCAAGGAGCGCGTGCTGCCGCCTTCGCTGACCTTCAACGGCAAGACGCACCAGTGGACCACGCGCGCGCTGCCCGAGGACATTCGCGCCCCGTTGTTCGAGGCGTTCCAGGGCGGCCAGTCGGTCAAGGCGTTCATCGCCACGCCCAAGGACGCCGCGCGCTGCGCCGCGACCATCGCGCGGCTGGAGAAGGAAACCGGCGCGCAGTACGGCGAGGCCTGGCTCGAAGAGCTCGCACTCACGCGCGGCCAGATCGACGACGCGCTCGCGAAGCTGGCCGCTTAAGCACCGTCTCGAACCAGGCCGCGTGCTCGCTCAGTCGAGCGCCATGCGAAAACCGACTACGCCCGGGTCTTCCGTGGGCGTGACGGTGAAGCCGCAGGCGCGCGCGAGGCCGATCATCGGCGCGTTCTCGCGCAGCGCCTCGCCGAGCAGCCAGTGCGTGCCGCGCGAGCGGACGTACTCGATGATGCGCGACATCAGCAAGCGCCCAAGGCCGCCACGCTTGAGATTCGACAGAATCGCGACCGCGAACTCGGCGGTCTCGTTGTCCGGATCGGCCACGGCGCGCACCACGCCCAGCGTGCGCGGCTGGCCGTCCTCGCCCTGCACGACCGCGATGAGCGCCATCTCACGGTCGTAATCGATTTGCGTCATGCGCGCGAGCTGCGTGTGATCGAAGCTGCGCACCGCCGAGAAGAAGCGCAGGCGCAAGTCGTCGGGCGTCATCGACGCGACGAACGCGGCGTGCATGGCCTCGTCTTCGGGACGGATCGGGCGGATCGTGAGGCGCTCGCCGCGCCAGTCGATGGTTTCTTCCAGCCGCCGCGGATACGGCATGATCGCGAAGCGGCTGCGCTTTTCCGCGATCTGCAGGCAGGGGGCGACGACCACGACCGCCTCGGGCAGCACCCGCAGCGTCAGACGCAAGCCCACGATTTCCCGCACCTCGCACACGAACTGCGATAGCTCGGTGAGCGCGGCCAGCGTCGGCTCGGGCGCCGCGTAGCGCGCATAGGGCGAGTGCGCGACGATGTCGCGCGAGAGCACGGGGTTCAGCGGCGGCAGGCTGTACACGCGCAGCGGCGGCGAAAAATCGTCGGGCGACGGCGCGGCGAAACGGAACACCGGCCCGAAGTTGTCATCGTCGCGAAACTCGACCGACACGTCCACCACGGGCTTCACGCCCGGTTCGTCCTGCGCCTGCGTGACAAGGCCGAACAAGGTCAGCAGTCTGCCCGCCTCCTCCCCTTTCAGTTCCGTGCGCCCGGCCGCCAGCGCCGCGCGCGCTTCGCCCTGCGCGGCCTCGATCGCGGCGGGCCCCTGGGCGGGCATCGTCTCCGGCGTCTGCATCAATAGCTCGCGGCCCAGCCGGTAATCGACAAGACGCGCAAATGCGCGCGCCAGACGCCGCGGCGTGGTGTGCACCGGAATGCCGTGCGCGTGCAGTTCGTCGCGCGTGGTTTCGTCCACGCCGCCGAAGAAGCACGCGAGCATGCCGCGATACGCGAAACGCTGTTGCTCGATCAGCGTGCGCGCCACCGCGTCCACCGGCGCGCTGTGGGTGGGCGCATGCACGACGAACGCCGTGCCGCTCGATCGGTGCGGGGCGAGCGTTTGCAGCGCGAGACCGAAGTGCTCGGGCTTCGCGGTGTCGCCGAGCACGAGCGGATTACCGGCCTGCGCGTGCGGCAGCGCGGCCTCTATGGCCGCGAGCGCTTCGTCGTTCCAGCGTGCGAGCGTGTCGCCGGCTTTCATGAAGGCGTCGCGCGCAAGCGTAGCGACGCCTCGGTCGCTCGCGATGAGCGTGGCCGTGTCGCTCGCGGCCACGCGGCCCACGCCGAGCGTTTCGATTTCGTCGAGCAGATCGTCGAGCGTGTCAACGCGCACGAGGCCCGCGCGCCGGAACGCCGCCGTGTAGAGCGCATCGCCCTTGTCGTCGCGGCCGCTGCGCAGCGCGAGCACGGGTTTGTTGCGCGCCGCCGCGCGCGCCGCCGACATGAACTTGCGCGCCGCGCGGATCGTGTCCACTTCGAGCAGGATCGCGCGCGTGCTCGGGTCGCTCGCGAGATAGTCGAGCACGTCGCCCACGTCGACGTCGGCTTCGTCGCCGAGCGCGATCACGTGCGAAAAGCCCAGGCCGCGCGGCGCGGCCCAGCGCAGCACCGCGTTAGTGAGCGCGTTGGACTGCGACACCCAGGCCACGCCGCCCTTGCGCGCAATCGACGCCGCCGCGCCCAGCTGCGCGTTGAGCGCGGGCGTGAGCGCGCCGAGACTGCCGGGGCCGACGATGCGCAGCAGATGCGGGCGCGCCGCCGCCAGTGCATGGCGCAGGTCGGCCTGATCGGCCTCGTCGCGCACCTCGCCGACGATGATCGCCGCGCGCGTGCCCATGCCGCCGAGGCGATGCACCAGCGCGGGCCACGTGGCGGGCCGCGTGCAGATGATGGCAATGCCGGGCGCCTCGGGCAGATCGCCCGCGTCGGCGAGCACGGGTCGGCCATCGAAGGCTTCGAAGTCGCCCGCATGGCGCGGATTGACGGCCCAGAGCGGGCTCGTGAAGCCGCCTTCGATCAGCCGCCGCCACACCATGCTGCCGATGCTGCCGGGGCGCTGCGATGCGCCGATCACGGCCACGGATTTCGGCTGGAACACTGCATCGAGATTGCGTACGGTCACAGGCACTCCTCGTCGGTCGGACAAGCGCTTGCCGCACAGGCGAACGCCGGTTTGTCGTCTTTTACCGTTACGAGAAGAGGATAGGGCAAGCGCGCAGGCGCTGCGCGTTTTTCGCCCGGCGCGTATGAGCGCAGATGCGGCGGTATGGCGTCGCACGCCGCCCTGGGCGTGTGACACCACGATGCACGAGAAGGAACTTCGCTGGTTTGAAAACACGGCGCGGGCGCGCCGTGCGTGTTACATCGACTTGCGGAACGGCGCGCCCGAATGCTCGCGCAGCTCGTTGAACACGATCTTCGGCCATGCCTTTTGCGCGACCTCGATTTCGGAGACGTGCGAGGCGAGATAGGTCGGCGCGTTCGACGCGTCGTAGGCCATGCGGGCCTCGTACGAATCGGTGAAGCGGCGCAGCTCGACGGGATCGTCGCAGGTCACCCAGCGCGAGAGGCGATAGCGCGCGGGCATCAGGCGCACGGCAACCTTGTACTCGGCCGCGAGGCGGTGCGACACCACTTCGAACTGCAGCTGGCCGACCGCGCCCAGAATCGTTGCGCCGCCGTGGATCGGACGGAACACCTGGATCGCGCCCTCTTCGCCAAGCTGCTTGAGCGCTTCGCCCAGTTGCTTCGCGCGCATCGGATCGACCACTTCGATGGTCTGGAAGATTTCCGGCGCGAAAAACGGCAGACCCGTGAATTGCAGGTCTTCGCCTTCGGTGAGCGTGTCGCCGAGACTCAGCGTGCCGTGGTTAGGAATACCGATGATGTCGCCTGGGTAGGCCTCGGCCACGGTCTCACGACGCTGCGACAGGAAGCTCACCACGTTGTTCGCGCGGAAGGTCTTGTTGTTGCGCGTGACCTTCAACTGCATGCCGCGCTCGAAATGGCCCGAGCACACGCGGATGAACGCTACGCGGTCGCGGTGCGCGAGGTCCATGTTGGCCTGCACCTTGAACACGACGCCCGTGAACTTCGGCTCGTCCGGCGAGACCGCTCGCTGCACGGCCATACGCGGCGACGGCGGCGGCGCGAGATCGACCAGGGCGTCGAGAATTTCCTTCACGCCGAAGTTGTTGATCGCCGAGCCGAACAGCACCGGCGACTGTTCGCCCGCGAGGAAGGCGTCGCGATCGAAGGTGGGCGTCGCGCCCGTGATCAGCTCGACTTCTTCCTTGGTGCGCTTCCAGTGATAGCCGAAGCGCGCTTCGCCATCGGCGTCGCTGATGTTCTGCAGCGTTTCCACCGCGCCGCCCAGCGACTCCTGGCCCGCGCGGAACACGCGCACCTGGTCGCGCTGGATGTCGTACACGCCCTGGAACTCCTTGCCCATGCCGATGGGCCAGGTGAACGGCACGGCGGCCACGCCAAGGTGCTGCTCGATTTCGTCGAGCAGGTCGAGCGGCTCGCGCACTTCGCGGTCGAGCTTGTTGATGAACGTGAGAATGGGCGTCTTGCGGCTGCGGCAGACTTCGAGCAGCTTGAGCGTTTGCGCTTCCACGCCGTTCGCGCCGTCGATCACCATCACGGCCGCGTCGACTGCCGTGAGCACGCGGTAGGTGTCTTCCGAAAAGTCCTCGTGGCCCGGCGTGTCGAGCAGGTTGATGACGGCGTCGCCGTACTCGAACTGCATCACCGAGCTGGCGACCGAAATGCCGCGCTGCTTTTCGATCTCCATCCAGTCGGAGGTCGCGAAGCGGCCGCTCTTCTTGCCCTTCACGGTACCGGCGATCTGGATCGCACCCGAAAACAGCAGCAGCTTTTCGGTGAGCGTGGTCTTGCCCGCGTCCGGGTGAGAAATGACCGCGAACGTGCGGCGGCGTCTGAGTTCGGCTACTGACATGGATAGGGCGGGTATCACGGATGAATTCGGGCAACCGGGCCGCGCGGCGGGGGTTGCGGCGAGCGCGGCGGCGCTTGCGGGCGCGTTTTCAGGCAACGCTTACGGCGCGTGCGGCGGCAGTGCGCGGACCGCGACGCGCGGCAAATAGCACGAGCGATCGGGAATGTCCCGCGGATGCCCGCGCAAAAAAGCGAAAAGGCGCCGGGACCGAATGATACACGGCATTCGCCCCGCCGACTAAAGGTTTGATGGGGTACGAACGGGTTAGACGTGCAGGTGGGCGCCGTTTTGGCAAAGGTGAGCTTTTACAGGACCTCGATGCGAGTGCACCGTCGACAGCTTCGTGCACCCGCCGCGCTCGCGAGACGCCTCCTATTTTCGCGAGAATTTCCTTTCGCCACAGACGTCCACCCGCTGCGTGAACGTCGTGGTCCTGCTCATTGCGGCATGCTGCTGCACGCCGCGCAGGCCGTGAGGTGAGCTTTTTCGGGAGGCCTGAAGCGGTGCGGCCGTCACGTCGGGGCTGCGCCCCCCTGGTGCGACGGCCCGGCGAGAATTGCCCCGTTATTCCTTGATGAGGAATCGTTCGCGGTTCTTGCCCGCCAGCCAGCCCGGCGCGCGGCCACGGCCGCTCCAGGTCTCGCCGGTCTTCGGGTTCATGTAGCGGGCCGGCAGCGCCTTCTTGCGCGCGGGGCCTGCACGTCGGCTCGTGAAGCCCAGTTCTTCCGCGGTGATATCGTACTCCGCGATTTTTTCCTTGATCTCGGCGATTGCCTGGTCAATTTCCTTTTCACGCGCCGCAGCCACTTCCTTGTGAAGCTTCTCCAGCTGGGCGGTCAGTTGCTTGTAGCTCGGCATGAAACGTCATCTCCAGTTCGGTCAAGAGAGTGCCATTGTGACCGGTTTGGAGCCCGAGCGACCAAGAAGGCACGCTTTTTTACAGCGCTGCCGCAAACGTTGGCGTTACCGTTCGCGCTGCTGCAGCGATTCGTGTGACAGACGGCTCTCGAGCGCGCGCAGCGCTTCGTTGAGCCGCTTCACGCGCTGCACCTGCGAAGGTACGAGGTCCGCGCTGGAAACCGACTCGAGCCGGCCGCGCCAATACGAGAGCGGAATACGGTCGCGCCCCGAGAGCCGCCCGATGATGTGTTCGAGATGCTCAATGTCCTTTTCGAGTTGGTGATGATTCATCGCTGCCCCCGGTAATGACAAGTTTTATCGAGCGCGCACAAATAGCGCGCACTCACTTTCGTCGCATCGCCGCTTTTCCGCACGCTGCGGATAATCGGTCAGTTTGGTAATCGCGCCGGCTGACGGTGCTAAATGCACGCCGCAGCGGACTGACTGCTTTTGTTCGTACTGTCAGACCAGAATAAGGCCAGCACGCCCGGCTATCCGTTGGATACCGCACGGAATTCCAAAGGCCGCTCGTCCACGCTGACGGTTGTATCCGCATCCATATCGGAAGGCAGATTAACGGGGGCTATTGCGTCTGTATATTCCTCAATTGTGGAACGCTATGCGGAGCGCATTTTATTTCCGACGGCCTTTCACAATACGAACAACGAGAATGGCGTGAGAACAAGCGAATCACAATACGATCGCCTGCTGCACCTTATTTACGACACACTCGATAATCCTTGCGCCTGGAAGGATTTTTGCGCGCAATTGCGCGAAGCGACTGGGGTGGCGTCGATTCATCTGTATGCCTTTGACCGGCAGCGCGATCTTTTTTCCTGGAGCAACGGTTTCGCGCTCGCCGGCGCGGAACCGCTGGAGCGCATTCGGCCGCTCTACCGCGACGATGCGCGCCTTGCATGGCTGCGCGCTTACCCGCCGGGCAAGTGGCTGCATTGCGGCATCGAGCTCGACTGCACGGACGGCGACTGCGCAGCCGGGTTCGAGCTCTGCCCGCTCGAGGAAGGCCATCGCTGCGCGGCGCTGTGCAAGCTGATCGAACAGAACGGACTCGCCGTCATGCTCGCGTGCCGCGCTCACGCCGAGGCCGGGCCGCTCCCCGGCGAGCACCGCGAACTGCTCGAGCGGCTCACGCCTCACCTCGTGCGCGCGGTGCGCCTGTACCTGCGCCGCTTCGCCTTGAACGCCGACACGCTTGCAAACCGCTCACGTCCGCCAGCCATGCTCGTGAGCGCGCTGGGCGAGGTGCTCCATAGCAACGAGGCCGCACAGCGGCTCCTGAGGGCGACCTCGCTCGTGCGGGTGCGCGGACGGCGAATCACGCTCGCGGCGCCCCATCACGCGCGCCTGCTCGAGGACATCGCCGTGAGCGAGGCGCGCCTGCGTAACCGCATGAGCGGCGCACGGACCGCGGCGGCGCGCTTTCGCGCGTTGCGTATCGTAGGCGCCGCCGACGGCACGCTCGCGCCGGATGCGCCGGATGCCGCCTCAACGGACCGGCACGGCCAAACCCCTAGCGGGCATGGCCGCGCACAGGCCTCGGCGAGCCAGCAGGAGGTGCTCTACGCGTTCTACAACGTGGTGACGGCCGACGACGCCTCGGCCTCCGAATTGCGCGCCTTCGCGGCGCTGACCTTCTATCACCCGCGCTCCGCGCCGCTGGTCGACGAGCGGGTGCTCGCCACGGCCTTCGATCTCTCGCCGGCCGAATGCCGTATTGCGCTGCTGCTCGCGGAAGGCCTCACGCAAAAGGAAATCGCCGCGCACGTCGGCGTGCAGCACGACACCGTGCGCAAACAATTGCAATCGATCTTTCAGAAGACGGCGACGCGCCGCCAGCCCGACCTGCTGCGCCTTTTGCTGAATCTGCCGGCGCGCGGCATGGGCGCCGCCGCCGAGGGCTGAGCGGCGCGCGACAGGCTTATTGGGCCTTGCGGCAGGCGAACACGAGCGTGTAGTTGCCGTTGTCGGTCGATGTCGCGACGGTGTCGTAGCCTGCGCTGGCGCAACGGGCACGCGCCTGCTGCGCGCAGGAATCGCGATCGCCCGAGGCCGGGCACTGCACCTGGACCGTCGGACGGCCGTCCGACAGGAACAGCGGCGGCCCGCTGCTGCACGCAGCCAGCCCTGCGATCAAGGTCAACGCGCACGCCGCGAACGGCAATCTGCGCAAACGGAACAACGACGAACCAGGACGAGTCATTTGGAGCACCCCAACGGGCTTCTAGTTTTTCGACGTTGCGATTGTGCCATGCCGCGAGCCATGTGCGATGCATCGCCGCGAGCGCTGCGTGCACGCGCTCAGGGCGCGGTCGAGAGCGTCTTGTATGGCAGCGCGCCTTGCGGGTCCGAACTCACGCGCACGAAGACCTGCTCGACGTCGGGAATCGCGGCGAGCCTGCGCTCGAGCGCCGCACTGTCGAAGCCTGGACCCGCGCAGCCTTCCGCATAGACGAAACGGCGCTGCACCGTAATCCAGATGCTCGTGCCAGCAAACAGGGCATCGCCTTGCAGTTGCTGGCGAATGGCCGCTGCAATGTCCGCATCGTAAAGATATGAGTTCGGCTTCGAGCACTTGTGCGCGAGCCAGCAGGTCGTGCCCCGCTCCACACGATAGTGGGCGTCGTCGTCGGCTTCGGCTTTCGTCATCCGCGGGCCGAGCGGCTGCGGGCAGGCGCCGATTGCGTTCGACAGCGCGAAGAACGGGTCGTTGTACCAGTTCTTGCGCGGGACGTCCGGCGCGTTCGCAGCGTGCTCTGCGTTTGAGGCGGGCGCGGAAGCGCCGGCTTGCGATTGCGCGAGCGCTGCGCCCGCCCAAAAGCCCGCAAAAACGCCCACGCAAACAAGCGCCGCCGCTAGCCGCGCTGTCCGGACCGCCCGCGCGCGCCACGCGCTTTGCCCGCCCTTATCGATTGCACCCATCGACTGTCACCTCACCGGCTCACTCCGGCCCGCTCTTCTGCGCAACGATAGGACCGCGCGGCCACGCTCGCAATAACGAGATAAATCCTTTCGTTACAATCGCTGCGACGCACCACGGCCCCGACGCACGAAAAGACGCGTCTAAAGCCATCGCCCACGCAGCAAGCTGAATCGCGCAACACGATCGATCCGCAGGAGACTCCATGTCGTTTGTTATCGTTCTCGCCGCCCTCGCGTTCCTCATGCTTGCCGCGTACCGCGGCTACAGCGTGATTCTCTTCGCGCCCATCGCCGCGCTCGCCGCGGTCCTCCTCACCGAACCCGCCGCTGTCGCACCCGTCTTTTCGGGCATCTTCATGGAAAAGATGGTGGGCTTCGTGAAGCTCTACTTTCCCGTGTTCCTGCTCGGCGCGGTATTTGGCAAGGTGATCGAACTATCGGGATTTTCCGAAGCGATCGTGCACGCCGCCATCCGCTATATCGGCCGCTCGCGCGCCAACGCCGTGATCGTCGCCGTGTGCGCGCTGCTCACTTACGGCGGCGTTTCGCTCTTCGTGGTGGTGTTCGCCGTCTACCCGTTCGCCGCCGAACTGTATCGCCAGAGCAATATTCCCAAGCGCCTCATGCCGGGCGCCATTGCGCTCGGTGCCTTTTCGTTCACGATGGATTCGCTGCCCGGCACGCCGCAAATCCAGAACATCATTCCCACCACGTTCTTCAAGACCACTGCGTGGGCCGCGCCCGCGCTTGGCGTAATCGGTTCGCTGTTCATCATCGTGGTGGGTCTCTCGTACCTCGAATGGCGCCGCCGCAGCGCGATGTCCAAAGGCGAAGGCTACGGCACCTCGCTCGTGAACGAGCCGGAACACGTGAAGACCGAGCACCTGCCCAACCCGGCGCTCGCCGTCGCACCGCTCGTGCTGGTGGGCGTGGCGAACTTCCTGCTCACGCACTGGATTCCCGTCTGGTACGGCGACACCGTGACCGTGCCGCCCGAAGTGCTGCCCGGCATTCATACGCCGGTCACGGCCACCGTCAAGCAAGTCGTGGCGATCTGGGCGGTTCAGGGTGCGCTGCTCGCGGGCATCGTGCTCGTGATCGTCACGGCGTTCGGCCGCGTGAAAGACCGCTTTGCGAACGGCACGAAGGCCGCCGTGGCCGGGGCGCTGCTGGCCTCGATGAATACCGCCTCTGAATACGGCTTCGGCGGTGTGATTGCGGCGCTGCCCGGATTCATCGTCGTGAGCGATGCGCTCAAGAGCATTCCGAATCCGCTCGTGAACGCCGCCATTTCGGTGAGCGCGCTTGCGGGCATCACGGGGTCGGCTTCGGGCGGCATGAGCATCGCGCTCGCGGCCATGTCGGACCTCTTCATCAAGAACGCGCAGGCGGCGCATATTCCGATGGAAGTGCTGCACCGCGTGGTGGCCATGGCGAGCGGCGGCATGGACACGCTGCCGCACAATGGCGCGGTCATCACGCTGCTCGCGGTCACGGGACTCACGCACCGCGAGTCGTATCGGGACATTTTCGCGGTGACGGTGATCAAGACGCTGGCCGTCTTCTTCGTGATCGCCGTGTACTATGCGACGGGCATTGTTTGACGTGGGGTGCTCGCAGCGGCACCACCCTCTGCAACAAGCCTGTCAATGCACTGTCCTGGCAATCCTGGCCCGCTGCAATTCTGCGCGATCGCTAGCTGCCCTGCTCGCAGCTAGCTGGCTGCCACTGTAAGTCCTCGCTATTCGTGACTCAGTGGAGCAGACCAACTCCCAGGTTCACAAGCGCAAGCTCACAACGGCCCGAATTCATTCGGAGTAGTCCTCCGGATTCTCCCTGGCCGCACTCTGATAAAGAATCATCACGAGAGGAATTCGGGGCTCTGCCGTGGCGTCGGTTCGCCGTCCCGTCACCTCGCCCGCGACTTCGGTCGTATACTCCGCGACCACTTCGCCAAAGGTATTGCGCTGGATTGCCACTTTCTGGCCCGCCTTGACCTTCTCATTCAGCTTGACCAGCAGTTCGACGAACCCACCGTGCGTCGACATGACTGAGTGGCCGCTGTTGCCGACGAAGGTCCCGACGTCTCGCCCAGTGCGCCCCATCGGACCAGATACGATGTTGTAGCGCTTGAGCACGTTCATCGTGCCCTCGACGAACGAGGGAATCATGTCGAAGTCGAAAACGCGCGCGGAACCGATCTCGGGCGTGATGGCGGGAATCCCCACAGTGATGAATGCGTTTGCAAGCAGCGTGGGATAGGCGGGATTGTCGAAGATCTGCTTGATCGGAAAAAGCTCCGCCATGGCTCGCGGCTCCGGCAATTCCATTCTGACCAGATTGAAGGACGTCAAATCCATGCCGGTCGTGCCCGTATGAAAATCGATTGCGTAGTCGGTGTTCGGCCTCAACAGCCGGTTGAACAGCAGTCCCGCATGCCGGCTCGGCGCGCTGGCGCCATTCTCGTTGCCCGGCCATTCGCGGTTGATGTCGATGAGGCCGGTACCAAGTGCGGTATTGGGCCATCTGCGCTCCATGGCTTCGAGCGCGGGGCGCGATACGTCAAGAACCGCCAGCACGGTGCCTGACATTTGCGCGGGATCGAGCTGACTTATCACGCTGTGTATCGTATGCACGGGACTCATTTCATCGCCATGCACCCCGCTGATCAGCGCGACGCGCTTGCCCGGCTTCGCACCGTGGACAACGATAACCGACACATACCAATCCTGCCCCGTCGGCATTTGGACGCCCTGAAAATAGAGCTTGTGTGTCTTTCCGCGCTCAAGGTCGTCGACGTCGAGCGCGCTAATGACTTTCTTCCCCTGGATCACATCGCCGGTGTACACCGTCCCCTTTCGGCCACTGGTGGCCGGTGCATTCGCGGCCTGGGCATTCGCCGCCCCACTTTGCGTGGCCAATGCGGACGTCGCGCCGACCAGCGCAACCGCCTTCTTCATGAAGGCGCGACGAGCGATAACATCATCCGATTCGTTTTGCATGGTAGGGAGGTCCTGACGTTGGGGTGGAGATCAATCAACGGCACTTCACAGGTTACACCGGGAGAGGCATT
This sequence comes from Paraburkholderia sp. CNPSo 3281, assembly GCF_024206515.1. Taxonomy (NCBI): domain Bacteria; kingdom Pseudomonadati; phylum Pseudomonadota; class Betaproteobacteria; order Burkholderiales; family Burkholderiaceae; genus Paraburkholderia; species Paraburkholderia sp. CNPSo 3281. Next base: position 29,021 of record NZ_JAMBPS010000032.1, on the reverse strand, counting down.
GCTTTTCCTGTGCGCATCGAATGCGACCACGCTGGCCATTTCCCGGGAAGGAGACTGTCGGCGAGTTCCGAACATTCGTTAACGTCCGCTATCGCGGTCGACACAAGTTTGCCAGTTCGCAACCTCAACGCAGTTGCCTTATCGAACCCGTATCTCATTCGTTGACGACCAGCTACTTCGGCCAGGTATCCTGTTCGGCCCGTTTGACGCAGGCGGCCAAAACAGCGCTCCCGCCTTTTGCACGTCTCCGAGGGGACGTCGACATGCATCTCCCTCGATGCGCGAAGCTCACTTCCAGCCACGTCGCTGGCGAGGCCAATAGCTGGAGAAAAACTGCACTGGTCACATATTCCGCACGAACCATGTCCGCTTCGCACTAGCCAGCAAGCCGCTATAAACCGTCCAGGAAATGACGAACGTCGCTGGCGCGGAGAGCGACACAAGAAAGCCCGAGCCATTGTTCAAGACGAATCCGACGAAGGCCCCGGCAAACCAGGATATCAAACCGCCGGGATTGAACTGGGGTACGTGAGAGTCGCGGCATTCGATATCGGCGCCGATGAGTCGTTCATAACGCGCCGACGTGATGTGAGCCAGCGCGACGCCAACCCATGCGACGACGAAGACACCCTGCCACGCAAGCGCCTGGAGGATCTTCGAGAAAATATCGGCCATCATCAGCGCGTAGACCACAGCACCAACAACCAGCGCCCACACGAACTTCGGCGCACGCAATCCTGCAACCTTCTGGAAGAAGGCCTGCATGTTGATAGTCGCGAGATAGTAGTTAGCGGTATTGATGCGTGATTGGGTGACCCAGACGAACATCAAGCCCCAGATGCCCATCAGCTTCAACAGCGCCAGGACAACCGAAACTTCGGAGAGCGTGCCGAGACCCGGAATCGTACTCACGAGATAAATGCCCGCAGCGCCATTGACGAGGAACGTGACGAGATAGAACGGAATCCCGAAATTAAACCGGCCGTGGTATCCAGCATCTTCCTTGCGGCCGAAGCGGGCGTAGTCGAACGTGAACATCATCAATACCCATACGCCCATGTAGTAAACAAAGCACTGCCACCAGCCATCTACGGGTATCGTGCCCTTGGGACCGAAATCGAGCCACGATGCGTTATAGCCGTATTCCCAGGTCGCAAGTCCCACGGCCGCAAGGAGTCCTAGCAGATAGAACGGCAGCAGCACGCCATTGAACTTGTCCAGCCAGTGTTGCACGCTACCGAATACCAGCGGCACGCTATAGCAGACTACAATCAGCGCGGCCCATTTGTATGGCAGCGCGGGAAACAGATGATTGGCCGCGACTGCGATGACCGAACCTTCGAATACGGCGTAGTAAATGGCCGTTGCGAAGAAAATCAGCGTCGCGAGCGCGGCGCCGACGCTTCCAAACAGAACGCGTGAGAACAGCGCAACGGACAAACCGGTGCGAATGGCGTATCGACTGATGATCGAGTTGATGACGCCATACGATACGACCGATAGCGCCATGCCGATCAATGCGTTGCGCGCTCCGTAAGTCAGTGCAAGCGTCGCGCCAACCACAATGTAAAACACTGCGCTACATACTGCCCACCACGCCATCGTTAGCGAAAAGGGCGCCATTCTTGCGCTATCGGGAATGGCGACCGTCGATAGATCGACGGCTCCCTCCGCGCTTTCCTGAGCCAGGTTGGCCATGATCTGCTCCTCGAGTCTGCATTTAACGAACGACGTCCGTACCGCGGTGCGATGCAACTCACGGGGCTGCCTTGACGCCGGGCGGGCAGCCGATGTTGCGAAGAACGTGCGAGCGCTCCCGCCGTGTGGCGGGAAGCCACACGGAACGCGGGTCGCGAAAGGAAAAGGCAGGGGAACGGCGCTGCTGCGGGCCGCCCCTTAGCTTCGAACGGGTTAGTGCGCTAGTGCTTCGCGCAGCAGGGCAAGTCGATGTCGATACTCGCGTCGTGCAGCGAGTGCCTCATTCATGGTGACGCTCACGAACCGCGCGCGGTGGTTAGGCTGCATCTGACCGATCAGATCCATATCGGCACTGATCACCGTGCCGATCGTGGCATATCCGCCCCCTGATACCGCGTCACGATGCAGAATGATCGGCTCAAGCCCGGCCGGCACCTGGATCGAGCCAATGGGATAGCAGGCATCGACGATATTCGACGGATCGGCGCCTGCACCGAAGGGTTGTTCTCGGTCCATGAAATGGAGCGGACGCCCGTTCTTGTATCGATAGCCAATGCGGTCCGCTTCGGGCGCGACGGTCCACTCATCATCGAAGAACGTTTGCGCCGACTCGCTGGTGAGGCGGTAGTGATAAAGGCCCCTTAACACACGCAGTTCGACCGTTGTGTCGAGCTTTGCACGCAAGGCTGCGGGCAGTTCGACACCCTCACTCAGCTTTGCGTTGCTGGCGCCCATCTTGAGACGGTCTCCCTTTTGCAGCCGACGACCCTCGAGGCCGCCGATAGCACCGAGCGTGTAGGTCGACCTGCTGCCCAATACCGCCGGAACGTCGATACCACCGGCGATTGCCAGGTACGCGCGTGCGCCACGCTTCACATAGTCGAACGAGAGCTTGCTTCCGGCGCGAATCCGCAGGGCCGTGTTGGACGGATAGGCGACACCGTCGATTTTCGGAGTCATCTCCGCACCCGTTAGCGCGATCAGCGTTTCCGAGTGGAACAGCAGTTCAGGGCCCAGCAGCGTGAATTCGAGCGCGGCCGCATCTTCGACATTGCCTACGAGCAGGTTCGCCGCACGAGACGAATACTGGTCGAGCGATCCGGAAGGGGGAATACCAACGTGGTAGTAGCCCTGGCGTCCCGTGTCCTGCACCGACGTGGCTAGTCCCGGCTTCAGAACCTCGATCACATTGAGCGTATCAGTTGGCATTCAGCACCTCGACGAGGGAACGGTTGTATTCGTCAGGATTGCGCAGGAAGGCATCAAGCGAGAATTTCACGGGGCGTACACGTAGCGAGAAGGTGCCCGCCTCGACGGCGGCAACGGCTTCGTCATAGGCTGGACGATCGATCGGTTTGAACTTCACGATGTCGCCGGGCTGGAAAAACACCATGAAGTCACGCAGATAATCGAGCCGTTGCGCCGGGTCAAAAATCGGCGCTGGGGTCACGCCGAACATCTGGTATCCGCCCGCGCCGCGCACAGAGTAAATACAGCCGAAGCAACCGCCATGGCCGACCGTCAACTTCGGCGTGTCAGTGCGCGGCCGCAGGTATTTCGGCACCTGAAGCTGACGCTCGCGCTCGACCATCTGGTACATGAACGGCAGCCCCGCGACAAAGCCAACCATCGAAACGAACCACGGCGAGCCGGCATGTGCCGCAATGAATGCATCGACGTCGCGTTTGCCGTTTATGCGCGCCGCGTACTCGAGGTCCGTCGAGGAAGGGTCCTGGTGACGCTCACGAAAACGCATGAGCGTCTCGTGCGTCCAGGGATCGTTATAGAGCACCGGGACTTCGACAATGCGCGTGTCGATGTCGAGCGCGGCTTCGCCGACTTCGGCCTCGATGCTCCGCAGCAGCGCGACGAGCGCATCAGGGGCAATGACATCCGGGTCATAGCGCACCTGGTACGAGGCATTCGCCGGGCAGATTTCGGTCACGCCCGCCACGTTGCGGCGCTGGAGTTCGCGCGTAATCGCCGTGCCCTGGAAAAACGCTTCGAGCGACATCTCCTCGCTGATCTCGGCAAATACGAATTCGTCGCCGCCAAAGGTATAGCGTATGGTCATGATGCCTCCCGTGCGCCAGACGACACTGCAACGGCGCGTTCTCCCGCCGCGAGCGATGCGGCCTCGCTACTTTCGCGCCACGCCGTCATCCAAGTCTCGAGATAATTGGTGTGATAGTGGGCCACGCGCACGTCTTCGTCTGCAACGAGCGCACGGTGCAGCGGCGCCGTGGTTTTCAGGCCACCAATATGCAACTCCCGCAACGCGCGTGCGAGGCGTTCGATGGCGGCCGCCCGGCTTTCGTCGTGCACGATCAGCTTGGCGAGCAGCGAATCGTAGAACGGCGGCACGACGTAGCCGGGGTACAGCAGCGAATCGACTCGCACACCGGGGCCGGTCGGCCAGACCAGCTCGTCTACGCGCCCTGGATTCGGGCGGAAGTCCTGCATCGGGTCTTCCGCGTTGATGCGGCATTCAAGCGCCGCGCCGCGCAGCACGATGTCGCTCTGGCTGAAGCGCAACGGCTCGCCATCTGCAATGCGCAGCATTTCGCGCACGAGATCGACGCCCGTAATCGCCTCTGTGACCGGGTGCTCGACCTGAATACGCGTGTTCATTTCGATGAAGTAAAACTCGCCGCGCGTTTCGTCGAAGAGATATTCGAGTGTGCCAGCGCTTCGATATCCAACCTGCTTTGCGAGGCGCGCCGCCGACGCGCAAAGCTCCGCGCGCAACTTCGGTGTGAGAGACGGCGAGGGCGCTTCTTCGAGAATTTTTTGACGCCGCCGTTGCAGGGAGCACTCGCGCTCGAACAGGTGGATGACGTCATTGCCGTCGCCCAGTACCTGCACCTCAATGTGCCGGGCGCGTGCGATGAATCGCTCGAGATAGACGCCGCCATCGCCGAACGCTGCCTGGGCTTCGCGCTGCGCAAGCGGCAATTCCGCGTCGAGTTGGGCGGCGTCATATGCAACGCGAATGCCACGGCCGCCGCCACCCGCTGCCGCCTTGATCATGATGGGGTAGCCGATGCGCGCAGCGACCTCCCGGGCTTCGTCGCGCGTGCTTACGATACCGGCGCTGCCGGGCACCGTGGGCACGTGAGCGCGCTGCGCCGTCTCGCGCGCGCGTGCCTTGTCGCCCATCGTTGCGATTACCTGCGACGTCGGCCCGACGAAGACCAGGCCGGCCGCCTCCACCTGCGCCGCGAAGTCCGCGTTTTCGGACAGGAAACCATAGCCCGGATGAACCGCATCTGCTCCGCATTGCCTTGCGGCAGCGAGAACCGCCGCGGGATTCAAATAGCTCTTTGCCGCATGCGAAGAACCGATATGCACCGCTTCGTCCGCCATGCGGGCGGCCAGGCTGTCCCGGTCCGCGTCGCTCACCACGACCGCAGCACGCATGCCAAGCTCCTGCGCCGCGCGAATCACGCGCACCGCGATCTCGCCGCGATTCGCAACCAGAACGGTTCGAATTCGTCTGGGGCGGTAGAACGTCGTCGCTGAATCTTGCACGTTCATGACTTCACTCCTCGATGCGCATCAGCACCTGTCCAGCGTCCACAGGCTCTCCGTCCTCGACGAGAAGCTCGGTTACGCGGCCCGAGACGCTGCTCTCGATTTCGGTGAATTGTTTCATCACTTCGACGAGGCCGATGATCGTGCCGGCCTCAACGGCGGAGTCGACGGCGACGTAGGACTGCGCCTCTGGCGAGGGGCGCCGGTAGAACGTGCCCGGCAGGGGGCTGACGATATCGTGCAGTGCCATCATGTCTCTCCTTGAATTGATTCAGATCTTTGTCGTCGCCGCCTGCGGCCCGGTAATTCGAATCCCTTCCCGAACGAGCCGCTCGCGAGTCTGCTGGACGAGCTCCAGTGCGCCGGGCGTGTCGCTGTGGATGCAAACGGAGTCGAAGTCGATGTCGATATCGTCTCCATCGACCGTCCGCACTTTGCCTTCCGTACACGCTCGCAGGACCTTTTCGGCGACCTGTTCGGGATCGAGACGACCGACGCGACGGATGAATACGATCGAACCACTGCGGTCGTAGTCGCGATCGGCGTAAAACTCCCGGACGACCGGTTGCCCGATCTCGCGCGCGATGCGGTACGTCGCAGACGACTCCATGCAGAAGAGCAACAGATTGGGATCGAGTTGTTGCAGCGTTTCAACGAAGAGCCGCGAGAATGCCTCGTCGCGCGCTGCGTGCATGTAGAGCGCGCCGTGCGGTTTCACGTGCTGCAGCCGGATGCCATGCAGACGTGCGAACTCACGCAGCGCGCCAAGTTGATAAAGGATGTCGTTGACCAGCGCCTGAGGCGTTTCGGCGATGTTTCGACGGCCGAAACCGACCAGATCGCGAAATCCCGGATGCGCACCGATACCCACGCCAGCCTCCTGCGCCAGCTGAACCGTCCGCGCCATGATGTTGGGATCGCCGGCGTGAAAGCCGGTGGCGATATTCGCCGAGCTGATGAGCGGCATGATCTGTTCGTCGACACCATCGCCGATTCGCCACGGGCCGAAGCCTTCTCCCATATCGGAGTTCAGGTCGACGCACTGCTTCTTCATACTGTTCCCCTCCAGATTTGAGCGGTCGGGCGTCTTAAAGCGCGCACCAACCAATGTGAAATGGAGGTTATACGGACAGGGTTAGCCAAAAAAGTTTTATTTTTGTATGCCTTGGTATCGATTTTTTCGATAGCATCCGCGTGATGACCTCACTCTGACGTCCAGCGGTTTGACTTCGAAGATGGCGCTTACCCTCAGACAATTAAAGTATTTCGTCGCGACTGCCGAGCTTGGACAGCTTTCCCAAGCGGCGATTCATCTGACCATATCTCAGTCCGCAGTGACGAGTGCAATCAAGGAACTGGAAGAGAGTTTGGGCACCCAGCTCTTCGTGCGTAACGCCGCAGGCGTCACGTTGACCGACACCGGCCGTCGCTTTCTCAATCACGCGTACACCATTCTCGCGTCGGTGGATGAGGCCATGCGGATTCCCAACCTCGAGAGCACGCTCACCGGCACGCTTGCTATCGCGGCGAGCTATACGGTGTTGGGATACTTCCTGCCGCATCACATACAACGGCTGAATGCACTGTATCCGCGCCTGACCATTCAATTGCATGAGTTGAATCGCGACGCCATCGAAGAGGGCTTGATTAGCGGGCAATACGACATGGCCGTGCTCCTCACGTCGAACGTGTCGAACCCCGAGCTTGCTCTGGAGCCCATGATTCATTCCGTGCGCCGGCTATGGGTGGCCGCCCACCATCCGCTGCTAAGGCGAGAGAGCGTGACCTTTTCCGAAGTGGCAGACGAGCCCTTTGTGATGTTGACGGTAGACGAGGCTGCGCAAACGGCGATGCGCTACTGGAACGAGACGCCATGGCGGCCGAATGTGATACTCCGGACTTCGTCGGTTGAAGCTGTTCGCAGCATGGTGGCGAATGGGTCTGGCGTCGCCATTCTGTCCGATATGGTCTATCGTCCGTGGTCGCTCGAAGGTCGACGCATCGAGACGATCGTGCTGCTCGATCCTGTACCCGCGATGAGCGTGGGTCTGGCATGGCGCAAGAACATGGAACTGAGCCCGGCCATGCATGCGGTGAGAGAGTATTTCCGCCATACGTTCATGGAGCCGAGGGCTACCGGATAAATTGCCGGACATCCTGACCTAGCCCGTTCACAGCAGCTGATCCAGCCGCTGCGAGCCCTACCGTCCCCTGTCATACGTGCGCCATCGTACATTCCCGACCTCGCAATCCGGGGCGCAGAAGCTATATTTGTAGATCTGACGTTCGGAACGCGCACCGCACGCGTTGCCGCATCGGCTGACGTAACGCACCGGGACGATACTCAGGATTGCGAACAAACGTTCCGTATGTTGCGACTGGATTGCGTGTGAGGAGCCAGCGATGTCCAAAACGATAGTCTTTTGCGCAGACGGCACGTGGAACGGCCCCGACGATCCGGCAGGAAAAGGCGATGGCGGCGCGCCTGACGCCGTGGCAGGGTGTCAGCCGGGACTGACCAATGTATGCAAGCTTTTCGCGTGGCTCGATGGAAACATGCTGCCCGAAGGAACCGACTGGGGTGGCGTCGAGATGGAAAAGGCGCTTTCCGACGCAAACGGCAACCCTGTACAAATCGCGAAGTACATTCACGGGGTCGGAAATTCCCAGCAACTGCTTGATAAAGTCGCCGGCGGTGCGTTCGGTGTCGGTGTCGTCGCCCGCATCGCTCGTGGCTATACGTATATTTCGCGCAATTTCGAGCCGGGCGACAGCATCGTGATCGTCGGATTCAGCCGCGGCGCGTACACCGCGCGAGCCCTTGCGGGACTGATCGCGGGACAGGGACTGCTTCGGCCAGAGCTCGCCGCCATCGACGATCAGAATCGTTACGACACCGCGGTTGCGGCGTGGTATCGATGGAGACACGGCCACGATACGACGTTCCAGAAGATCGCCGACGGCGTGATGGAGTTCTTGACGATCCATACCGCATTCTCCAATCCAAAACCTTTGGACGCCGACTCATTCGTGGACGCAAAAATCGCCGCAGTGGCTGTTTGGGACACGGTGGGTTCGCTCGGCATTCCCATCTACTATCAGGGCTCCGCCATCGACTTGTTCCGGTTTTGCGATCTGAATCTCAACCCGGACATTGGCCTCGGCGTGCACGCCGTCTCGCTCGACGAGCAACGCAGGCCGTTCGAGCCGACGCTGTGGAATCCCAACCCAAACGTGACGCAAGCGCTCTTTCCAGGCGGTCATTGCGATGTCGGCGGCGGCTATGCCGATCACGGCCTCTCCGACGGCCCCCTGGTCTGGATCGTGGACAGGTTGCAGCAGACTGGCGTGGGTTTGAAGTTCGCCCTTCATCCCCCCGTTGCCGTCCAATCCAATCCCTTGGGGCCGCGACACCGGGAATGGGTTGCGGATCCTGTCTGGCTGGCAGCAGGAGTGGGCGCGCGTGCCTTCCCGGCAGGCATGGTCGTCAACGACAACATACGGCAGCGTATGAACGATCAACCCGAAGATCTTTTTGGCGCTGCCGGCCAGCAGCCTGTGTACTCACCGGGTAACTTGCCCGCACGCTAAGCGGAATTGCTTCGGCAGGGCGAACGATCGAAGCACGCCCTACACTTCCAGCCATTCCTGGCGGACGCGCGCATCGGCCTTCAACTGCTGCGGCGTCCCCTCGAACACGATCTGGCCGTGCCCCATGACGTACACGCGCTGCGAGATATCGAGCGCAATGGCCTGCTTCTGCTCGACGAGCAGCACCGAAATGCCGCGCGCCTTCAGCGTCTTCAGATACTCGCCCACCTGCGCGACGACGAGCGGCGCGAGCCCTTCGGTCGGCTCGTCGATGATGATGAGGTCGGGGTCGCCCATGAGCGTGCGGCACAGCGTCAGCATCTGCTGCTCGCCGCCGGACAGCAGGCCCGCGGGCGTGTCCTCGCGCTCCTTCAGGCGCGGGAACATCCGGCACATGTCGTCGAACTGCCAGCGCGGCTTCTGGCGTGAGCGGCTGCGCTTTTCGCCGAGCATCAGGTTCTGCCGCACGGTGAGCGTCGGGAAGATATCGCGGTTCTCAGGCACGTAGCCGATACCCCGATGCGCAACCTCGAAAGTGCGCAGCCCGCGCACTTCTTCGCCGCGCAGCAGAATCTGCCCCTCGCACCGCACCAGCCCCATGATAGCTTTGGCCAGCGTCGAGCGGCCCACGCCGTTGCGCCCGAGCAAGGCGACGATCTCGCCCTCGCCCACTTGCATCTCGACGCCGTGCAGGATATGGCTCTTGCCGTAGTACGCGTGCAGGTCGCGCACCTGGAGCATGGAATTGGCGGTCGCCATCAATGTGCACCTGCGGGTTCGTCCAGCGTGGTGCCCAGATAGGCTTCCTTCACGCGGCGGTTGTTACGGATGGCTTGCGGCGTGTCCGTGGCGATCACCTCGCCGTACACGAGCACCGAAATGCGGTCGGCGAGGCCGAAGACGACACTCATGTCGTGCTCGACCATCACCAGCGTCTTGCCGACGGTGACCCGGCGAATCAGCTCCACTGCATGATCCGACTCCGAGCGGCTCATGCCCGCCGTGGGTTCGTCGAGCAGGATCACCTCGGCGCCGCCCGCAATCGTGATGCCGATTTCGAGCGCCCGCTGCTCGGCGTAAGTCAGCAGCCCTGCAAGGGTGTCGTGGCGGCCCTGCAGGCCGATCAGTTCGAGCACTGCTTCGGCGCGTTCGCGCGCGTCGCGCAATTGCTCGAGGCGATGCCAGAACGAATACCGGTAGCCGAGCGACCACAACACGGAGCAGCGCAAATTCTCGAACACCGAAAGGCGGTGAAAAATGTTCGTCACCTGAAAGCTGCGCGAGAGCCCCATGCGGTTGATCTTGTACGGCGGCAGCCCGCCGATCTCGACGCCGTTGAGTTTGACCGTGCCGGAACTCGGCGCCATGCGCCCCGAAATCAGGTTGAACGTCGTCGACTTGCCGGCGCCGTTGGGACCGATCAACGCGTGACGTTCACCCTTCGCGATATTCAGGTCAACACCGCGAATGATCTCCGTGCGCCCGAAATTCTTGCGCACTTCATGCAACTCCAGCGCGGCCGTCATACGTTGCCCCCTGCGATTTCCCGTTGCACGCCATCCCACGCGTCGCGCACCCGCGCGGCCGCGAGGCGTCCCGCCTGTGCGCCCAGCGCCCACAGCACCGCGGCGACGGTCCAGGGCCTCCACGACGCGGCATCGAAGTTCAGGCCGAAGAACGCCATGGCCGTGCCGTTGTCGCTATCGATCTGCACCTTGTAGACGAGTTCGACCGTCAGTACGAGCGCAGCAAGCAAAATCAGCGCGGCGCCCAACGCCGCCGCATAGGACGGCAGCATGCGGTGCAGCTTGCGCGCCGCGATGAGAGGGACCTGCTTCATCAGCAGGCTCGACACGCCGCCCGGCACGTACATCACCACCAGCACGAAGAAAAGGCCGAGGTACAGCAACCATGCCGGCGTGAGATTGGACAACGCGACCGCAAACAGCACGAACAAAATAGAACCGATGATCGGCCCGAAGAAGTACGCGCCGCCGCCGATGAACGTCGCGAGCAGCACGCCGCCGGACTGCGCGGCGCCGACGTTCTCCGCGGTCACGATCTCGAAGTCGATCACCGAGAGGCCGCCCGCAATGCCGGCGAAGAACGCCGAAAGGACCATCACGAAAAAGCGCACGCGCTGCGTGTTGTACCCGACGAATTCCACACGCTCGGGGTTGTCACGCACGGCGTTGGCGATACGACCGAGCGGTGTCTGCGTCCATGCGTACATGGCGATCATCGACACGAGACACCACACTGCGATCAGGTAGTACACCTGGATCGCCGGGCCGTAAGTGATGCCCAGCACCGCATGGCCAACCGTGCGATTGGTCGGCACCCCGCCCTCGCCGCCGAAAAACCCGGGAAACATCAGCGAACTCGCCGCCACCATTTCGCCAATGCCGAGCGTGATCATCGCAAAGGTGGTGCCCGACTTGCGCGTGGTCACGTAGCCGAACAGCACGCCGAACAGCATGCCCCCGAGCCCGCCGACCAGCGGCAACAACGAAACGGGCAACGGGAAATGGCTCGCGCCGATCTGGTTGAGCACATGCGCCGCGACGAATGCGCCGAGCCCGGAGTACACCGCGTGCCCGAACGAGAGCATGCCGGTCTGACCGAGCAGCATGTTGTACGAGAGCGCGAAGATGACCATGATGCCCATCTGCGACAGCAGCGCGATCGCGAAGCCGCTGGAAAACACGAGCGGCAGCACCAGCATCACGAGCACCGTGGCGCCCCAAATGATCCAGCGCAGCGAATGCGCAGATTGCAGCCATCCGCGGCGTTGCATGGCCGAACCGGCGCTGGCCTGAATGAGCGGTTTCATCGGTCAGCCCTCCCGCTTGCCGAGCAACCCGCGCGGTCGCAGGATCATCATGAGCACCATGAGCAGATAAGGCAGAATCGGCGCGACCTGCGAGACCGGCATGCGCCACAGCGACGAGAGCGTCGTGCCGTCCGTGACCGTCACGCCAACGAGTGAGAACAGATCGGAGAGCGAGGCATCGATCGTGACGGCGAAGGTCTGCATGATGCCGATCAGCAGCGACGCGATGAACGCGCCCGGCAGCGAACCCATGCCGCCCACCACGGCGATCACGAACACGATGGTGCCGACCGACTCGGCCATCGAAGGCGACGTGACGAACGCGTTGCCGCCAATCACGCCGGCGAGGCCCGCCAGCGCGGCGCCGCCGCCGAACACCAGCATGAACACGCGCTGCACGTTGTGCCCGAGCGCCTCGACCATTTCCGGGTGCGTGAGCGACGCCTGAATGACGAGACCGATGCGCGTGCGTGTCAACAGCAGATACAGCGCCGCGAGCATGGCGATCGAGATGAGCATCATGAAGGCGCGATACTTCGGAAACTCCGACGTGTACACCTTGAACAGCGCCCCGTTCAGTTCGGGCGGAATGGCGTACGGCACCGCCGCCAGTCCCCAGACCAGCTTGACGCCCTCCACGATCAGATATGACAGGCCGAAGGTGAACAGCAATTCCGCCACATGCCCATACTTGTGCACGGTGCGCAAGCCGAAACGTTCGACGAGCGCGCCGACACACGCCACGAGCGCCGGCGCCACCACGAGCGCCGGCCAGAAACCGATCTTGCTGGCAATGGTGTAGGCAAAGTAGGCCCCGAGCATGTAAAAGCTGGCGTGCGCGAAATTGAGCACGCCCATCATGCTGAAGATCAAGGTGAGGCCCGAGGAAAGCATGAACAGCAGCAGCCCGTAGCCGATGCCGTTCAACAGAGAGATGGTCAGGAATTCCACTGCCCGATGATCCTTGTGAAGTGTCGTAGCGAGAGCACGTTCAGCCCGGGCGCTTCATCTGGCAAGTGGTCGGCTGCGTTGCCGCGGTCGGCCCAAGCTGGACGTCGGTGCGCCAGCCATAGCCGGTGTTCTCCTGGTCGTACTTTACCGTTTTGCCGTCCGCCTTGGTCCATGTCGCGATCACGAGCGACTGTTGCGCCTGGTGATCGGCAGCGCGCATCGCCACCGGACCGTTCATGCCGTCGACCGTCATGCCCTCCATGGCCTTGGCCACCTTGACGGGATCGGTCGACTTCGTTGCGTTCATCGCCTTGCTCAGCATTTCGATGGCGGCATAGGCCGTCGCCAGGTAATAGTCGTCGTTGTACTTCTTCTTGTAGCCCTCGATGATCTGCCCAACCACGGGCGGGTTGTTCGCCGTGTTCGGGCCGAACACGCCCACGTACTTCACATGGTCGGCGCCGGACGCGCCCATGGCCGTCGGCACGCCGGTCGTGCCTGCGTAATAGGTGTAGAAGTTGGCCGTCACGCCCGCGTCCTTGCTCGCCTTCACGAGCAATGCGAGGTCGCTGCCCCAGTTGCCCGTGACCACCGTGTCGGCGCCGGACGCCTTGATCTTGGTGGTGTAGGGCGAGAAGTCCTTCACGCGCGCGAGCGGATGAAAATCGTCGCCGACGATCACGATATCCGGGCGCTTGCTTTTCAGGTCCTCGCGCGCCACGCGCGAAACGTCGTGTCCAAACGAGTAGTCCTGATTGATGAGGTAGACCTTCTTGATGTCCTTGTCGCGCGCGAGGAACGTGGTGAGCGCATCCATCTTCATGTCGGCGTTGGCGTCGAAGCGGAAGTGCCAGTAGTCGCACCGGGCGTTGGTCATGGCCGGGTCCACCGCGGCGTAGTTCAGGTAGACGATTTCCTTGCCCGGATTGCGCGAGTTGTACTTGGCGACCGCATCCTCCAGCGCGAGGCCGACCGACGAGCCGTTGCCCTGCACGATATAGCGAATGCCCTGGTCGGCAGCCTGGTTCAGCAGGGTCAGGCTTTCCTGCGGCGAAAGCTTGTTGTCGAATCCGACCACCTCGAACTTCGTGCCGTTTGCCCAGTTGTGCTCGTTGGCGTATTCGGCCGTGTATTGCCAGCTGTGCAGCTGATTTGTTCCGAGTGACGCCATCAAGCCGGACAGCGGATCGATAAAGGCAATCTTGACCGTCTGCGCTTGCGCGGCCCCTCCCGACAACGCCGACGATACCACCGCACCAACCAGCAACGAGCGCAACATCCTCATGGACTGTCTCCTTTGTTTGGGCATTTCTTATCGAGCGTGAATTTTCTGTCCGACCGTGCGATTTTTCGCTATATCACCACATTCCTGGCGCTAATGACAGCACTCCAGGGAAATCGCTGACGCGAGCAGGCATAGCGAATCATTGCGACTGGCTTACGGTTAGCCTCGGTCCGTTTGCGATGGCTCAACCCCGCGTTCGGGACCTCAGGCCCGGCGCAACCGGGGCTTGACGCCCGCCATCCGCCGCGCAGGCTCGAGAGAAGGCGAGCGCTCGGTCAGGGACGGCGCAGCATGATCCTCGTCAAGCTTTGCACCCTTGAATTGTTGTCGGTAGGCCACCGGCGTCAACGCTTTCGTGGCCTTGAACTGCCGGTTGAAATTCGCGGCGTTGGGAAACCCCGAGCGGGTGGCGATCACGGAGATGGGCATCTGCGTGTCGGACAACAGCCGGCAGGCGTGGCCGATTCGCACCCGCGCGATGTACTGCCCCACGCTTTCGCCCGTGTGCTGCACGAAATGTCTCGTCAGCGTGCGTTCGGACAGACCCGCGGCCTTGGCGAGCGTCGAAAGCCGCAAGGGTTGCGAGAACTGCGTTTCGATCAGCGCAAGCACCCGGTTCAGTTGCTCGGGCTCGTAGCCCGAAGACGCGCCAACGCGGCCTTCGAACGCGCTGGGCGTCGCCAGCTGGGTAGCCGGTAAATCGGACAGCCAGGCGAGGATCTCCAGCACGGCAGCCAGACGCCCGCGCGGGTCCGCCGACAAAAGATGGTCGAGATAGCCGCGCATATGCGCGCCGGCGCCCTCTTCGAAGACCAGTCCACAGGCCGCGCGACGCAGCAGGTTGCGCAGGTTCGCGTATTCCGGGCAAACGTCGGCGAGGCGCTGCACCCAGCTGCCTTCGAACCAGATGACGATGGCGACCTGCGAATCCGCCGGGTCGATCGAGCGATTGGACGACCACGTGTGCGGCATGTCCGGCGGGACCAGGACGAGATCGTCGGCGCCATAAACGGTGACTGAATCGCCGATATAGCGCTTGCCCTGGCTGTTCATCGTCAGCGTGAGTTCGTATTCCGGGTGGTGATGCCACTCGAACGGAATGCGCGGCAAGCGCCGGTGGTAAACCCGCACCGAACACCTGCTGCCGAAGTCGACGTGCTCGTACGCTGCTTTCATGGCCGAAACTACAAAAAGATTGACTTGATAATATCACCGGCCAAGGCTGCGCCGGCGTACGCTCCCATCATTCGAAATCACCAAGGTGGAGACAACGACATGGCTTTGCATATCGACGACCTGCCCGCGGCTATCCGCCAGGCCAAGCAGGAACTGCGGGAAAAACTGCCCAACTACCAGGCCGTGTTCGCCGAGGTCGAATCGGCCATGCACGAACAGGCGCATCGCATTGCCCAGCTTCGCGACCGGGGTGAGCCGGTTATCCCCGAAATCGCCTTCGCGGACATCGTCGGCAACCGGGTGAGCGTGGAGCAGATCGCGCTCGTGAAGGCGCGCGGCGCCTGTGTCATCCGCAAGGTCTTCGACCGCTCGCTCGTGGAGCAGTGGGACAACGAGATTGCCGACTATGTCGAGCGCAACGATCTCGACCGCAAGCTGCTTCATCGCGCCGAAGACAAATACTTCGGCCAGCTGGCCTCGAGCAAGCCGCAGATCTACGGTGTCTACTGGTCGAAGCCGCAAGTGCTGGCGCGCCAGTCGCCGGAACTCACGCAGGCGCGCGTGTTCCTGAACCGGCTGTGGCGCACCGAGAGCGAAGGCCGCGTGCACTTCGACCCGGATCACGTGCCGGTTTATGCAGACCGGCTGCGCCGCCGGCCGCCAGGCTCCGAGTCGCTGGGGCTTTCCGCGCATTGCGACGGTGGTTCAGTCGAGCGCTGGATCGAAGCAAACTTCCGCAAGGTCTACCGCCACGTGTTCTCCGGAAACTGGCGCGACTATGACGCGTTCGATGCGGCGTGGCGCACCGCGGTCGAAGAGATTCCGTCACCCGCTGTCTGCTCGATGTTCCGCACGTTTCAGGGCTGGACGGCGCTCACGCAGCAAGGCCCCGGCGACGGCACGCTGCAACTCGTGCCTATGGCGAACGCGATGGTCTACATCCTGCTGCGCGCGCTGCAGGACGACATTGCCGACGACGACCTGTGCGGCGCGATGCCGGGCCGGGCGCTCTCGATCAAGCCGGAGTATCACGCGCCGCTTTTCCACGCGCTTTCGTCGATCCCACTGATGCAACCGGGCGACACCGTTTTCTGGCACAGCGACGTCATTCATGCCGTGGAGGATGCGCATCGCGGCAAGGGCTACAGCAACGTGATGTACATCGCGTCGGCGCCGTCCTGCGCCAAGAACGACGCGTATCTCGCGCGGCAACTGCCGAGCTTCCTCGAGGGCAAGAGTCCGCCGGACTTCCCGACGGATCATTTCGAAGTCGATTTCCTCGGGCGCGCAACGGTCGACGACCTGACGCCGCTCGGACGCATGCAGATCGGGCTGAAGACCTGAGCTTGCGTCAGTCGGTCTTGCTGAGCGCATTGCGCACCGCAACCGCAAGCTCGTCGTATCGATAAGGCTTGCTAATGAGCGCGACGCCTTCGTCGAGCTTGCCGTCGTGGAAAATGACGTCGCGCGTGTAGCCAGAGGCAAACAGGACCTCGGCGTAATACGGCGGCCCGCTCGCAATACGAGCCAGTTCGCTGCTTCTCACCGTGCCCGGCGTCACGACATCCGTGAACAGCAGGTCGAAACGCTGGCCGTTCTGGATCAGCTTGAGCGCACTTTCGCCATCTTGCGCGGAGAGCACCTTGTAGCCGAGCTGGGCCAGCATTTCGATCGCGGCAATGCGCACGTCGGCATCGTCTTCGACCACGAGAATGGTCTCGCCGCCGCGCTCCTGTCTCGCAACGGTCGGCTTGTAAGCGTCGTATTCCGCCTCCAGGCTGCGCGGGAAATAGAGGTTGACGGTCGTGCCCTGGCCTTGCGCGCTTTCGATGACAACGTGGCCCGAACTCTGCGCCACGAACCCGTGCACCATGCTCAAGCCCAGTCCCGTCCCCTGGCCCTCGGCCTTGGTCGTGAAGAACGGCTCGAACACGCGCGCTTTTACGTGGTCGGGCATGCCGCTGCCCGAGTCCGAAACGCACAGACGCACATATTCGCCCGCTGGCACGCCGTCGCGGCGCGCCAGTTCGTCGTTGCCTGCGTCGATGTTCGCGAGACAAACGCAGATGCGTCCCGGTCCGTCTATCGCGTCGCGCGAGTTGATGACCAGATTCAACAGCGCGCTTTCCAGTTGACTTCGGTCTGCACAGATATTCCAGCTCTCCTGCGCGGGCACGATGGCGAGTTCGATCGTCTCCGGCAAGGTCCGGTGAAGCATCTCGGCGATGCCTTCGACCAGCCGGAAGGGATTCAGAACGGCCGGCGCGAGCGGTTGCCTGCGTGCGAAGGCCAGCAATTGCGCGGCGAGTTTCGCGCCGCGCGACACCGCGTTGCTGACCGCCGCCACGCGCCGCTCGAGCGCGACGTTGCCTCGCGTAGAAAGCTCGATGAGTTGCAGGTTGGCGGAAATGACCTGCAAGACGTTGTTGAAGTCGTGCGCCACGCCGCCCGTGAGACTGCCGATCGCCTCCAGCTTTTGTGCCTGACGCAGCCGCTCCTCCATTGCCACGCGCGCGCCCACTTCCTCGGCGACGCGCTGCTCCAGTGTCTGGGTCAGTTGCAGCAGCGCGTCTTCGGCCACCTTGCGCTGCCTTTCCGCCTGCACCTTCGCGGTCGTTTCGAACACGATGGCGATGACGCCCGCCGGCCGCTCGTCGTCTTCGAAAACCGGGCTGTAGCTCAGGTCCAACCAGACGTCTTCGGCGTGACCTTCGCGATACAGCACGAGCTGCTTGTCCTGGAAGGCCAGCGTTCCACCGGCGAGGCACGTATCGACGACATTGCGGTTGAACGCCGCCACCTCTGGCCAGCCGGTTTCGACCGGTTTGCCGAGCAGGAACGGATGCCGGCCGCCCGCGAAAACCGCGTAGGCGTCGTTGTAGACCATCGTGCCTTCGTGTCCCCAAAGCATGACGAGCGGAGAAGGCGAGGCGAGGAGCATATTGATCGCGGCGACGAGGCTCGCCGACCACGTTTCGCGGGGGCCGAGCGCCGTGTCGCTCCAGTCGAATGCGGCGATGCGCTCCGCCATTTCGCCCGGCCAGCGGGTCAAGGGGCGCTCGATCGGCGGTGGAACTTCCTTGTTCATGACGCGACTCGGCTCCCGGGACACGCTGCTGGATTTCGGAACGGCGATGTTCGTGGAGGATTCGACGCTGCGCACGAGCGAGGCAGGGTGCGCAATTCTCGTTCCAGCACCCGGCGCGGGCCGTCAAGATCGCCACGGAGGGCAACCGGTGCCGAAGCGGCAGCCGCTCAGACCGGCGTCACAGGCAGGCCAGCAGGTCTTCGAGCCGCACGGGTTTCGTCAGACATTTGTCGAAGCCGGCTGCTGCAGCCTTGGCCGCGATGTCCGGGTCGGTGTGTCCCGACAGCAGAACGTACCGGGTATGCGACAGAGCGGGGTTGAGCCGAAGCTGGTCCACCAGTTCGCCGCCGCTCATGTCCGGAAGCCTCCAGTCCACGAAGGCAAGTTCGGGAAGGAACAATCCGGCAACGAGCAGGGCCTCATGTCCATCGGCGGCGCATCGGGCTTGATGACCTTCGAATTCGACGAGCGCCGCGAGCGCATCTGCGACGTCGCGGTTGTCGTCGATTAGCAGGATTCGTTTTGGCATCGGGTACAAAAAACTGGCTGGAGAGCGGGAGCGACACAGTCAGGACTCGACCGTGGGTCGCCTTCGAGTGTACCCGGATTCCGTCAATGGCAAACGCCCGCGCCGCCTCGCGCCATGGGTCGGAGTCCGGCGTCCTGAATTCATCGGTGTACTGAGCAATACGCAAACCGGTTTGAACAGTGGCAACGGAGCAGGCGCATAACTCGTTGTTACCAATCTCGCAGCGCCGTTGCACCTGTGTCCGGCGGCGGCGCCTACACTCGAAACCGTGCTCATCAAAAAAACGCACGCAGCGTGCGAAGGAGTTGCGATATGAAGAGGACGATTCTCGGCCTGGTCCTGGGCGCAACGGCGTTGGCGGCTTCGACCGCTGCATTGGCCCACGTGGATGTGGCCGTGGGCGTTGGCGTGCCAGGCGCGGCCTATGCGCCGGCTCCCGTCCAGGCCGACTGGCGAGGCGACGACGACTGGCGCGCGCGGCGTTGGCGGGAACACGAATGGCGCGAGCACGAACGTCGTGAGCATGAATGGCGCGAGCGGCAGTGGCGCGAACGCGAATGGCACGACCGGGGCCGTTGGGACTACTGACCCGGGTCAGCGCAGGGCGTCCAGCAGCGCCTGAATGGGATGACGCAGCTGGCGCCCGCGCAAGCGCTTCACCTGGCAGCGGCACGAATAACCCGTGGCGAGCAGTTCTTGCGCCCCCTGCGTCGACGTCGATGCCGCATCGACATGTCGCGCCCAAGATTGCTCGAAGATCGTTTCCGAGGTCGCGCGATTGCGCGCCTCGTGGCCGTAAGTGCCCGACATGCCGCAGCAACCGCTGGCCTGCGTCGTGAGCGTGAGGCCAGCCGCCGCGAAGACGTCGTTCCACAGGAGCGTGGCAGCGCTCGCGTTGGTGCGCTCAGTGCAATGCGGTAGCAGACTGAACGAGCCAGACGCTCGCGGCGATGTTGCACGCGTGCGCAATGCGCCGATCAGCCATTCCTGTGGCAACTGAACCTCGGGTACTGTTTCGATGCCTTCCATCTTGCGGTATTCCTGGCGGTACACGAGCGTCATTGCCGGGTCGATGCCGACCAGCGGCACACCCGTTCTGGCAAGCACGGCCAGTTGCGCCACATTGCGCCGCGCAGCCCGGCGAAACTGCGGCAGAAACCCCTGTACGTGCAGTGGCTTGCCGTTCGGCAGATAAGGTGCGACGAAGACCTTGAATCCGAGCCGCGCGGCGACTTCCAGAAACGCGGCGGCGACCGGCGTTTCGAAGTAGCGCGTGAACGCGTCCTGCACCACGATCACGCTGTGCTGGCGCTCGGCAACGCCGAGCATCGAGAGGCGTTCGGGCGTTGCGACCTCCGCTCCCGAGAGGCGCAGCGCATCACGCCATGACACCGGGCTCAACAATGGGCTATCGATAAGGCCCAGACAGCGCGCAAGCACCGATTTGACGAGACCCGCGCCCATCACCGCGTTGTAGACGCTTCTCGCTCCTGGCACCGCCGCGACACGCGGCACGGAGAATTCAAGCGCGCCAATCAGATAGTCGCGCAGCGGCCGCAAATAGCGCGTGTGATACAGCTCCAGAAAGCGGGCGCGAAACTCTGGCACGCTCACTTTCACGGGGCACTGCCCCGCGCATGACTTGCACGAGAGGCAACCCGCCATGGCGTCATACACCTCATGCGAGAAGTCTTGCTCGCCCTGGCGTTTGCGTATGCTATTGAAGATGCGCACCGGCAACGCCGCCGCGGCTGGCACAGCCGCGAGATCCGCTCCGGCATCCTGTTGCCGGCGCAACCATTCACGCATCAGCGAAGCCCGCCCCTTCGGCGAATGCACGCGGTCGCGCGTGGCTTTCCACGACGGACACATGGCGTCGTTTGGGTCGAAGTTGTAGCAGGCGCCGTTGCCGTTGCAGTGAACGGCGTCGGCATTGGCCTGCCAGACACGCTCGTCTATGCGCCGGTCCAGTTCGCCGCGCAGCGTCGTCGCGTCGATCTTCAACAGCGCCGCACGCGCCGTCGCCGGCGTGGCGATCTTGCCGGGATTGAGCTGATTGTGCGCATCGAATGCCGCCTTGAGCCGCTGCAGCGCGGGATACAAAGGCCCGAAATACTCCGGCACATACTCCGAGCGGACGCCCTTGCCATGCTCTCCCCACAGCAGGCCGCCATACTTCATCGTCAAGGCGGTCACGGCATCCGAAATGGGGCGCACGAGTGCGGCCTCGTCGGGATTGCGCATGTCTAGCGCGGGGCGCACGTGCAGCACGCCGGCGTCGACGTGGCCGAACATGCCGTAGCGCAAACCAAAACCATCGAGCAGCGCCCGAAACTCCGCAATATAGTCAGCGAGATTTTCGGGCGGTACGGCCGTGTCTTCCACGAAGGGCTGCGGCCGGCTCGCGCCGCGGGCGTTGCCCAGCAGGCCCACCGCACGCTTGCGCATCGCATAGACGCGATGGATCGCCGCCTCGCCGTCGGCGATCGTATGTCCCAGGCGCCTGACGCTCGCGTCGGCGCCCAGGTGCGCGGTGAACGCCGCCACGCGCGCGCGCACTTCGTCCGCATCGTCGCCGCTGAATTCGACCATGTTGATGCCGCTCGCACCGCCTTCGATGTCTTCGTCGTCGGGGAAATAGTCGGCCACGCTTTGCCAGACGCTATCCTCGCGCGCCAGCCGCAGCACCGTGGCGTCCACGGTTTCGATTGAGAGCGGACGATGGGCCATCAACGCGCGCGCGTCGCGCAGGGCATCCATGAAACCCTCATAGCGGATATTGACGAGCGCGGCGTGCTTCGGAACCGGCAGCACATTCAGCGTCGCCTCGACGATAAAGCCGAGCGTGCCTTCCGAGCCGCACAGCACGCTATTGATGTCGAAGCGCCCTTCGCCGTCACGCAGATGGGCGAGGTCGTAACCTGTCAGGCAGCGGTTCAGTTCGGGAAAGCGCTCGCGTATCAGGCCGGCTTCGCGCTCGCTGATGTCCCGCGCGGTGCGAAAAACTTCGCCGACCTTGTCCTCGCGCGCGCAGAGCGCCGTCAGTGCGGCATGATCGACCGGCGCGCTCGACAGACACGCACCGCCGACCAGGACCGTTTCCAGCGCGAGCACATGGTCGCGTGTTTTCCCGTAGGTGCAACTGCCCTGCCCGCTCGCATCCGTGCTGATCATGCCGCCGATGGTCGCGCGGTTCGAAGTCGATAGTTCCGGCGCGAAAAAGAGTCCGTGCCGCTTCAGTTCGGCATTGAGCTGATCCTTGACGACACCCGCTTCCACTCTGGCGGTACGCGCGACGGGATCGATTTCGAGGATCCGGTTCATATGCCTCGACATATCGACCACGATGCCTTCGGTCAGCGACTGCCCGTTCGTGCCCGTGCCGCCGCCGCGCGCCGCCACCGCCACGCCGCGGAACGCCTCGCGCCCGAGCAGGCCCGCGAGGCATACGACGTCCTGCGCATGGCGCGGAAACACCACCGCTTTCGGATAGCGCTGATAGATCGAATTGTCCGTGGCCAGCACCGTGCGCGTCGCGTGAGTCGCATCCACCTCGCCTTCGAAGCCCGACGTCTTCAATTCATGCAAAAATTGACGGATCAGCGGGTTGCTGAATTCGCCGATGGCAAGCGGGGCAATTGTCATATCGTTCTCGAAGTCTCGCCTTGGGCGTACCATTCCCTTTCTGGCAAGGCATTGTCGCGTTCCCGCCGGCACCGGGCAAACGTATATTCGTTGGGTTGATCATGAGGTTTATGAATGAATTTCCGCAAGCTCACGCCTTCCATGTCGCTGCTGCTCGCGTTCGAAGCGTCCGCGCGGCATGAGAGCTTCACGCGTGCGGCTGAGGAGCTGTCGCTCACGCAGAGCGCCGTGAGCCGCCAGGTTCAGGCGCTCGAAGCGATGCTCGAGCTTGCGCTCTTCACGCGCGAGGGCAAGCGCATCATCCCGACGGATATCGGCCGCGCCTATATGGCCGAGATCTCGCACGCGCTCACGCTGATCCGCAGCGCGACGCTGCAGGCCCTCACCTCCAACGCGCCGAAAACGCAGCTGCGCGTCGCGACCCTGCCGACGTTCGGCGCCAAGTGGCTGCTGCCGCGCCTGCACCGCTTCTACCAGGCGCACCCCGATTTGCAGATCGATCTCGACTCGCGCATCGAGGCCGCCGACTTTTCGACCCAGGACCTCGACGCTGCCATCGTGGTGGGCGACGGCCGCTGGCCGGATGTGACGGCGCACCGGCTCTACGCGGAAGATCTGGTGCTGGTCGGCAACCCTGCCGTGTTGCCCCTCGCGCGAAAATCGAGGCGCAGGGCCGCCGCGCCAACCATCGAATCCCTCGAAGGGCTCACGCTGCTGCGCGTGCGCAGCTTTCCCGACGCGTGGCGCGAATGGTGTGGGCACTTCGGTTTGCCTCACGACGCGCTGCGGCCGGGCCCGAGTTTCGAGTTGACCTCGCATTTGATCCAGGCAGTCGTGGCCGGTATCGGCGTAGGCCTCGTGCCGCGCATGCTGGTGGAAGACGAATTGAGGGAAGACCGGCTTCTCAGCCCATTCGAAGCAGTGCCAAGCTCGCGCTCGTATTACCTCGTCTACCCGGAGCGGGTTCAGCGCCATCCCGTGCTGGTTGCGTTTCGCGACTGGCTGCTGCAGGAGCTTGCGGGGCAGCAGTGACTTCAAGGTTGCATTCGCAAGGGGATGCGGAATGAAATTTGCTGCGCCACCACCATGGCGAATGTTCAGCAGGCGCTGGCCGAGCTGGCGCACGCCACTCATGCCTGCGTGAGGCGCGCTCAGCGGCCAGCCTTCACCGCCGGCACACCCGCCACCAATGCCGCACCACTCGCCACCAGCAACGCCGCGAGCAGATACAGCGCGTTATCCATGCTGCCCGTATGCGTCTTGATGAGCCCGATTGCCCACGGGCTCACAATGCCGCTTGTAATGCCGATACTGCTGATGAGCGCGATGCCCGCAGCGGCGGCCTTGCCCGAGAGATACGCCGAAGGCACCGCCCAGAAGATCGGCAACGCGGCGAAGATCAGCACCGCTGCGATCGAAAGAATCGCCATCATCGCGGCGAAGCTCGCGAGATGCAGCGTGAGCAGCGCCAATGCCATGCCGCCGCCTACGGTGCACGCCGCGAAATGCCAGCGCCGTTCGCCACGCCGGTCCGAGCGGCGCGCGATCCACATGAGGCCCACCGCACCCACCGCATTTGGAATGACGGTGTAGAGGCTGATCGCCAGCACGTCATGCACGCCGAAGTCGCGGATCATGAGCGGCATCCAGAAGTTCAGCGTGAGCGAGGCACAGGTCAGCGAGAAGTAGATGAACGCGAACAGATACACGCGCGGGTTGCGCAGCGCCGCCCCGAACGAACGCGTGGAGTGCGCGTGATCGCCTTCGCCGTCGCGTTGTGCGAGGAGTTGTGCCTTTTCTGCATCGGTCAGCCACCGCGCCTTCTCGGGTCCGTCCACGAGCCAGAACGCCGCCATGAGGCCGAGCAGCACGGCCGGCAGCCCTTCGATCAGGAACATCCAGCGCCAGCCGGCGAATCCCGCCACGCCGGCCATGTCGCGCATGATCCAGCCCGAGATGAGGCCGCCCAGCACGCCCGCCACCGCCACGCCCGCGAAGAAGATCGAGAACACGGCTGCGCGGCGGCGCGCAGGATACCAGTACGTGAGATAGAGCACGATACCCGGAAAGAAGCCCGCCTCGAACACGCCCAGCAAAAAGCGCAGCGCATAGAACTGCGTGGGGCTCGACACGAACATCATGCTGGTCGAGGCAATGCCCCACAGCAGCATGATGCGCATGAACGTGCGGCGCGCGCCGAAGCGCGCAAGCAGCATGTTGCTCGGCACTTCGCACAGCACGTAGCCCACGTAGAACACGGCGGCGCCGAGCCCGTACATCGCGTCGCTGAAGCCCAGGTCGTGCTTCATCTGCAACTGCGCGAAGCCGATGTTGATGCGGTCGAGGAACGAG
The DNA here is from genome assembly GCF_024206515.1 of Paraburkholderia sp. CNPSo 3281. Taxonomy (NCBI): domain Bacteria; kingdom Pseudomonadati; phylum Pseudomonadota; class Betaproteobacteria; order Burkholderiales; family Burkholderiaceae; genus Paraburkholderia; species Paraburkholderia sp. CNPSo 3281. The sequence continues at coordinate 4,339 of NZ_JAMBPS010000032.1, read as the reverse complement.
ACGACGTAACAAACGAACAGGAACGGGATGACGCGCGCGGAGACCTTGCGATAGAGCGCGTCTTCTTGCTGCGAGGAATGTTGCGCGGACGTAGCGTACGCGCGTGCGGCTTCGGACCGGCGGTCCGGGGCAATCGATTGGGGCATCTGCCTGTCTCCAAACATGACTCCGGTTCACCCAGGCGGGCCCGGGCAGACCGTTGATGCGCGGCGTCTTGTGCGCCTTGCGCGGCTCGCCGGGACGCGTACGGTTCACGCGTCTCCAGGCATTGAGGCCGATCATAGGTGAGGCAGGTTTAATTTGTCAATGGCGAATCGCTTTGCTTTACGCTAATTATGGTTTGTCTTTAGATGAACATGTCGACGGTACGTTGACCCACGGTTTCGTCACACAAAAGCCGGTTTGCAAACGCAATGCGCTCGCCCCAATAAAAAAGCGGCGCACCGCGAGGTGCGCCGCATCGTTACCGCGAGGGCTTTCGCGTCCTAGTGCTTCAGGAAGTCGATCACCATGCGGTTGAAGGCTTCCGCATGCTCCCATTGTGCCCAGTGGCCGCAACGGTTGAACACGTGCAGTTGCGCGTTCTGCATGCCCGCGAGCAAACGCAGGCCGATATCCATCGGCACGAAGCGGTCGTCGCGGCCCCAGATCACGAGCGTGGGCGCGGCGATTTCGCCAAGGCGCGGGCCATAGTCGCTGAACTGCTTCGGGAAGGCGACGAGGCTCTTCACGAAGTTTTCCAGGTGGTCGCGGCGCGCGAGCATATTGTCGAGGCGCGTTTGCATCAACTCGTCGGTGAGCGCGCTCGCGTCGTACACGAACACGTTCATCATGCGCTTGAGGTTCTCGATCGTCGGATCGCGATAGAGACCTTGCAGCAGCTTGATGCCTTCGGTGGGCATCGGCACGAAGCTGCTCGGGCCGCCGGTGCCGCCGCCCATCAGCACGAGCTTGCCCACGCGTTGCGGGTTCGCCAGTGCGAACGCAACGGCGCTATGCCCGCCCATCGAATTGCCGAGAATATGCACGCGCTCGATGTCGAGCACGTCGAGCAGGCCCTTGAGCACGCGGCCGTTCAGGTCCGAGCGCGAGCTCGTGCAGACGAGCGGGTCGCTCTTGCTCCAGCCCGGGCAATCCATCAGGATCACGCGGTAGCCGGCCGCGACGAGCGGTTCGACGTTGCGGTTGAAGTTGGCCCAGCCGCTCGCGCCCGGACCCGAGCCGTGCAGCATCACAACGGTTTCGGCGCCAGCGCCTGCGTCGTTGTAGTGAATCTGGAACTCGACCTCGCCGTCCTTCACTCGCGCGAACTTGCTCGTCGAGGCTTCGGTGATTGCTTGTGCCGTACCCGTCATGATGACCATCCTTTAAAACGTATTAACCCATGCGGGAGAAGGCGCGTGCCTTCTCCCGTTCACATTCACGCGCCCTGTGCGCCCAGCGCGCTGCGCTGCCTGAATGCACCCACCACGCTGAGCGCGGCAAGGGCCGCGATCACGACGAGCGGAATGCTCGAACCCACCAGCATCGACGGGCTCTGGCCGAGTGCAAACAGCTGTCCCGCCACGAGCGGCCCGAGAATCGAGCCTAGACGCCCCACGGCCACTGCCGCGCCCACACCCGTGCCGCGTACTTCCGTGGGGTACGCATGGCCCGCGAATGCATACAGCACCGACTGGCCGCCCACGATAAAGAAGCCGCACAGCAGGCCGCCCACGGCCGTCGAGCTTGCGCCGCCCGCGCTTGCGAGCACGGTGAGCGCCGCCACGATACCCACGTACATGCCGATCACCGTGCCGCGGCGCCCAAAGCGGTCCATGATCGTTGCGATCGCAACGGCGCCGACGCCACCGCCGATGTTGAACAGCATCAGCACGAGGTTCGACTGCACGCGCGTGAGGCCGCGCGCGAGCACCATCGAGGGCAGCCAGTTCATCAGGAAGTACAGCACGATCAAGGTGCCGAGGTAGCTGATCCACAGCGCAATCGTGGTACGCGCGCGGCCCCCTTGCCAGAGCGCTTGCGTCACGCTCGGTGCGCCTTCCCTCGCGACCTTCGACGCTTGCGCGGCGACGAACTGCTGCGACTCGCGCAGGAACAGGCCAAGCAGCGGCACCATCACGATCGGGCCGAGACCGCCGACGTAGAACACGTGGCGCCAGCTCGCGTCGCCCGCGCCGAGCATGCCGATGACGGCGGCGATCGCCGCGCCGAACGGCATGCCGCAATACATCGCACCCACTGCCGTGCTGCGCTGCTGCTCACCCGCTGCCTCCGAGCACAGCGCGATCAGGTTCGGCATGGCCGCGCCGAGACCGAGACCCGTGAGCAGACGCGCGACGAGCAGGCTTTCGAAATTCCACACCATGGTCGTGGCGAGCGAGAAAAGGCCGAACAGCGCCACCGACCACATGAGCACGCGTTTGCGGCCAAAGCGGTCGGCAAGCCGCCCGCCCAGCGCCGCGCCCGGCAGGAGGCCGATCGCGCCTGCGCTGAACGCCCAGCCCATTTGCGCGACGGCGAGATGAAACTCCTTCGCCATACGCGGTCCCGCTACGCCCGCCGATTGCAGGTCCAACCCTTCGAGCAGCGCAATCGCCAGACACAGGGCGATGGTCGCCTTGCTGCTTGCTCCACTTCCTCCAGCACTACGGTTTCGCGACGTCATAAAAAGTCTCCATGTATATATACGAGCCGCTCTTTCCGGCGGCTATAAGTGGCAACGCCGCGCACCACCCGAAGGCGATGCGCGGCGCGCTTGATCAGGACTGCAATCCTTGCCGGCGCTTTTTCAGATCGAGCGCCACGTCGACGATCATGTCTTCCTGACCGCCCACCATCCGGCGCTTGCCCAGTTCGACGAGAATGTCCACCGTCTTCAGGTCGTACTTCTTCGCGGCCACTTCCGAGTGGCGCAGGAAGCTCGAATACACGCCTGCATAGCCGAGCGCGAGCGTTTCGCGGTCCACGCGAACCGGGCGGTCCTGCAGCGGGCGCACGATGTCGTCGGCGGCGTCCATCAGCGCGTAGAGGTCGGTGCCATGATTCCAGCCCATGCGTTCCGCCGCGCCGATGAACACCTCGAGCGGCGCATTGCCCGCGCCCGCCCCCATACCGGCAAGCGACGCATCGACGCGATCGCAGCCTTCTTCCACCGCCACGATCGAGTTCGCCACGCCCAGCGAGAGGTTGTGGTGCGCGTGCATGCCCGTTTGCGTTTCGGGCTTGAGCACCTGTTTGACGGCACGGAAACGGTCGCGCACGTCGTTCATCGTGAGCGCGCCGCCCGAATCGACCACGTAGAGGCAGGTCGCGCCGTAGCTTTCCATCTTCTTCGCTTCGACCGCGAGGTTTTCCGGCGTGGTCATGTGGCTCATCATCAGGAAGCCCACGGTGTCCATGCCCAGTTCGCGTGCGTATTCGATGTGCTGCTTCGAAATGTCGGCCTCCGTGCAGTGCGTGGCGATACGCACCACGCGCGCGCCCGCGTTGTACGCGGCCTTCAGGTCGTGAATCGTGCCGATGCCGGGCAGGAGCAGCGTGGCGATCTGCGCATGCGTAACCACGTCGGCCACGGCTTCGATCCATTCCAGGTCGCTGTGCGCGCCGAAGCCGTAGTTGAAGCTCGAGCCCTGCAGACCGTCGCCATGAGCGACTTCGATGCTGTCCACCTTCGCACGGTCCAGCGCGCGGGCGATGTCCTGCACGTTCTGGATCGAGTACTGGTGGCGGATGGCGTGGCTGCCGTCGCGCAGCGTCACGTCGGAGATGTAGAGTTTCTTGCTCATGGTCTTATTCCGCCACGCTCAGAAGCGTCTGCGCCATGCGTTCGGCGGTGGCGAGCGCGGCGGAAGTCATGATGTCGAGATTGCCTGCGTAAGCGGGCAGATAGTGCGCGGCGCCCTCCACTTCGAGGAACACCGAGGTCTTCAGGCCGCTGAACTTGCCGAGGCCCGGAATATTCAAGGGCGCGTTCGCGGGAATCTCGTCGAACTGCACCTTCTGCTTCAGGCGATAGCCCGGCACGTAGGCATGCACCTTCGCGACCATCGCTTCGATGGACTGCTCGACCTTCGCGCGATCGGCCATTTCGGAGAGCGTATAAACCGTGTCGCGCATCATGACCGGCGGCTCGGCCGGATTCAGCACGATGATCGCTTTGCCCTTGGCGGCACCGCCCACCACTTCGATCGCCTTCGAAGTCGTTTCGGTGAACTCGTCGATGTTGGCGCGCGTGCCGGGGCCCGCCGACTTGCTGCTGATCGACGCGACGATTTCGGCGTAGTGAACCTTCGCGACGCGCGACACCGCCGCGACCATCGGAATCGTGGCCTGACCG